>CASBPX010000124.1 GCA_949127735.1 Candidatus Obscuribacterales bacterium | reverse complement strand
CCTGTTCTGGGAGAGGGTGCGGGGGTAGTTCCCGCGCCCCACTCAACCATAAGTTGTATTTCCGCACAACCTAACGGTTGTAAAATTTCTTAGGCCAGCAGAGACGACACCGGTGCCGGAAGGTGCAAAACCTATTTATAGATTAACAAAAACTAGCTTAAGCCTCTGCAATCTTCTCTTAGCAACCTGTCAAACGGTGGTAGGATTAGGGTTTGACTTATCCGCAGGGGCCGAAGTAAACAGACCATGCAAAAACTCGCGCTTATCGGGCTTGGCGCTTCCGGACTTTTCGCTCTTAAAGAGCTGGCCGGCGCAGACGTCGAAGTACACGTATTCGACGTTGGCCCCACTTATGAGAAGCGCTATGCTTGCCCCATCGACCAGGGAAAACTCACTGTTTGTCCTCCCAAGGCTTGCAGTTACTGTGCTCCCGGCCAGTCTGCAGGCAGTTGGAACGACTTTAAGGTCATTCTTTCGGCTTCGCCTGTGATTGGTGGCCGGCTCTATGACCTTGTGGGCGAAGCTGAGCTGCAAAAACGCCTGGATATGGTCAGAGCTACGATTTTGCAGCATGCTCCTTGCGAGATACCGGTGGTTAAACCCAATGCCGAAGATCTCGAGTGGATCAAGAAAAAAGCCACGATGGCCAGCATGACTTATCACTATCAAGAACTTCTACACTGCGGCTCTGATAACGCCCCGGCCATTAATACCAGCATTCTCAACGAAATTAAGAGCAAAGGCTCTAATATCGTTTTTCACTTCGACAAAAAAGTTGTTTCAGTGGCTCGCCGCAATGAAAAATTTGCAGTGCGCTCAGACCGCTATCGCAAACCCGAAGAAGAAGTGGAAGATATTTTCGATCTTTGTATCGTCTCGGTTGGTCGCGGTGGAGCTGCCTGGCTAACTCAACAAGAATTCTATAAAGCTCTCGATATTAATCCTGGACAAGTTGATATTGGTATCAGAGTTGAGACCAGTGCTTTCTTTACTGAAGAAGTTGATAGACGTTTTTACGAACCAAAATTGTATTATCGCAGTCGGCATTCGAACGATGTGGTGCGCAATTTCTGCTCGAATCCAAAAGGCTTCGTCACACCAGAAAATCATCGTGACTATGTGCTTGTAAATGGCCACTCAAAAATGTACGAAAAATCTGAGAACAATAACTTTGCTGTTCTTGTTTCTAAAACATTCACCAGACCGTTCAAAAATCCACAAATGTATTCGCAAACGATTGCCAAAATTGCCAACATGCTTGCAGGCGGAGGCCCGCTTGTTCAACGACTTGGCGATCTTAAAGCCGGTAGAAGAACGAAGTCGCTGACAAACAATTTGATCAAGCCCACTTTGGAAGCAGAGTGTGGTGACATCTCTCTGGCTTATCCACACCGCATTTTAGAAAGCATCGTCGAATATCTCGATGCCTTCGACAAAATTTGTCCTGGTGTTGCCGGTGAGTCTACTTTGCTTTATGCACCAGAATGCAAAAGCTATCCTGACTCTATTTCAGTCAATAAGAACATGGAAACTAACGTTCCTAACCTCTTCATCATTGGCGACTCCAGTTCGTGGACAAGAGGCGTAGGACAAGCTGCTACCAGCGGTATTCTCGCTGGCGAAGGCGTGCGACAGAAGCTTAAAGTTGGTATGCCGGCGGCTTCCAAATTAGTGCCTGTTAGTTAGATCTGTTGCCAAAATTCCGGCTCATAACAGCACCTAATTGCGCCACAAAATTTCTGTGGTGTCTTCATTGTCATCGTCATCTAAAATAAGTTTGCGTTGCAGAGCGGCATAGCGCGCCACTAGTTCGGCTACCTCAGGATGCTCGGCACCAAGAGCTTTTTCGCTTACACCCAGACCCCAGCGATAAAGCCTATCGGCCTCACCATAATTTTCTTGCTCTTCATATAAGTGAGCAAGGCGACGCAGGGCTTTAGCTACAGTTGGATGCTCATGTCCCATATTCTCTTGAATAATTTCCACAGCTCTCCAGTAAAGCGGCTCGGCTTCTGAATATTTCTCTTGATCGTGATAAACCTCGGCCAGCGAATTAAGCACTTCAGCTACGTGCATGTGCTTGGGGCCCCAGTCTTTGGTACGAATTTCAAGCAGCGATTGATAAAGCGGCTCGGCCTGACCGTATTTGCATTGAATATGAAAGAGCAAAGCCAGATTGCTGAGCGTCTGAGCAGTGCTCGGATGTTGCAGTCCGAGCACCGTTTGGCGAATTTTTAAAGCGCGCCAGTGCAATTTTTCTGAGCGGGCAAAGTCTCCCAGCATGCGATAAAGTTCGGCTTGATAATTAAGTACAGTGGCCACGCTTGGATGATCAGGGCCCCAGGTTTCTTCAAACATGCGCAGAGCACGCACATATAATGGTTCAGCCTGTTCGTACTTGCCTTCAGCGTGATAAAGCAGGGCTAGATTATGCAGGTAAGGGCCGATACTAGCGTGATCTGGGCCCAGCACCGACTCTCTTTTTGCTAGCGCTCGCTGAAATAATGGCTCGGCAGCGTTATATTTACCATGGGCGCGCAAAAAGTCAGCCAGATTACCGAGCATGGTAGCTACTTCCAGCGGGTCTTGCTCATCTGAATCTTCGCTTTCATAGATGGTAAGGGCGCGACGCAAAAGCGCTTCGACCGAAGAATATTTGCCCTGGGCGCGATAGACGGCGCCCAGCTCGGTTAGAACATCGGCTACTGGCTTACTTTCTTTTCCAGCAGTTTTTTCAAACAGGTCAAGAGCCTGTTTCATGAAAACTTCAGCCTCTTTGAACTGGCCCTGCACCAGATACAAAGCTCCCATTTTGGCCGAAATGCGCGCTAGGGCGCCTTCTGCAGACAGAACCGCCTGCGTTTTATCAGCCTCAGAACTTGAACCAGAACTGCTGCCAGCTTCCTGCAATTCCTTGCGGGCTTCCATCAAGGCTTTCTGAAAGAGCTTTTCAGCATCTTCGTAACGGCTCAAATCAAGAGCTTTTGTCCCGGCAGTGAGGTAGGTCTCCCAACCGATAGATTCTTGAGTAACGTCCATTACTAATATCCTGAAGAATTGCTCAGATTTTAGCATCATGCCCACTGATTGCCTTGTCTACCACTCAATATACGTACATTACACAGATTACACAGACTACACAGATTACAAAGGCTACACACACTTAGTTAAGTGCAGATCGATGATGGCACGGCCGAGGCACGACGCTATGATGAGCTTAGCTAACTCTTGGTGATCTTTGAGGGTGACGATTTGAGCAATAAAGTGAAATCTACAGAATCGAAAATCTCAAAATTTCACTGGAAAAACCTTCTGCGCGGCATAGTGCAGCTCTACTTGCTCTATGTGGTGCTTGGACTTTTGATTCTGTACGTTTTTAAAGATCTGGGGGTTTTGCATCCAATGCAAGACGAGACATGGAAGCCTCAAATGAGCAAAATGGACGAGTTGTTTAAAACAAAAAGCAAGATACTAAAAATACCAATTCCTGCCTTCAACGGAAAAGGCGAAGGCAATCTGTCTGCCTGTTTGGTAGAAAAACCCGGCAGTGATAAATTGATTTTAGTTTCGCACGGCAATGCTGGTAATCTCGGTCACCGCCTGGGCCTTGCATCACTTCTGGTTTCAAGTGGTGCGTCAGTTTTGCTTTACGATTATCAGGGTTATGGTGAAAGCAATGGTGGTGCTACTTGCAATAACTTGCTGGCTGATGGGCTCACAACTTTCGATTACGCAGTCAATGACCTGCACTACAAACCAGAGAACATAATCATTTACGGTGAATCAGTAGGTTGTGGCGTGACCACACACATAATGGAAAATCGCAAAGCCGGGAAAGTAATATTGCAGTCCGGATTTACGTCACTTTCAAATGCCGCCCGAGACAAACTATTTTTTCTCTGGGTTTTGCCGGCCACTTTAACGCCCGAACCTAATTTTGATAATCTCAGGGCCGTGCAAAAGCCTCATCCACCCCTGCTTGTAATCCATGGCGACAAAGATCAGATTTTGCCTCTCAGTTACAGTCAAACCATGTTTGAGAAAGCTCTGCCGCCCAAAGAAATGTACATTTGCTATGGCGAAGGACACAACGATATTGGTTTAAAAAATACGGTTGGATTCATTGAGGCCGTGAAAAAATTTGTGACCGCGCCGCTGCCTAAATGACAAACTCAGGCACAATCAAATCGTCGTAAATGCCCTGCTCATATGCCTTCTGGAAAAATAATCGCACGGCCTCGCGCCCTCTCTCACCGCAATCGACAGTTAAATCGCTGACATACATGCTGACAAATTTGTCGGCGGTAGCAAGGTCCATATCGCGAGCAAAAGACATGGCATAAGCAAGGGCGTCGCTGCGATGTTTAAGTGCATAAACTACTGAGCTCTTGAATAGATTGGCGGCTTCTTGCATCATTTGATCACCAAGATCTTTACGCACAGCATTGCCACCAAGAGGCAATGGCAAGCCGGTTTCTTCCTGCCACCATACGCCTAGATCAACTATTTTAGTTAATCCTTCTTGGGCATAAGTAAGTTGGCTTTCGTGAATGATCAGGCCTGCTCCCACTTTACCGCTTAATACTTGGTCGACAATTTGGTCGAACGGTACTTCGACCACGTGAAGATTCGGCTGCCAGAGTCGCATAGTCAAATATGCGGAAGTTTCAAATCCGGGAATTGCCACCGTTAGATTTTTCAGATCGTCTCTTGTGGTGCCAGGTGGTGCCACCACCATCGGGCCATAGTTTTCGCCCATGCTAGATCCACAGCAAAGCAATTTATAAAGATGACGCACTCGCGGATAGGCAGCAAAAGAAATAGCAGAAACCTCATAGAGGCCCTGGAGCGCCTCTTGATTAAGTGTCTGGATGTCTTTCATCACCTGATTAACTTTGACGCCGCTGGTAGGCACTTTGCCCGCGTGCAGGCCGTAAAACATAAAGGCATCATCAGTATCAGGGCTGTGCGCAATGGTCAGCTCTTGCACTTTCGCTTTTGCCGGATTCACCATTTATCTGTTTCCATCCTCTAAATTAGCCATACAGCTAATTTTCCCCCATTTGAAGGGAACAATGGTATTCTCAACGCGCTTTGTAAATGTATTTTTCGTGAGGAGTATCGTATGAAAGTGTTCGCTTCAGTCAGCCTGGCCCTTATTGCATTTGTAAATTTGAGCGCCGCACAAGCCGCAGAACCATATCCAAAAGTTTACGATGCCAACTATGAATGTCAGAGTGGCGCCGCCAAAACCTCCGTGCGTATGACTTCAGACGGCAAAGGTAAAATTCGTTCTGAAAGTAAAGCTGCAACTTATAAAGTAGTTTCGATTATGGATTATCCTGCCAAAACCACTTATGCCATTATGGACGCTCAGAAAACCGTGATGAAAATGCCTATTAAAGACGCGTATGTAGGCACCATAGGTGAAGTTGTGAAGACAAAAAAAGCTAAAGATCTGGGCATGAAAAATATTGCCGGTCGCAACTGTCATGGTTGTAGCTACACTGAAAAGGGCACCACCACTGAAATGTGGATAGATGAGGCCAATCAGCTTTTAGTTAAAAGCAATAGCAAAACTGGCAACATTGCCACCAGCATGACTCTTATTAGCGCAAATAATAATGCCCCGGCGCCGTCGCTCTTTGCCATTCCTAAAGACTACAAAGTACAGGCCATTCAATAGCTGGTAGCCCACTCTAATGGTTGCTGCAGGCTGAGATCGGGCGGCACCACAGGCGACTCATAGAGACGCTTTAGAGTGTTGATATCGCGCTGTCCGATGGGCGCAAATTTTACTGATGCAGCTTTTCCCGCCACCGGCGGAGAGGCTGCATTTGTGTTAGAGCTTCCGCTATCTGAAGCGTACATCAAATCTGACATTTTATCAGACTTGCCGAAAAGCCCTAGAGCATGGCCGATTTCGCGAGTAAACACTAACGGCAAACTACGCTCAGCAATAGCATTCGGATAAAAACTGGGACGCAATAAATAAATCCACACGCGCATTTGACCACCAGCAATACCGAGTCTGGTCACGCCAAGCACTTTTGGTGGCAGTTGGTTTACCCACAAAACATCTACGTTAGCAGGCTCGTTGGGCAAAGCAATTTTAACTGGTACATATTGATCCCACCTGGCGATGACAGCTTCTAAATTTCGCTGCCACGACTCTGGAGAACCAGCCGGCAAGCGCACCTTTACAGGAAAGCGCAGCCAGTGTGCATATACGGCAGCACCACTGGCAGTATTAAAGCGTTTGATGGCAGCGAGATAATCACCGCTGCCTTGATCATAATTGAGAGAATTTGCCACTGCAGCGGCATCAACGGTCAAGCCCATAGAGCGCGGAGGCGAATCTACAGTGTTGGCAGGCATCTGCTGCCACGCAGGTGGTGAATTTGGTGTTGGCGATGGAGCCGGACCACTGCCATTTTGTTTGGGCTGCACGTACGCACGAGGCGAAAAATTAGGCTGATTATTCCAATTTTGCGGCATCGCTACCTGACCCGGAGGCAGATGTTTGCTGGCAATAGGTGAAGGAGCCGCTGGTTGTTGTTGAGTGGGCTGCTGCACTGGTGATTGTTGCACTGGCTGCTGATAAGGCTGCTGCATCGGTGATTGCTGCATCGGTTGCTGAGGAGCCTGCTGCGGTGGCAATACTGCCATCGGCGCAGGGTAACCCTGACCAAGAGGCACCGCCGTGTATGGGTTAACAGACGGTTGATGCTGACTGCCACCAAAGGCGCTACCACCAAGCAATTTTTGTTCCAGCCTGGCTATGCGCTCACTAGACTGCCCGCCCTTACTTCCACCCAAAACTTCTTTTTCCAGATGTTCAAGGCGATCTGGTACTTCGTGTTCAGGATAAGTATTGCCAAAGGCCTGGCGTTCTAATCGACTGACACGCTCTTCGTCTGCGGGGTTAATTGGCTCTTGAGGCAATTGATCGGGCATCGGCACCTGCGGCTGTAAACCGTTCAAAGGGCGTCCTTGAATTGGTGTGTTCACCGCTGGCTTTTGCGCCTCCGGCGGTGGTGGCGCGTCTAATTTTGCCGCAGAAGGATCAATGGCTTTCAATACTGGTTGCGCCCCAGTTGACGCGGCGAGAAGCGGCATTTGATTAAGCGCTTGCAGCAGCACGATGCAAAGCAAAGGCGCATATCTCTTTAGCAAGTAAGCAAATCCTCTTTGAACTCACCGCCGAGCCTCAAACTCGCTTGCAGATCAAGAATTGGCTCAGTCAAAATGGGAGTGAATGCGGTTTCTGGATGGTGCACTACTTCTGTAAGAATTCGGTGAATGGCAGGGTCAAGCTCTTTTAATAATTTGCGACTTTCAGGCACCGAAAATGCCGCTACGCTTTCAGCCCAATATTCAAATTTGCTCGCTTTAGCGTAACCCGAAACAAACATGCGATTAGGCACATACTCGGGGCGGCAAATTTCTGAGCCACCTTCATAAGAAGTAGGAATAGGACACATTTTGACTGATCTCTTCAACCTGGCCACGTAGAGCTCGTTGATGCGATCTTGCAAAGCCTGAGATAAACAAAATTGCAGCTGGTGTCCGAATTCGTGCGACACCACAAGATTGATGCGCACTTCCACATAAGGCTGTATCCGTGTTGATACTACAGCCAGTGCGCCGAATCTTTTAAACAAATCGATGTCTCGATCAAACTCTTCTACATCCAGATCAACCATGCCTGATCTAACACGAGTGACACCGGCGGCGCCGTGTTTAACGTTACCGAGAGCGGCATTACCTTCGCTTTTCCGCACCACTTGCAGTATGCCGCTGGTAGCCCAGATATTAAGGCTGTCCACCACATACTTTTTCTGATTCATATTGAGTTTATCGAATTCTTGGAAATAACGAATGATTTCGTTCTCGCCGTAAGATTTGTCTTTGCGCACCAGGGGCCGTGCCCATTCGTATCTCCATGGCGAACCGTCTGAGCGCACACCGTCAAAATATAAATTTAGAGTGGCACTCTCATCGAGTTCACGACGGGCGATTTTTGTGTGGTGATCACGCACAGTAACTTTACCGGTGTCATCAAATTCGCCCACCAGTGCGTGTTCTTCGGTGGCAATGCGACCGTTTAAAACATTGTAATTTTGGCCGTTATATTGCAACTTGCCGGTGGGGCCGCCATATTCAGAACTAGGAATAACCAGCTCGACGCCGCGAGAATCGATGCCGCGGAAAACACAGCCTTCCAGGTCATCTATCAATCGCCACTGCGAATCTTCGGCCTCTTGCGAGCTGCCATTTTTAAGCAGCCCGTCTTCATAAAGAAAGCCCACTACCGTATCTTCGAGGAACACTTTGCCAAAATCGACCACCAGAACATTGCCACCCAGCTCCATGAAGCCGCTGGGGCCAAATAGACGTTCCTGATCGCCTGATTTGTCAGTTGCGGTTACCACTTGCACAGTTGCCGCCTTTCGCCCAAATATCCGCCCTTAACATTGTGAGACAACTGCTTGGAATCTCCAAACGCGCCGATTACAGCTTGAGTTTGCTCAAATGTGCTCTCGATGGCGCACCAGGCTATGTTTGAACACTTTCTGGCAAGTGCCGCACTGGCTGGTAATAAAAGCACTGAGCCACTCCTCTGCTAATAACCGGTAAAATCTAGCTCAAATGTTTGCAGAAACCCAGTATAGCTAATCCGATTGCAGAACATGCAGGCTAATATTGTCTCTGTGTAGTTGTAAATAAACGTTGGCGCTAAGTGCCACGCACAGGTCAGTGAACAAGTCGGTCGGATAGCCGGTGGATACGTTGGGGCAATGTTTTGAACGCTGGCGGAAAACAATTATCGATATTTCAAATCGTGCTGGCCACGGCCCTCGGGGTTGGAATCGGCCTGGTGGCTATGGACGGCATCAAAACCTTCTATGGCAAAACGCCATTGAGTGGCAGTGATAAAAAAACTAACCTGGCACAAACTCAAACTCAAACTCAAACTCAAACAATTACCGAAACAAAGCCAACCGCTAATAAAGGTCTCGATCTGAACGACTTCAGCCTCTGGCCTAAGCTCGACAGCCGCATGAATGTGCTGCTTATGGGTGTAGACAGCAACGGCCACGACACTGAGCGCTTTACAGGCTGCCGCTCCGACACGATGATGCTCGCCAGCCTAGATCCGGACAGCAAAAAAGTATCGCTAGTTTCTATTCCTCGCGATTCTCGCGTGCGTATTGCCGACAATCATGGTGTGGAAAAAATTAACTCGGCCCATGCCATTGGTGGGCCAGAACTAGCAGTCAAGACTGTAAGCGAAGATTTTGGCGTGCCCGTTGATCACTATATAGTCATCGATGTGCAAGGCCTGAAAAAAGTTTTTGAAGTATTGGGCCCGGTTGAAATTTTAATCGAAAAACCAATGCATTACAGAGACCGCGCCGGCCGTCTCAATATCGCTCTTGAACCTGGCATAAATAAATTAGATGCTGCCCAGTTGGAAGAGTATGTGCGCTACCGCCATGACGCCAAGGGCGATATTGGCCGCATTGAAAGACAACAGTGGTTCATGCGCCAGGTGAAAAAGAAGCTTGAAGAACCACAGGTTTTGCTCAAACTTCCTGAGCTCTGCAAATTGGCGAAAGAGTATGTGCGCACCGATCTTACGGTGCAAGACATGCTCAAACTTGCCGGATTCAGCAAACAGATTCAACCCAATAAAATTCAAACTGCTATGTTGCCGGGTGAAGCGGTCACTATCAGTGGTGGCAGCTATTGGGTGCCGCAACCGGAAGCAAGCGCTCTTGTGCTTCATCGCTTGGCGGGCGCACCGCAGTCTGTCAGTGTGATTGCAGCCAACACCGGAGCCACTATTCATGGCCATTCCAGCGACGAAGCACTGGCCAGTGAAACCACCGCAACCAACGATGATTTGACAGCCGAATATGCCGCTGCTTATGCAGCGAAGGCCCCTTCAGTAATTATCAAATATGCCAAAGGCGGCGAATCGGCAGCAAAAAACTTAGAAGGACGCCTGAAAGAAAAAGGCTATGTGGTCAAATATCAACAACGTGGCGATCTGGCTGATTGCCAGCATGAGCAAGTAATAGAATCGAGTTATCGTGCAGACGATGACTTTGTTGCCAAATTAAAAGAAGCAGTGCCTGAACTTGAGAGTTATGCCGTCGTAGTTCACCTTGAAGCACGCGCGCTTTCTGATTTTGTGGTGGTAGTTAGCCCGACAACGGTGATCGCAGCACCACCGCCGCCAGTACCAGCAGCCATTGAGACAGCAAAAGTGGCACCCATTCCCAGTAATTCTTTTTAAGAGAAACCGTGAATTTTCGCTTTTAGTTATTCATAAACCCTTCCCTTCGAGGCCAAGGTGCGAGACGATCGCATAGCCAAAGGCGTATGGAATTTTCTCGCTTTTCGCAGCTTACCAAGAGGCATCTATGGCTACCGTCAAAACCAACACCAACCTAGAACTGCGCCCTCACAACTTCGGCGCCGGCCCAGCCGCCTTACCAGCTTCAGTCTTAAAAGTGGCGCAAGAAGAAATGCTCGACTGGCACGGTAGCGGCATGTCAGTAATGGAAATGAGCCATCGTGGCAAAGAATTTGGCCAGATTGCCGAAGAGAGCGAAGCTGACCTGCGTCAGTTGCTCAACATTCCTGCCAATTATAAAGTGCTGTTTTTACAAGGTGGTGCCACCAGCCAATTTGCCATGGTGCCCCTTAATTTGCTGCGCGGAAAAAATTCTGCCGATTATGTCAATACCGGCTTCTGGTCAGAACGCGCCATTCTTGAAGCGAAAAAATACTGCCAGGTCAATGTAGTGGCATCAGGTGAAAGCGGCAAATATAGAGACATCCCTGAGCAATCATCGTGGCAGCGCGCAAACGATGCTGCCTTCTTGCATTACACCGCCAATGAAACCATTCATGGAGTTGAGTTCCATCAGACTCCGACCGTGTCCGCAGACACACTGCTGGTCAGCGACATGTCGTCAAATATTTTGTCGCAAACAATTGATGTGAGCAATTTTGCCCTCATTTATGCAGGCGCGCAAAAAAATATTGGACCATCCGGTTTGACTATTGTCATTGTGCGAGATGATTTGCTTGGTCAGGTGGTGCCATTTGCACCATCGTTATTTGACTACAAAACACTGGCCGCCAATGGTTCTATGGCCAATACTCCGCCGACTTACGGTTGGTATATCGCCGGGCTGGTTTTAAAATGGCTCAAGCAGCAAGGCGGAGTCGAAGCCATTGCCGCTCTCAATGAAAGAAAAGCGAAGCTGCTTTATTCCACCATTGATCAATCAGATTTTTATGATAATGCAGTTGCCGTTGGTTGCCGCTCGCGCATGAATATTCCGTTTACTCTAAGAGATACCGCACTGGAAAAACAATTTTTACAAGAAGCCACCGCTGCCGGCTTACTCGGTTTAGCCGGGCACAGAGCTGTTGGTGGTATGCGCGCCAGTCTCTATAATGCGGTGACATTTGAAGCTGTTACCGCACTGACGAAATTTATGAGCGACTTCGAAACCGCACACAAAAAATAAAACAACAAGCAAATATTTATTGGGAAATTAGTTATTAGGAATCACCATGTATAAAATTCTCAATCTCAATAACATTAAGGTGGCAGGTCTTGAGCGTCTGCCGCGTGAACGTTATGAGATTTCTTCTGAAATGCAAAACCCTGACGCTGTACTCTTGCGTTCGGCCAGCATGCATGAATGGAACATTCCACCCAGCGTCAAAGCCATAGGCAGAGCAGGAGCCGGTTTCAACAATATACCGGTTGATAAATACAGCGCCCTCGGTGTGCCGGTCTTCAACACGCCTGGCGCCAATGCTAATGCTGTTAAGGAATTGGTGATTGCCGGAATGATGATGGCAGCGCGTCAGATTGGCCCAGCATGGGATTTCAGCCGCAGTCTGAGCGGCACTGATTCTGAAATTGACAAACAAGTAGAATCTGAAAAGAAACGCTTTGTTGGTATTGAGCTGGCAGGTCGTACGCTCGGGGTTGTCGGCCTCGGTGCCATTGGCGTTAGAGTAGCTAACGCCGCATTTTCTCTAGGCATGAAAGTAGTGGGTTACGACCCGCACATCACAGTCAGTAATGCCTGGCAGCTACAATCGGAAGTAAAATCTCTGGCCAGTGTGACCGAAGTGCTTGCGCTCTCAGATTTTATAACACTGCACGTGCCCCTCTTAGAAGACACCAAAAATTTACTCGATGCTCGCCAACTGGCAAAATGTCGAGAAGGCATCACTATTTTAAACTTTTCACGCTCAGCCATTGTTGATGAAAAGGCAGTCTCTGACGCCATAAAAAGTGGTCGAGTGCGCGCTTATGTTTGCGACTTCCCCAGTAATCAACTCAAAGACCAAGAACGGGTAATTACACTTCCTCACCTCGGTGCATCCACAGAAGAAGCCGAAGAAAACTGCGCCATCATGGTGGCAGAGCAAATTCGTGACTACCTTGAAAAAGGCACCATTCACAATTCAGTCAATTTCCCCGAAATGTCGCTGCCAGGAAAATTGAACAATCGCCTGATAATTGCTAACGCCAATATTCCGCACATGATCGAACGCATCTCAGCTGCTGTTTCCAATGCCAATATCAACATTCTCGATATGTTGAACCGCTCCCGCTGCGACATTGCCTGCACTTTAATCGATTGTGAGAGCGACGTCACTGAAGACGTATTGACAAGTATCAGCAAGATCGAAGGTGTATTAAAAGTGCGGTTAGTCAAAGCTTGAAGTTCTATAATGCACAGATGGAAAATAGATACTCCCAAACAGTGAAGCCATGAAATTCAGCTCGAAAATAACCCTCTTAACTCTAGCCGGATTATTTGTATCGTTTGTAGATCCAGCCTTAGCGGCGATGAACGAAGGCGACAGTAAAAATTGGGATGACTCACTGAGACACGCACGCGAATTGCGTGACGACAAACAATATGATCAGGCTGAGAAAATATTTTTGGAGCTGCAAAGTCAGGCTGAAAATTCAGATGACAAAAAGCGTGTGAGAAAGGCTCTAACCGCTCTGGCCGCAGTTTACTTTTATCGCAAAAATTACCAGAAAGCCGAAGAGCTCGACAGGAAAGCACTGGGTCTGGCAGAGAGTTTAGCTACTGAGAACGACGGCACCGTGGCCATTTGTTTAAATGACCTGGCTGAGACTCTGGTGGAACAAAAGCGCTTTGACGAAGCCTTGCCCATAATTAAAAGAAGCGTGGCCTTGTCTGAAGTTGTCTTCAGTCATAACCACCCACTGCTTGGCATGCGCTTGAATTTCCTCGCTGACCTACTGGATAAGATGGGCCATAAAGAGGAAGCCATTCAATACCGCAGTGAAGGACAGGGAATTATTGATGCCTTTCTCTCGCAAATGAGTCGCAAAATTAAAGCTGCATGGAAGCCGCCACGGAGCCAGTACAGCTACGGTTCCAACGTGGCCTTTATAGTGGTTGACCATGGTTACGTGAAAGACGTGCATATGATTGATTCGTCAAAAAACGCAGCCAACGATCAAGCCGCTGTCGACGCAGTTATTGCTGCTCAGCCTTTTGCCGATATCAATTCAAAAGCTGATGACGACCAGCTCAATTTGACTTTTAAATTTGATTATAACTTTCACCGGCAGGCAGACACCAGCATAGACCCTTCGCAAGTTACATCCGCCGCCACAAGTGCGACTGTGGCAGACTCGCAAGAAAAAATAGACGCGGCCAATAAGCAGTTGGCCAAAATCATGAAAGACATCGACGAGATCAAAAAAGACAAAAATCACACTGCCACCACTCTGGCTGAATTTTATGGCCGTATGTCAGACACATTAATGGTTTTAGGCCAACACAATAAAGCGATAGATTCACTGAAAGAAGCGCTCGACAGCCCCGACTTCAGCGATCGCAACGCCCCTGGTACGCTAATGCTTTTAAGCGAACTCGGCTGTGTCTATTCAAAATCGATGAAAGCCGGTCTGGCTGAAACTACGTTAAAAGCAGTTGTTGATTCCCCAAATTTCGAACAAATCTTAGACGTGCAGCTGAAGCAGCAAGCTCTAGACGATCTGGGGCATTCGTTATCAAATCTCGGTCACTATGCCGAAGCGCAAAAATATTATTCGCGCAAAAAAGGTTCGAACTAATAGGCTCGTGCTGAAAGATTTGCACCAGATATAGTGCCAACCAAAAACCGGTCTTGATATTGCTATCAAGGCCGGTTATTGTTCGATTGCTCTATGGGTTGGTTCGGTTGGAAAACTGATTAATATTCGCGTGGGAGCGCTTTGCGCAGATCGTCGGCATGATTTATTTGTGCACCGCAATCTCCGCAATTAGGTCTACGGCCGGCTTGCCAGCCACCGCTAGGTAGCGTGTGACCATAGATGCGACACTGATGGCTCTTTGGCTTGAAACTGTATGTAATCTGAGTCCAGATATCACACATGTAATCCCATACTGAGGCTCTTTTAGATTGATCAATATCACTGACACGCAGCGCTTTTTGCTTCATCGTCGATAGTTGATCTTGTGAAATTGGAGCGGTATCTGGATGTCTGCGACCGATACGGCTGTACTTAGTCATAACTTCCTCACTTAAACTACCATTTTTGTTGTAGCTACTTTACATCATTGCTACGCTGATTTAAATCTCGCAAACAGCACTTGAGAAGCTTCTAAAACTGACGACTGAACGGAAACGCGCACAGGTACTTGTATATTTAAAAGATAGCCAAAGCTGATAAAAGATTCACAAAAGTAAGAATCTCATATATCCATCAATAAGACAAGCGCCATATCCAAGCACCATGCAAAGGAATAAGGGGTGGGTCACAATCGCCCACCCCATGATTCACTTTCTACTTTCGAATACTCAAAGAACTGACTAGATCATTTCTTCGACAATACCGGCCCAGACTTTTGGATCTGTTTTCAGTGATTGTTTTACAAGAGCGCCTTTCTTGAAGGCTAGTTCGCTGTCTTCATAAGTAGGCATATCGGTTTCGTAAACCACGCCCAGAGGAATTTTATCGCCCCATTCAAATGACTTGGCCAGGCTGGCATGGAAATCGCTACGATCCCAGTTTTCATCTTCCAGCTTGTAGACCCGTTCTTTGAAGAAGGGATAAGTATTGACTTTGTTATAGGTGACACACGGGCTAAAAATATCTACAAGGGAGAAGCCTTTGTGTTCAATAGCAGCTGAGATGGTATCAGCCATATGTTTTGGTTCGCCAGAAAAAGCACGAGCCACGAATGTAGCACCGGCAGTGATTGCCAGGGCCAGTGGATTCAATGGATTTTCATGGTTACCCTGTGGTGTCGATTTTGTCTTCTGACCGACACCAGTGGTTGGTGATGTCTGGCCAGTGGTCAAACCATAAATCTGGTTGTCCATAACGATATAGGTAACATCCAAATTGCGGCGCATAGCGTGCAGCAAGTGACCGATACCAATACCGTATCCGTCGCCGTCACCACCAGTGATGACACATTTAAGATCGGTGTTGGCCAGGTGAGCACCGGTTGCAACAGGCACAGCGCGCCCGTGCAAGCTGTGAATACCATAAGCATGAAGGAAACCAGGCAAGTTGGATGAACAGCCGATGCCTGATACCACCAGAAGATTTTCTGGAGTAATACCAAGTTTGGCAGCCGCTGTTTGTACACCTTTAAGCACGGCGAAGTCGCCGCAACCTGGGCACCAATCTGGATCGACTGGACCTTTGAATAGTTCTACTGGAAGCTCGATTACAGTTGCCATCGTTTTATAAACCTCTTAAATCAATTATTTGAATAGACATGAAACGCGGGCAATTTATTCGGCAACTTTTTCGAAGCTGTAAGTGGCTCCGGTGGACACACCCACTTTCATGCGGGCGGCCAATTTACCTGTTGCGCGTTCACTCAGTTCAACATTCCATGTAGGTTCGCCGTGTCCGTTAGAAGACTCACGAGTAGCTGCAGTCGGACGCATCTTCTCGAGGGCGTGTGTACGTATATAGTGATAAGCCATATCTTTGGCTTCGGCTTCGGTTACGTCGTAATCGAGGGCCTTACCAGCAAGAATGCGTTTGACATGCTCGACAATGTAGAGAGGCTCCATGGGCTCGCCGTCATATCTATTGATGTGGGCATCCATTGATATGCCGGTTTCGGCTTTAATATGGCGGGCCATTTGGCTGGTGAAGTTGACTTCAACAGAAATCTTCTTCTTCGCTTTGCTGAGAATTTCCAACACTTCTTTAGCGTGGAAAGGAGCAATGTATTTGATGTTAAGCAAATTAGTCTTGATGCCTTGAGCGGTGAGAAGCTCAGCAGCTTCTTTGACTGGGCCCCAGGTAGAACCCCAACATACCAGAGTCAAATCTGCATCGGCTGGGCCTTCCAACACTGGAGCTGGAAGTTCTTTCAAGAGATTTTCAATCTTGCGATTTCTCTTTTCCATGATTTTGCGACGTGTGGCTGGTGAAGTAAACATGTCTGAAATCAGAATGCTTTCTTCATCATGATCGTCTGATGCTGAAACGAATGCAGTATTAGGAGTACCAGGTAAAGCGCGAGGTGAAACACCCGATTCAGTAAATTTGAAGCGTTTGAATTTGCCTTTTGATTCTGGCCATTCGCTGACAATTTCACCACGGTCGATAACCGGATTGCCGTCGAATACTTCAGGATCAACAGTTTCAGGATGCTCAGATAGCAACAAGTCTGACATGAGCAGAATTGGCATCTGATAACGATCGGCGATGTTGAAGACTTCTACCGTTGTAGTGAAGCAATCAACAATATCTTTTGGTGCCACAATTAAACGAGGGAATTCACCCTGAGATGCGCCATAAACTTGCCAGAGGTCGGCTTGTTCAGTCTTGGTAGGCAAACCGGTTGATGGTCCACCGCGTTGCACTTCTACGCAAACTACAGGTACTTCCATAATTCCGGCCATACCTACAGCTTCGGTCATTAAGGCAAATCCACCACCGGCGGTGGCGCACATCGAACGAGCACCGGCGATGCCGGCTCCAATTGCCATATTGATTACAGACAGTTCGTCTTCGCATTGTTTGACGCAGATGCCGGTTTCGTGGGCATGGTTGGCCATCCAGTGCAATATGGTAGAAGCTGGTGTCATTGGATAAGCAGAATAGAATTTGCATCCAGCAGCATAGGCACCAATGGCGATGGCTTCGTTACCGGTTAAGAAACAACGTTTCTTGCGGCTGAAATTCCAGTCTTTGGTTACTGGCTTAAAATTAGCCTTGGCAAATTCGTAACCAACTTTGAGCAAGCTGATGTTCAGGTCGATAACTTTCTGCCCTTTGTGGGCAAAGGTATCGGCAAGCACGCTGCTCGGCTCTTCCACACCAATATTGCTGAAGAAAGCAGCAGCGCCCATGGCCACTGTGTTCTGCATGATTGGCAAAAGCGCACCATGCTCTTTTACAACATCTTCGGTGATTTTCTTCATCGGCAAACCGACGATTTGAACACCATTGCGTACCTGAACGGTTTCGCAAGCCAACTTGTCTGAGTTGAAGATGACGGCGCCGCCTTCTTCTACTTCAATAGAATGGCGCTCGATGGAATCTTGGTTTAAGGCCACGAGAACATTGAGATTATCGCCATGTGAATAAACTTTGTTTTCACCAATACGCACACGGAGCCAAATGTGACCGCCCCGAATGATCGACTGGTAGCAGTTGTACGCGTAAACGTGGAGACCAAGTCTGCTGCATGACTTGGCCAAGGTATCGCCGGATTTATCTAGACCGTCACCGGCTGCTCCAGCAATACCAACTGTTACTTCCTGCATTCAAATACCCTCAAAGAGTGAGCTACAGACCGTTTAAAAAACGGCTCATTTGATTTGAATCGCATTCGATTCAATAAAAGCGCATAATACGGCGCTTCTCAATCAAGATAAGATAGCATGAAAGGTTGACAAGCAAACAGCCAACTGACTCATACCCGCAGTCTCGGCAACAATTTGACACTATTGAAAAGATAAAGAAAAGGCAAAGAAATAAAAAGAAGTAAAAATAGATTAGTGGGCAGGAGCGTGCTCGGCTTGGCCTGCATTCTGGCCAGCTTCGTGACTCTGTTCGTGATTGGCCCCTGCTTCATGCCCGGCCTCAGGCAATGGCTGCATTTTCCACCAGAAACCTGAACCGATTAAAACTACAGCGGCCGCAATTGTGACGCCTTTTAAAATCAAATCTTGCAGGCTCGACTCTGGAATGCCCTCGTTGCTCGCGTGAGCTTCATGGCTATCGTGTGCGTGACCATGATCATCTGGGTGTGAATCTGCACTCATCGGTTTATCCTCTGCATTCCTTAAAAAAGATTAGTCGTTCAAATTAGTGAGGGGGAAAGATATATGAAATCCAAGCAATGCCTGCCACCGCGGCAAAGATTACCAGCGCATAGTACTGGCCACGGCCGTTTTGCAAATACTTGAGCACTTCCCCCACACTCATGGTGAGAATGCCTACGCCGTTGACTACGCCTTCCACAATAACCATGTCAACAAAGGTCCAGACATTTTTATAAGTGGGAAGTAAAACGCGATCGACAATGCCGAAATAGATATCGTCCATGTACCACTTATTGAACGACATATTGTAGATAAGATTGGCCATGCCCTCTTTGGATTCGGCGAAGGTTTTATTGAAGTGTAGAGTTCTGGTCAGATACATCAAATAAGCGATGAAGAAACCTGCCAGACCAAAGACAATTGAAATGCCCATCATGGTCACATTGGCGCCTTCAAAGTGAGGTCCGTTTGGTCCAAAAATGAATGCGGCGAAGTGATTAGGTAAACCGTGCTCTGGTGAAGCTCCAGCTAATGCCGGTTGCAGATTGGCGATATTGAAACCAAGATAACCGGTCAATATAGATGGCACTGCCAGCACCAATAGCGGCCAGGTCATAGCAGCACTTGATTCGTGTGGGTGGGCACTGCCGCGATATTCGCCGGTAAAGGTCATGAAATAAAGTCTGAACATATAGAAGGCGGTCATTCCGGCTGTGAGCATCATCAACCAACCGATGAAGGGGTGATGAACCATGGCCGCACCAATAATTTCGTCTTTGGAGAAGAAACCGCTGAAGAGCGGGAAACCTGATATTGACAGGGTGCCAATCAGAAAACAAATATGCGCAATCGGCATAGATTTCTTCAGGCCACCCATCTCGCGAATATCTTGTTGACCATGCAAACCGTGAATAACGGCACCACTACAAAGGAACAGCATCGCTTTGAAGAAGGCATGATTAAAGAGGTGGAAAATACCACCGGTGAAGGCGCCTACACCAAGACCCACGAACATATAACCAAGTTGAGAACATGTTGACCAGGCCAGGACCCGCTTGATGTCGTATTGACTCATGGCAATGGTGGCAGCCATAAACGCAGTAATGGCACCAATGCTTGCCACCACAGTCAGGGCGGTGCCGGCTGAGCCGTCGCAATTGAGCCAGATAGGATAAGCACGGGCCACCAGATATACACCAGCGGCAACCATGGTGGCAGCGTGAATCAGAGCGGAAATTGGTGTGGGCCCTTCCATGGCATCGGGCAACCAAACGTGCAATGGGAACTGCGCTGATTTAGCCATAGGACCCATGAAGATCAAACATGCGATGAAGCAAAGCAGTGAATCATTTAAGGCACCAGCGGCGGCGGCTTTATGAATGACGCTGGCTAGATCGGTGCCGTTAGGTCCGACAAAACCAAGCACTGGTCCTGCGCCCCAAAAATCTTTTGTATAGAGGAAGAATGTCAGGGTGCCGATAAGAAATCCGAAGTCACCAATGCGGTTGACGACAAATGCTTTCATGCAGGCCTTGGCAGCCGATTCTTTATGCCACCAGAAACCAATCAGAAAATATGAACAGACACCGACTAGTTCCCAGAAACCATACATTTGGAACAAGTTGGTTGAGACCACAAGACCAAGCATCGACCCTGTAAAGAGCGAAAGGTACGCGTAAAAGCGCGAATAGCCAGCATCGTCACGCATGTATCCGTGAGTATATATTTGCACCAGCAAACTAACTGAGGTGACAACAATCAGCATCAGTGCTGCGGTGTTGTCGACTAGTACGCCCACCGAGAGAGTGAAGCTGCTCGAGGTGAACCAGGGAATATTTTGTTGAAAATAAGGATCAGGAAAAGCGTGAGAGACCAGTGCTTGAAAAATCGCCAGTGAATGGAAGAGGCCATAAGCTACGGCGCCTATGGAAACAGCCATGGAGAGAAACTTAGAGGCTCTCATGCCCATGATGATCAAGAAGCCCGCCAGGAAGGGTGCTGCCACAATCAGACCGGCGTGTTCAACGAACCATTTCAACTGCTCAACGCTTAGCGGTAACAAGTTCTATCTCCTAGAGGGTCATCCATATTAGCTCTTGACTAGAGCTAATTTTTCACTTAGTAATTCAGACACTAAAACTATACATTGATGAAGTGATAACAACCATGATTGATAAAGCACAGTTGAGAGTGAAAAGATTTTTCTCTTTAATATCTCTAGCGGCTGCATGTTAAGAATGCTTCAGCGCTTTATACTGGTGGCGCTCTTTGAGCACTGCAACCTATTTACAAGTACAACTCTACAAGTAAGGTGCAGCCGCCTTTTTTTATTTTCCGGAGACCGCTGTGAATTCCGAACCACAACATCTGCTTACCGTCCTTCTACTGCTGCCTATGCTTGCGGCTCTCGCCATATCGTGCAGTCCCGAAAGCGCAGCGCGCAAGCTGGCCATTGCTTTCGGCGGCGGGATGTTTGGCTTGTCAGCATTTATTCTTTCGCAATTTGACCTCAGCCGTGGTGCTACTTTCCAGCTGGTAGAAAGGGTAAGTTGGTTCGAAGCTCCGTTTCCGGTTCAATATTATGTTGGTGTTGACGGCATGTCGCTGTCGCTGGTGGTGCTGACTGGCTTCGTCACTTTGATGGCTATTCTCGCTTCTACTTCTATTGGCAATAATCGCCCCAGACTTTACTACGCCATGCTCATGCTCCTGACATTTTCGGTGCTGGGTGTGTTCATCTCACTTGACCTGCTGCAGTTCTTTGTTATGTACGAACTCGAACTCGTACCAATGTATTTCTTGATTGCCATTTGGGGCGGCCCAAGACGCGCCTATGCCTCGCTCAAATTCCTCATATACACCTTTTTTGGTGGCGTATTGATGTTGGGCGGATTGGTTTATATGTATACGCAAATGGGCGCCAGCGCTACGTTTGATATGGTCAACCTTTCGACACTTTGCCCGAGCTTGCCGAAAGATATTCAGTTGCTTGCTTGTCTTGGCTTCTTCCTCGCTTTCATCATCAAGCTGCCATCTTTCCCAGTGCACACTTGGTTGCCTGATGCTCACGTAGAAGCACCAACACCAATTTCAATGCTCTTAGCTGGTTTACTTTTGAAAATGGGATCTTATGGTCTTGTGCGCATCTGCCTTGGTTTCTTCCCCACATTTTTTGTTGATTATGGTCCGCAAATCATGGCACTTGGCGCCTTCAACATTGTCTGGGCAGCGATGGCCTGTTTGATTCAACAAGACATGAAGCGCATTATTGCTCTGTCGTCAGTCAGTCACATGGGATTTGTATTGCTCGGTGTGGCGTCACTTTCGTCAGCCGCACTGAGTGGTGCCATTTTCCAAATGGTTTCTCACGGTGTGATTTCAGCTTTGCTGTTCTTCCTTGTAGGTGCTGTTTACGAGCGCACTCATACCAGGCAGCTACCCGAAATTGGTGGTGGTCTGGCCAAGCAAATGCCTAACTTGTTCTACTTCTGGATGCTTGGCACCATGGCTAATTTAGGCCTGCCAGGTTTATCTGGATTTGTTGCTGAAGCTGCAGTTTTCTACGGCGCCTTCACGTCGCCCATGGCCACTTCAGCAGTGAACGGACATCTGG
>CASBPX010000123.1 GCA_949127735.1 Candidatus Obscuribacterales bacterium | reverse complement strand
TACAAAGCTGACGGTTCCTGGCAAAATGGTGTTGGCACCCTCGTGGCCAGCAATGCTGACGGAGCTAATTCAAAAGCCTGGGACGATTCAATTGAAAAGCAAGGCTATATGAAAGGCAAACTAGGCAGTACAGAGTTTGTCATGGGCAAGTCTCAGCAAATGGTTTTAGCGCCCTCAGGCCAGAGCGGAGAATTGCTGATTGCCAATTGGATGAAAGGCGGCCCCAGCTCGAAAGACGCAAAGGTGAGAAAAGCCTACAAGAGTAATAAAGGCACCATGGACGTTCGCATTATCGTGGTACGTTAAACAATGCAAAAACCGCAGCTCTGGCCGCTTAAATTGACTTTTAAGCTTAAAAGAAATGACCGAGGCAATATTTTGATTTTTTCAATTTGTTGTACTGCTTTTATTGCGGCCGCAGTCTGCTACTTTGCTCTCAGTTATGTGCGCACAATTGGTCAATACAATCAGCAAGTGTCGGCCATCGACGCTGCAGCTCTAGCTGCCGCCACTGACATTGGCAAAATTGTTATTTCAGATTCTAACTGGGGTCTGGTGGCCATGGCCGATTACCCTCCCACCCGCGTGGGCACCAAAGCTGGGGACAATTACTATCTGCCTGTTCTTGGCATCAATACTCTTTTAGCCACAGTTAGACTCGATAGCATCATTGCTGACAAATTTAACGACCCTACTTTTAAGGCCTGTGCTAATCGCGATTATATTAACGCCATGAGCGCAAAAGATAAGCTCAACTCCGTGTTAGACAATCTCTCCGGCGGCGGTACTGCCGTGGACGTAGACGGCAAGACGATTAATCCGCTGGGCGATGCTATTGCCGCTTATAACGCTAACCGCATCAACATGACCGGCTGCCCCAGCTCACTTGTACCAGGCAGCATGAAAATGACACTGGGGGTTGTGCGGGGCAATCCCACTCTCACTCCCATTCCCACACCCAACAAATATGCCGAGCTGACGACCGACATGCAGCTTGGTGGCATGTATCGCTCTTTCATCAACGTGCCCTACAACTCGAAAAACTATGTTTTTACAGCGGTATCCAACGCCACTCAGTTGGTGGACCACAAAAACTTCGAAGATGATGCCAGTGATTTGCCTTATACAATAAAGTCAGTGGTCAAAATGGAAGCCGATCAGCAGACAAATGAAAAGCAAGACGGCACCGGCAACAATACTTCCATTCATGCTGTAGCCTGTGCCATTCCGGCCAGCTCGGTAGATCGCCGGCCTAAACCAGGCAGTCTTGCCGTGACATTCTCCAGAGGTAGCCCCCCAGATATCGGCTCGCTTTTTGGCATGCTCACCAATCAGTTATTTGCCAAAGCGCCTACTGACGTATTACGGAGCCCGCCTGATGGTGACTATCCGCAAACAGCTCTAACCCGCTTAAAACTAGACATGGGCCCTTACAATCCATCGCCGCCCATCGGTCAGCTGCTGCGCATCTGTATCTATGACTGGATTCGCAATGCCGGTCCGGGGCTCGATGTAGACTCTTTCTTAGCTGCGCTCAATGCCCCCATCGGTGCAGATGACGCTTGCCATATGGTGCGTTATGACATTAACGCCGCCGGAGTGATCACTCAAAACACAGTCTATATGGATGCTTCGCCCACAATGCCAGTTTCGCAACGGCAGATTTATGCGGTGTCAGGCCTGGCATTTAATTCCACAAACACTTTGCGATATGACATTTTTGTTCGCGACTACTGCTACAAACTCGGCCCTACTAATGGCGGCAAACATGCCGGCCAACCTTGCCCTTACCCATACGGTCCGGCAGATCCTGCCACAGATAAGGGATGGCCTGATGGTGGTTTGCGCGAAAAACAAGGCACCATGGGTACGTTTCCAGATGGCCCCGGCGGCGGTGCTAACAGGCCAACCTATATTAACGGCGGCATTACCGGTGAAATAAAATTCCGGCCTCGCTGGCCTTCATACAGCAACCTGACTGAAGTTAACGACGAGAGCATTTATACCAGCTACGGCTCTGATGGAGACGGAGACGGTGATGGTGACGGCGGTGACGGCGGTGATGGCGGCGATGGTGGCGATGGCGGCGATGGAGACGGCGATGGTGATGGCGACGGCGATGGTGACGGAGATGGCGACGGCAACTAATTTGTTTGCCTTAAGGTCTACCAGCCCAACTTGATCCTGAAAATGCAATGGCCATATAGCTGATTGAGCGCTCGCGCGATTGCCTAGTTCTGGTTCCCATTACATCTTGCGAAGTATTGTATTTGAGCAGAGTGCAGCGGCTGTTCGGTGGCAGCATTTGCAGCAAAATACAGCAGGGGTTGAAACCACATATAGTGTCAGCAGTTTCTTCTTTGAACTGGCGAAATCCTTTTAAATCTAAATGTGCCAGGTAGCTGAAAGCGCGGCTATCCAACTTCTCGATATTTTCTTTGACGTCTTCTCTGAACGGTTGGTAGTGATAATACTTGCCCCAGTGAGTAAAGTCTGAGCTGACAATCACAAGATCACCTCGCTGCAGTTGCTTTTTAAGCAGCTTAGCAATGCTATCTAACTCTGCCGGTGCAGACAAATTACCAATCAGTACGGGCACAATTTTAATGGCACCCGCTCCAGCATCCATACCAAAAGTATGCTGAATAAAAGGCAATTGCATCTCAAGTGAGTGTTCAAATTTTTGAATCGCTTCATCTTCGCGAAATAGAGGAGACTGCAACAAAGCCTGTATCGCTGAGCGATCTACGGGCAAATCTCCCAATGGAGTTCTAAACGTGCGACTGACAGGTAGAACCGCTCCGTGAAAACGTACTTGATGGCACGGGCCAAGCAGAAAAATGCGCTGCACTTTTTGTTGCTTTACTGCGGCGTAGCTATGCCCCGCCACCTTGGCTGAATAGCGATAGGCTGCATGGGGCGCAATAATTGCCAGCACTGGTTGATTAATATCTAATTCTTGTTGGTCGGCGCCGAGCCTGGCGCCGCTTTCATGGTCGACAATTGGTTGAGCGGCGGAAGAGCAATAATCAAGATCTTCAATTAAGCGATCTTTTTTGCCCACGTACCAGTTGCCTGCATAAGTAGGAAGGCGTACTGCAGTCAGGCCCGATGCTTGCCAGGTGATTTTAAAAACTATATAGAGGAGAAAAAAAGCTCCAACAAATACAGAGAACCAAATTACTTTTGGGCGCATGTTCGACCTTCGATTTGCCTCGCCCTTAAACTATTTCAGTATAATCACACAGTGGCGATAAACAAGTAAAGCAGTGCAGCAAAGGCGATTTACAGACGGATGTCAGCAGATAGCTCACCGCTCGAGACAACACCATTGCCTAGTGGGCCAGATTACAGCCGGTCATTTTCTCTCTCGGCCTGGCTTTTTCTGCGGCTTTTGGGTTTCTGTTATTTTTTTGCTTTTGTCTCGTCTTTTGCGCAGGTCAATGGATTATTCGGTAGCGATGGTATTCTGCCGGCTCAGCTGACTCTGAGAGATTTTTATGACAAGGGCGGCATTGATGCCTGGCTGATTCATCCTACTTTACTGTGGCTTGATAGCAGTGACTGTATGCTTAATTTCCTCACCGCTGGTGGTGCTCTGCTCTCTTTGTTTGTTCTGGTTGGAATTTGTTCCGGCCCGGCCCTGGCATTGCTCTTTCTTTTTTACCTTTCGTTGGTGGCGGTAGGCAGAGTCTTTCTGCACTTTCAGTGGGATCACCTTTTGCTGGAGGCCGGATTTCTAGCAATTTTCTTTGCACCCTGGGCGGTGATTGATGCTCCATTTGGTAGAAAAGGGCAGCCTTATTCCAAAATGATTCTGTTCTTTCTTTATTGGTTGCTTTTTCGTTTAATGTTTTTGTCAGGGCTGGTCAAAATCGGTAGTCACAGCATTACCTGGAAAGACATGTCAGCCATGAGCCATTATTATGAAACTCAGCTTTTGCCTAATCCGTTAGCTTGGCTGGCTCACCAGGCGCCGGCTGCTATGCAAAATATGTCTACCGCCGGTACCTTTATCGTCGAGTTGTTTGTGCCCTTCCTTATTTTTGCCCCGCGCGGATTAAGGCTGGTTGGTGTATTTGCTCTGCTTATGCTGCAGTTTTTTATTTACGTCACAGGTAATCACGGCTTTTTCAATATACTAAGCGCTGCGCTCTGTCTGCTATTGATTGACGACCAACTTTTAAAAAAAGTATTTCCTCAAGTGCTTGCCCAGAGATTGCTTGTGGAGCCAGAGCCTGAGCTGACGCCGGAGCTTAAAGAGAACGACGATAGGCAACTCTTTCTAGGGCAATTGTGGCGGCGCTTTTCGATTTTACCGTTTGAAGGTAAAATGCGGCGTGTACTGCAAACATCTCTGGCAATATTTCTTTTCATGCTCACCAGCACAAGATTTTATGCCAAAGCGTTTGATACAGAGCAAATTGCTCAACCTTTTAAGATCGTGGAAAATGCTTTGCGATTCTATTACATCACCAGCCCTTATGGTCTTTACGCTAATGTTCTGCCATCTCGAACCGAGATAATTATTGAAGGCAGTAATGATTTGGTTGAATGGAAACCATACAGTTTTAAGTATAAGATTGGCGACGTTAACCGTGCACCGCCTGTAGTGGAACCATTTCAACCGCGATTAGACTGGCGCATGCGCTTTGCTGTGCTGGCCCCTCTTTCTCGGAGCCCCTGGTTCTCAAATTTCGCCAGCAAAATTTTGGCAGGTTCTGACGAGGTGCTGGCTTTGCTCGATAAAAATCCATTCCCTGACGACCCACCCGCTTTTTTGCGTGCCGCTGTTTACGATTATGAGTTCACTAGCGTCGATGAGAAATGGCAAACGGGCAGATGGTGGCGCCGCGAATATGCTAAACCATTTATGATGCCTACTGAGACTGGCGGTCGCGACTAAATGACCGAGGAGAACAAAGTGAATAACACTGATGACGGTGAAGCCGCCAATAAAAAGAAAGGCGTGATTATCATTGCTGTGATTGTTGGTGGCGCTATTTACGTCGGTTTAAGCCCTTTTATCGGTGCCATGCTGGTGCCGCATCAGCAAGCAATCGAGCCCCAGTCTCAGGTACAACACGTCAGTCAAGCTCCTCAGGCTCAACAAGTGCAACAATTGCCTGTAACCCCGTTGAGCCGGACAGTTGCTTCAACGGCTTCGACCAGTTCGACCGCTAGTGGCCATAAGCACTCTGATATTTTAGATGCGCTGCGGTCCACTACTAGTGCTAGAGAACCAATGTCCAAGCGTTTTGCCGATTCGCTCAGCAGTCCTGACGCCCCCAAAGTTATTCAAATTCCTGACGGTTTAATATCGTCTGCTTCAGTTAAACCACCAGCTACTGCACAAGTTACTGCACCAGTGGTGGTGGCCAATGCTGATTATGAGCGCAGCCTGAAAAATGTTACCAGTCTTTGTGAAGCTCGCAAGAATGAGGCCGGGCTTAAAGCCGCAGACGAATTTTTGGCGACGCTCAATCGAGACCCAAGCGCGTTACCGAATTACAAAATAGTTACTATTGCCCTGGCTATGCAGATGGCCGCTGATAGCCAGCAGAAAGCCAGAGCTCAAAGCTACGGTGTAATTGGCCTGAGGGAAGCTCGTGACCACGATGATTATTTCATGGAGAGAATTGAGCCTTTGTATTACGCGCTTCAGGGCTCTAGAGTCAATTTTGCCAAAGCTGAAAGTTTGATCGAACAATGTCAGGCTGAGCTTGCCGGCGGCACCAGGCAAAAATTGCCGGAGTTGGGTCGTCAGGTAATGACCGCCACTGAGACATTACCTGACCATAGTTTCTATCGCCTGCAAGCGCGAGTGATGAACGCCTATGGCGAATTTGTTCAGAGCGAGAATCCGGCTGCTGCAATTGAAGCTTTTCAGGCAATTAAGCAAACAGCCAGAGCTGCAGGCGATCAAAGTATTGCTAAAAAATGCGACCTGGTTGTGACCTTGATTAAAAAGCAGCAGAAATAAATCACATTTTATTCGAATTTCGCACCACAAATATTCCCGAAACGGCAATCAAGCATGTGCCCACCAGTGTGGCCTGCCCTGGAAATTTGGCAAAGAGCAATACATCAAGCAATGCCGCCCAGACCAGCGCTGTATAGCTTAGTGGTGCCACAGTTGTTGCTGGTGCCTGGTGATAAGCCTCGGTCATGCCAAGCTGACCGACACCGCCAATGACACCAATGGCAAGCAGCAACAGAGCGTCATGCAGATTCGGTATCACCATATGAAACGGCAACGAAATTAATCCCGCCACTGAACAGGCAAGCATGAAATAAACAACGATAGTAACGCTCTTTTCCGTCGCTCCCATTTTGCGCAACTCAATGGAGACAAAACCCGAGCTTGCGGCTGAAGCCAGGGCCATGAGAGCGCCCGGAATGCTGGACGATAAATGTGGCTGCATCATATAAAGCACGCCGAAAAAACCAACGGAGATGGCCGCCAGTTTGCCAGGTGTGACTTTTTCGCCCAGTATGAAAATCGCTAGAACCGTTGTCACCAGAGGAGCGCAATAAAAAATTGTGGTCGCTTCTGACAATGGCAGCAATTTGAGCGACTCGATGCAGAGGAAAGCTGAACTGAGCCCCACCATTGAGCGCGTCAGGTGCATATATGGGTGTTTGGTATGAAAAACCTTGACGCCGCCTTCTCGGGCAATCACCGGCAAGAGCGGTATCAGGGCAAAAAAGCTGCGACAGAACAAAACTTCGCCTGCCGGATAGTCTTTACCCAGCAGTTTAATCATGGCAAACATAAGCGAAAAGCAGGCTGCCGACAGAAGGGCGTACTGCACGGCTTTTCTGGTTGAGTTAGTAGACACTCTGCAATTATGGGTGGCCAGGCAGGAAAGAGTTGATGATTTTGCTATCATTCAGGAAAGAGCCAATTGAGAGATTTCAAGTATGCCTGAGCAGAGCGATGGCGATTTTGGCGGTGGAGCAGCC
>CASBPX010000122.1 GCA_949127735.1 Candidatus Obscuribacterales bacterium | reverse complement strand
GTGAAAAAGCCTCTGATTAAAGCCGATTTCAGTCAACAATCGATTATGGCCACTGCGCTTTCGCTATGGTTGATGACAGGTCTAAATTTGCCGGCAGTGGCTGCCTCAATTGATGCGACTACAGTACAAGCCGCTGCGCAGGCCGAGCCCCAAAATTCAGAAGCCGCAACCTACCAGAATGATGTTGTGATGCGCGCTATGAAAGACGAACTTGATCGCTCCATGAAAAGTTTGAAATTGCCTAATTATCCATTGCCATATTTCGGTTCATGCACCGTCACTGATGAAGAATTCGCGCGCATTAGCGCATCATTTGGCGCGCTGACAATTAAAGATATCTCTCGTGATCGGCATTCAGACTTCACTCTGCGCGTGGGTGATAAGCAGCTCGATAATACTACCGCTGGTGGCGGCGGTCTTCGTGCGCTGCTCGGTCTTCAAAGTCGATTAGTTCAAGAAGACAATTATGATGCAATTCGACGCGACTTGTGGACACAGGCTGATCGCAGCTATAAACAAGCCATAGAATCGCTCACCAGTGCTCGGGCGCAAATGAATTACGTTGATGTTGAAGACAAGCCTGACTCATTTTCTGATGCTCCGGCTATTGTCAGCGTAAAAAGTGATGCGCATTTAACGGCTAATATCGATGAATGGGCCGGGCGAGTCAAGGCTCTTTCTGCGATTTTTAAAGAGTACAAAAATATCAAAGATAGTACGGTCTACATGAATGTAAGGGCGCGCACCACGCGGTTGATTAATAGTGAAGGCACCATTGTAAAATATGGTGAGACTGGCACTCTCATTTTCTTCGGCGCCAGCAGCCAAAACAAAGATGGCATGACAGTTTCTGATGGCGAATTTTTAGCTGGCGAAACAGAGGCTGCGTTGCCGTCGCAAGCCGAGATGGAAAAAATAGTGCGTAGGCTCTGCGAGCGTGTTGGTGCACTTGTGGTTGCACAACGCGCTCAAGAATATTCCGGGCCAGTGTTGTTTGAAAAAGAGGCGGCCGCAGAGCTACTTTCGTCAATGCTTCCAGCGCTTGTTTGCGCTCGACACGAGATGGGTAGTATCGGAGCGGACGATACGCACAAGCTCAATAAACCAATTCTAGGAAGTAGCATTACGGTTATTGATGATCCCATACAGAAAGAGTATAAGGGCAAATTTTTAAAGAGCGGGTGGAACATTGATTATGAGGGGGTGGCTGCCAAAAGGCTGACTCTTATTGATAAGGGTATTCTCAAAACGCTCTGCAGTACTCGCACTCCTAATCGCGTTATCAAAGTCAGTAATGGGCATAATCGCGGCGGAATGGCCAGCCCTGGTCATCTATTTGTTAGCAGTGATGCCGGTACATCTTTCAGTGCCTTGCGTCAAAAGCTTATTGAGGCAGGCAAAAAAGAAGGGCTCGACCACGTTTTGATTGTCAGACGAATCAGACCATCATTTTCTGCTGGTGGTCAAATAGTTGATGTGGAGAAATTCAATGGCTCCAGTATGAGCCTCAATCAAGTTTACAAAGTAGATATGAAAACCGGCAGCGAGCAGCTTTTACGCGGGGCTCGCTTAAAGACTATCTCGAAGAAAAATTTGCTCACAATGCAAGCTGCCAGCGATGATGCTGATGTTTACGTCGTTAATTATCCTACCGATAATAGCTCCACAACAATTGGTATGGTCACTCCGTCAGTGCTTCTAGCGGATGTAGATTTCGCAAAGCCACTTCACACCACTGAAAAGCCGCCATATTTGGAGAATCCATATTTCGAAGGCCAGGCAAGTAAGACAAAGTGATTGAGCAACGAACACAACAGGGAAGTCGAAATGCGCCGATTTAGAGTGGTACTACCAGTGATGCTAATGTTTTTCACTGCGTTACCATGTCGTGCTCAAATGCCGCCAATGGGCGCGCCACCAGCACTGAATGATTTGCAGATGGGTGAAGAACCATTGTTTGCGCCAAATAAACCGATTCCGGCTAAGTGACAAAGAGCTTATAAGCCTATTTCATAAGATCGGTAACCGCGCCATTACAATCTCCAAGCTGCAGCTTAAGAAGGGCTCGATCGATTAGATCGCTCTGCTCTGGCTGATATAAAATTGCCATATTAAGGTCGTCAACGGCGCCTTTTAAATCGCCGAGGCAGCGGCGTTCGATGGCTCTTTTTCGGTATGAAGCTCCGAGTGTAGGTTCGTTGTGAATTGCTAGATCCAAAAGTTTTGCGGCAGCTGCATGCTGACCATAGGCGGAGTACAACTCACTTTTCATTATGTATGGTCGTGACCAGTTGGGCCTTTCTCTTAGCGCCGCGTCATAGTCTGCCATGGCAGCCGCTGGCTGATTGTGTCTCGCTAAAAACATGCCGCGATCTAGTAGCGTTCGCGGGTTATTTCGCGTGATTTTTAGGAGCGCATTGCAATCTTCCAAAGCATCAAGATCCAAACCGCCAAAAATTCTATTTTCGGCCCGCCCCTGGCGACTAAAGAGTAAATCGCCCTTCAGCGCAAGCGAGCGAGTGAAGTCTAACTCAGCACCTTGCCTGTCTCCCATGTCGATTTTGATTATCGCTCTAACTGCGAGAGCATAAGGATCGTTCGGATTTTCTTGTACCGCATTATTTAAGTCACGAAGGACCTCCTGCCTATCTGTACCGGCGAGAATTGTTTCTTCGGCGCCTCGATAAGGTCTGCCGAACGACGGTTCGATATAAGTGGAAGCAAAGTAACAATTGACAGCGAACTCATAGTAACCGCCCCGCGCTTCTACATCTCCGCTTCGTACCGACCGCAAAGCCTCTGCTTGGCGGTGAGCTGGTGTTATGGCTAACTCAGGCGGAAGCGGACACGCGCGGGCTTTTACCAGGTTAGTCAGGGCCAAAAGAGCAAATGTCAAAATTACAGCGGTTTTAATGTTCATGGCTGTTCGACCCATTTAAGCATTGTCAGAAAAACCATGGAAAATTCCCTTACCCGAGAGGTAAGATCCAAAGCCTGTCAGGTATATACCCCTTTCAGCGACTGGACTCACCGAATCGGTCAAATCCCCTTACAACCCTTAAAGCTTTGATGAAAATTCATTGCCCAGGCGAATCAAACTTTTTAGCCATGTCTAAATCGGCTTTAGCCAGGTCAAATTTATTGAGCTTGGTAAAACAGTCAGCACGTCCGCGAAAAGCTTCAGGTGATTTCGGGTCTAGTTTTAGCAATGTGGTGTAGTCAGCAACAGCTTTATCGTAGTGAGTTAGCTCATAATTTGCTTTGGCTCTAAAATCATAGAGTCGCTGAGCGTAGTTAAGGTCAATACTGGCATCACCAGCGGTTAGTTTGTCTATCAAGAGCGAACAATATTTGACCACAGTGACTGAGTCATTGAGCGCTTCCGACACAGCGATTTTTGCTGTGATATAGCCCTGGCTATCCGGATCAATTTTCAATAATTTGTCTATTTCAGCGGCACACTCTTTAATTTTATGCGCTTTTGATAAACCTTCAGCTATGGCCAGGTAGACTCTGGTATCACCTTTTTTTGTAGTCAGAGTCGCTATGCCCGTTTCTTTTACCGGTTCGCCGCCATAATATTTGGCGTCACCGATAGCTTTGATGTCTCCGTATGGCGGCGCCCCCGTGCGCAAAAGGTCTTGCGCGATACTGCGCTCTTTAACCAGATTACTGTTGTATTGTTCGTATTTTGCTATCGCCTGATAATCAGAGAGTGATTCTTTGTAGTGACCCAATTGTCTTTGCACTCGAGCGCGCTGCAAATAAAGTTTTGCTTTTGCCAGATTCATTGGCGCTTTCTCAAGTGCTTTCAGTTCATTTGAAAAGTTCTGCAAATCATATTCGTAGTTGTTTGGCGCATAAGGCATGTAATGACCCTGTTGGCCACCGCGACGTCGTTGACGACCCCGATGCATCGAGCCATCAGGCCTGGGGTCATTCTTCTGCAACTCTTTGGCTCTGGCAAAATCTTTGGCAGCTAGATCAAGCTTGCCCATTTTTTTATAAAGTTGAGCCCTGTTAGAAAAGTTGATGCTGTAGGTGGGAGCCAGGGCGATGGCGCGTTCATAGTATTTTAAAGCTTCGACGTTGCGCCCCAACATGCTTTCGTAAAATGCACAGGTTGAGTTGTAGCGGTTGTCTTTTGCCAGAGGTTCCCGAGGCTCAGAGGGGTCAATCAAATCTGCTTTCCAACCCACAAGGCTGTTGCGTTTAAAGTATTCCAGCGCTTTGGCCCAGTTTCCTTTTGCTTCAAATTCTTCGCTGGTGGCATAAAGAATCCGCGCATTTTTGGGAAATAATTGAGCAAGCACCTCTACTGTGCCGGAGTTGAAAATTGTATCCGAAGGTTCGCTTTGGTGAATCCTGAAAGTTTGGTGGGTGGTTTGATCTACTATTACCATCGACGTGCCATCATGACTGGTGGCAACTTTGTGTTTCTTGCTTTGCAATTCTCGAACTAAAGCAGAGACTTTGAGTTCTAGATCTTGTGACGAACTTGCCACCATATTGTATCCGCCGCGGTGGAGGGCGCGGGGTGGTGG
>CASBPX010000121.1 GCA_949127735.1 Candidatus Obscuribacterales bacterium | reverse complement strand
CCCACCAGCTCAAGGCCATGAAGAGCAGCGTGGCAATAGAGGAGGCAACGCCAATCAGCACGGCCATGGCCGCTGCCGGATTCGGCCTCACCAATGCAGCTTTTCACGGCGTGGGCATGGCATTCAGCAAAGGCTTTTCCACCCTGGGTGAGCGTTCACGCTCAGCTGACCATGCATCGCTCACCGGCGCTATTATCAAAGACAGACAAGCTGTAGCCACAGCAAGACAATCTACAGAACGAGGATGGCACCTGGTCTGCGGCAGTGGCGGCTCAAAAGCGGGTCTGACCAGCACTGGTGTAATTTTGGCCTGCCGCGCCGCCGAAATTAAACTTGACACCATTGGTGGTGTCAGCGGTGGTGCTATACCTGCGGTTATGGCCGCCGCTGAATTACCTTCCCACAAAATGATCGAACTGGCCAAAATGACAGACTTTTCTGGTCTGATCGACAAAAAGAAATTGCTCACGCCGTTGTTACGCGATAACAAAAAAATCGACTTGCTGCAAGACGGCATTTATGGGTCGAGCAAACTTGGCGAATTAACTGAGTTGCACGTCAAAGAATGGCCCGCCAAATTCTGGACCATGGCTGTTGGCCGCGAAAGCGAAGTGATGTTCACCAAAAACGGCGTTGTCGAATACACCAGGGGCCACAATCGCCATTTGATTTCCAACCAACCAGCTCAGGTAGGCGACGCCATACGTGCCACATGTGCCATTCCCGCTCTGCTCGAATCGGTCACATATCTAGGGCGGCGCTTGTTTGACGGTGCTCTTGGTCGCTTTGGCAAATGCCCTACGCAGATGGTCACCACCCACTTTGGTGTGCACACAGACCACGTTATTGCCAGTTTACCTGTAGGCGCTATGTCATACGTAAATAAGGGCCTCTACTTATTTGCCAAATACTTGAGCGGAAATTTTGAAAAAGGCCGCAATGGTCACGCCGAAAGCGCCGGTATCGTCATTCGCCCTGAGGTCAACAGTTTTCACTCACTCAAATTTTTGTTGAACGCCAATCAGAAAGATGAAGCCATACTTTCGGGATATCGCGCAGGCATCGAACAGTTCGCAAAAGCCAATTTGATTGCCGGCGAAAAACTCGAAGCCGCTCGCGCAGCCGGTATTTCAGTCGAGGCCTTGCAACAATACTTTAAACCGGTTGCACCGCATCCATATATTCACAACCCTGAACTGCTGCGATTGACTGTGCGCCCAGACATCAATGTGCCGGTTCCTGTGCTAACTCGACAAAATGGTTTCTAGCAACATAGACTATCTAGAGATTGGCCTTATACTAAGGTCATGTTGACCAAGATGATAGCGTCATTCTCTCTCAGCCTGGGTTTAGTCGCCTGGCAGATTGCAGCGCCGGTTTTTGCCGCTGAAAGTCTAGCGGCGCTGCCTGCGGTTTTACCTGGCAACATAGCGCAGACGCAATCAAAACTTGTCTGCTCAAAAATCAACTGGTTGACGTCATTAGATGCAGCCAAAGAACAGGCGAAAAAAGAACATAAGCTTATCGTCTGGATTCACATGCTCGGCAACATCGACGGCTTTACGTGAAGTGCCGGCAATAGCCTGAGAGCCGTGTCGCTTTCACAAGAACCCACTTTTACAACACTGCGCAATCGTTTTGTTTGCGGCTATAAAAATATCATGCAAGAAGGTTACGCTGGAGATTCAGGGGTGCACCCTATAGACGGTACAGCAGTTAACACCACCAATGGTGCCGGCCCGCATAATTTGCAAACTTTTGTCATGACCACTGATGGTACCGTTCTTCATTGCCTGCCTGGGTTCTGGAACTCCTCAGACCTCGCTTGCGAGCTGGCACTAGCCGAAAAGCTCAACTATATTTGGGAAGATAAAGCGATAACGCCGGCGCACAAAGCTGAATTATTTAAGCGATTGCACCTGGAACATCTGGCCACGCACTCTCAAGAAACAGTTGCCCGCAGCCATCTGCAAGGTTTTGACGCTCAACACATTTATAAAAATAGAAAAGATCTGGCCGATTGCATCAGCGATAAAGAAGCAATTAAAGCCGTAGAAGATCCGCACCATGATTTGCCCTACGCAGCGTTCAAGACAACCGACAAAATCATGCACGAGCGCATGGCCAGCAAAGCTTTTACTTTTGCCGACTACAGTAATTTCGACACCGCTGCTTACACCAGCTACGGTTGCTCTCACTATGACAAAGGCGAAAACGAAATGGAGATAGCGGAGGGCCTAAGGCCTTCTACGACTCTGGCAATAAAAGGTAAGAGCCTGCGCACACTGACTAGACCGACGGCGGTTGTCGCCTCTGTCATAGCATTAGACGATTCAAAAAATATCTCTGGTGCTCAGGTCGCCACAAGTGCAAAAGTCGCCACAAATACAAGAGTCGCCACAGGTGCCCCTGACCAGTTTGTGCAACTGGCCAAACAACAGCGGTGGCAAGAAGCTTTTGCTTGTGCCGACAAATATATCAAAGAGCAATTTACTAAACCTGGCGGCTATGAAATGCGCAGTCTGGCAGCGCTAAAGCTTGGGCTCTATCAACAAGCTTACAATGACGCTTCAAGGGCTCTCTGGCTCGGTTCAAAACACGCCACGGCAACAATTTTGCGCAATAGCGCTGCTAGTTATTTAAAAGCTCCGGCCGTGAAAAAATTAGCCGACAATAAATTAGCGAGAATTGAACTTTTATAGCAACTTCTCTTGTCTCTAATTCGTAGAACTACGAATCCATGGGAATGTTACCAATTGTCAAGCGGGCCAAACAAAGCTAATGTTTATACTCCACCGCTGAGCAACCAGATACGTGACAAACCGCGGCTCTAAGCCTGACAGTTCAGAAAGATTTGAGACTACGAACGACAGTTCCCAGTCGGGGCAAACTCGTGCACGCGATTTACTATATGCGGACGCCGATCTATCCCAAGCCGTGAACCCGAAAGCACCGGGCAAAAGTGATGCTACTTCCTGCCCCGAATCGAAGGCGTACCTTCAATTAGTCGACGGCGCTATCAATCAATTTTACGAACCAGAGAGGCTGAACAAAGAGCAAGTCGCGGCACTGCGGTCAAAATATAACTGTTCCATAAAATCAGATGCCGATGCCGTAAAGTACGCCGATGAAGCAGTGAAAGATCTTGGCGATCCTTACACTGATGTGATTCCGGCCAGCGAAGCACGAGAGATAGAGAAAGCCGAACGCGGTGAAGTTACTGGTATTGGATTAGAAATAAAGGCTGTCCCGAAAGCGTTAGCGACACAAGCAGTTGAAACCGCTCCCGGTGAATCTGAAAATATCCCCGTCGTCATCAGCCGAGTTGTAGAAAGTTCACCAGCCCAGCACGCCGGACTGGCCGCTGGCGATCGTATCGTCAAAGTCGACAACGAAGTGATCGACACTGAAAGTGCCGATGAGACAGCCAAACTGATTCGCGGAGATGTCGATACCAAAGTTCATGTTACCGTCGAACGAGAGGGCAAAGAACGAGAATTCGAGTTGGTGCGCGAGGTCATTGACGTGCCTGCAGTGAAAAGCGAAATGCGTGACGGCTTCCTTCACCTATCAGTAATGACTTTCTCTCAAACAGATGTCTCTGAAGAAGTAGAAGCGGCGCTGAAAGCCAATCCTAATGCCAACGGCTACATTTTAGACTTACGCAACAACCTTGGTGGTTTTGTATACGAGGCCTTACAGACCGGCTCTCTCTTCATGTCATCAGGGCTAATGTTATCTACCAGAAGCCGTGAAGATGTTGATGGTAAAGTCAGCTTCGAAAAAAGTACTTATCAGCTTGAAGCAGATAGCATAAAGCTAAAAACTGTTTACGAAGACATGCCTACGTTGCAGAAGGGGATGGGGCAAATTATAGAAAGACATGCCGACATAGTCGACAAACCAGTGGTCATTTTAGTCAATGAACACTCAGCGTCAGCTTCAGAACTTCTTACCGGCGCCTTAAAAGACAACAACGAGGCATATGTTATCGGCACGCAAACTTACGGCAAAGGCATTGGTCAAACTACCGCACGAACGGGACTGCCTGAAGATAGCTGGCTAAAAGTTACAACGTTCAAGTACTTTACACCGAACGGAACCTGGGTCGGTGATGCTGGGTCGAACAAGATTGGCTTGACCCCACACCAAGTGGTGCCATTAAGCGCAGGAGCTGAAATGAATTCAGCAACAGATAATCAGTTAAAAGCGGCGCTTGATCATCTCAAGCAAGCTGTGTCAGCTCCGTAAAATTTCTCACAACTGTGATACCACATGCAGTTGCTGTCTCGTGTAGACACATTTGTTATCTACAACGATCTTTCAACAGTGTCAGATCGATGAAACTGAGGCAGGAGCTGGGAAAGTCGTCATGACAGCAGGCATTTACGCAATGAAAGGCATTCAAGAAAACTGAGCTAATTGAGATCGGCTAGCTAGCTCTTCACACTCGATCAATTTCGTGGCCAGTGCAAATCGCACATATTCGTAAATAGCCCCTAAATCATGATTGTGTTATCAGGGCCAACGCTTGCGGAATATATCAGTTTTTGTTAGTTCCGGTTGCCTTCAATGTTCAAATTATCCTTTCTGGGACCTCCAGAACTACCACTACCTCTGGTGCTGGTCGATCCTCCCGAACCGACGACGGGAAGCGAATATCAAGAGTGAGCCTCATTGGACGATTTTACATAGTTAAAATTCGAAACCGACTCCCATCGCTGCAGCTATGTTGGCACCACTGACAATGCTCATAGGCACCCCAATGGCCAATGTCGATTGCCACTTTGAATTGCGTGAGCGGTGAGCCAGAGAGAGAGCCGCGGCAGCCTGACCGCCATAATATCCTCCACCTAGATTTATAGTGCTTTTGCCGGGGCTTGGAGTACGGATTGTGCTGAGCATAGCCACTGCCGCCGCAACACCCTGATTAGCACTTTTTTGCACAGTATTGAT
>CASBPX010000120.1 GCA_949127735.1 Candidatus Obscuribacterales bacterium | reverse complement strand
TCGCCCACTGGAAGTTTGGTCTGCTACCGCCGGCTGGGTAATAGGAGCAGTGTGAGCTGAGAGGTTCAAGCCCTGTTCTGGGAGAGGGTGCGGGGGTAGTTCCCGCGCCCCACTCAACTGTAAGTTGTATGGCTGTACAACCTCTAAGTTGTAAAAATTCATAGGCAGCAAATTTGAGCATCCATAAGCAGCGCTCTGAACCTCAGCTCAGATCTAATCGGCCTTCAACCAGTGGCAGCCGGCCTCAATCAGATACTCGCGCATTTCTTTCACAACCATGTTACCGGCGCTCAAACTAATTACGCTTACCTGCGCTTTGCTGTAAAGCAAAGACGCGGCGATGACCATCTGCTGCGCATTATACTCAAGCACTTCGCCCACGCTATCCACTATCAGAGCCAGTCTGGTGCTGCCATCCAAAATCATAATGATCATGTCGCTGATTTCAATTTCTTTATCAGGCAAGCCCAGTCGTAATCTGACATTAATCACAGGAACCAGCTCACCATGCAAATTGACGAAACCTAAATAGTCATTACCAGAAACAGCGTCGGCGCCAGTGATTTCGACCACCGGATAAACTCTGTCAACTTCAGAAAGAGCAATAGCGTATCGATTTTGGTCAAGGAAAAAAAGTAACAATGAAATGCTGGCTGCAGCGTCAGGTTTCATCAAAGCTCCAACCGCCTGGATAGCTCCGAACGATAGAGTCGCTCCCGGTCAAATTTGCGCAGGCGCTCTCGAAATTCATCATACTGGGGATAAGCCTTTTTAACCACAGCCAGAGGCAGTCTAGAGTCTTTCACCATATATGGTATCAGACCAAGATCGATAGTCAACTGATCAAGAAACAGCATGAACCTGCCGCTGGCCTCACATCGAGGGAAATTCAAAGCGAAGCAAATGCCGTCGCCGTCAAAACGTAAAAGACTCTGAGTGCCCATGAAGACTTTGGCAGAGGCCAGCGTAACAGCCAGCTCGTTTTTGTCTAACCAGTTTTTGATCGAAGCGATAAATTCGGCAAAACGATCGAGCGGTACGATCATCTGGCTTTCATGAAACCCAGCCTGACCGAACATCTTATAGTAAAGTTGACGCAATGTCCGAGCCGGATAGAGACACTCCTCTACGGTAATTAAACGCGGTTCTGTCGAAAATCTGTTGATGCCGCCATAGAGTACGTTTATCAGGCGATTAAAAGGCAGGCTGTAAAAGGCCAGGTCAATACCCTTGCGTGATTGCGCATCGAGCGGCCAGTAAAGTGGCAGCTGTGGAACTTTTGCAGCGCGATGGGACGAAATTTCTGGCCCGGCAACAAATTTGCCTACTAGCAGGAAGCCGCGGCCAAATTCTGCACCGCGGGCACTAAAATCGTGCCAAGAAACCACGAAATCATTTTCTTTAGCTGCTTTGGTTATGTATGCGGGAGTGTCAAGAATATCATCGAGAGCAATAATATAAAGCGCCATGGTGGGTGAAACCAGGCTGCGTGTGCGAATTTTGGCGCTGATGATGTGACCGGTAAGTCCGTATCCACCACATGTGAGATCAAATATCTCTTTATTAATTTCTGGGCTGGCAGAAATAATACCGCGTGACGGATGAAAAAGTTTGAGCGATTGCACTTGTTCGCGAAAGTTGCCATCGCGCAGTTGGTTTTTGCCATGCACATCAACGGCGATACAGCCGCCTACAGTAATTGACGGATAGCCAGGCTGGGTGACAAGATAGCGCTCCTTTTCCACCAGAAAATTAAAGACATGGGCCATAGTGGCACCAGCTTGAACTTCTAGCAGACCATTTTCATTGTCATAACCAATAATTTCAGTGAACCTAGAATTATCAATTGAAACGATATCATCACCAAAATGTGGCGCTCCAAAAGATAAACCGGCACCATAAGTGATGCGTGCTTTTTTGCCGACTAAAATCTTTTCTTCAATATCAGAAAGCTCCCTCAGAGCACTCTGCGACGGTCTTACCAGCGAGCCCCGTGCTTTAACACCTCCATCGAAACTGAGAAAATCCACCTGCGGTTTGAAGTCAAATGTTTGAGCCATTTGCTAATCCTGCAAGACGGAATTTTTATCGTCGATAACGAAATTTGGTCGGCCTAAAGAATTTTTATAAGTGCGCCCCACATAAATCGAGATGAAAGAGACGGCTGCACCAAAATAGCTGCAAACAAGAAAAATTATTACGGCCTCAATAACGGCACTGGGCTGGTAAATACGCATAATAGCCAGGGCGGTGACAGCAGCTAGCCAGACAGGAAAAATGTAAATCGGCAAGCGTAAAAACAAAGTCGACGAGGAAAGAATTCCGGCAACCGCAAAATGGGCCATGCCTAAGAAGCGGAAGTGGGTTTCACCGCCTACTCGTTTATTCCTCTTATAGGCGATGCCTTTGCGGTTAAAGCCAACTCGGCCAATTGACGCTCTAATGAAAGGAAATGAAGTGTGGTCTTTTACAATAGAATCGCGCACGTGACCGGCCAGTAGTGAAAATTCTGCCATATCGAGAATGACTTCTTCATCGGCCAGCGCCTTAAGCACGCGGTAAAAAACTTTTCGGCCCCACATAATCAGGCGAGGCTCATCGCGATCTACGCGCTCACCATATACGATGTCATAACCCTCTTCGTAATAACGGACGAAATCTAAAATCATCTCTGGCGGATCTTCGCAATCAACGTCGATAAATACGAACACATCACCTTTGGCATTACGCAAACCACATTCAAGCGAAGCCTGGTAGCCAACGTTTTTGCTGATTGTGATCATATAAACATTAGGATTCTCGGCACTGATTTTGCGAATCTGCGCCGGAGTTTCATCTGTGGAAGCATTGTTAGTAAACAGCAAAGAGCAATCGTAAGTTTCTGAGAGCTTAACCATCACAGGCTTAATGCGCTCGAAAAATATGGGCACGGTTGCCTGTTCATTGCAAACCGGGCAGATTATGGTCAGTCTTTGCTTCATCTACTTCAAATTATGCTGTAACCATCTACTAAAATAGGCTCTTAGCAACCAGTGTACAAGCATGCGCCCCTACTTACTTCTGTAGAGAGTGCACTGAGCCTGCTCCACGCGCTCAACTAGTTCGTAATTTGTCATGTATTTTTGAACGAATTGATGCTGCGCGAAAAGCGGAGCGACAAAACTGTCGTCAATGAAAATCAGTTTCGGTTTGTTGGCAAGAATGTCGTCACCATAATTTGCTATTACTTTATCGAGCATCGGCGTATATCGTGTCGGATTTTTCTCGATGCAAACCAGTAGCATTGGCAAAATCATACCGTGCAAATAACGCGAGCCAGAGTTTCGGTGCGCCTGCAAAATTGAGGGATAGCCAGGCCGCACCCCTCTTCCGAGATAAATTACTTTGTCGTCAATTTTGCTGTTAGCAATAATGCTGGGCACGAGAGGTGACAAATCATTGAGCGGAGACTTACCCCTATAACCAATTTGTGCCAAATCAAATTGCTTTGCCCCTGCATCTTTATACAGGGGAAAGGCGCACAAACAAATACCTACAGCTCCTACCAGTGGCAGACATAGGAATATACTCAATAGCGATACTTGAATTTTGGGCTTATGAGTAAACAAAAACTCTATGCCGATTCCTGTCGCCAGAGCAATTAAAATCCAGCAGCCCAGCTGCATGGGAATGCCGCGGTAAGTCCAGATGCTACCAGCTTGCAGCAACGACAACCAGGAGATAATGGTCAATGCTACGGCGGGCTCCAGCCAGGGGCTTTTGCCTTTGCAGGCAAAAGCCAGACTCAGTGCTAGAGCGAGTAAATAATAGGGATACGAGAAGTTGCTTAGAGAAGCCAGCCCCTCAATAAAACCAATGTGAAAATAAGAAAGCCCGGTAGTGTAGATTGGCCACGCTTGCTGCAACAAAATATCTAGTGCGGCTTGTCCTAGAAAAGCGAAATGAGCCAGATACAGCACCGTAAGCAGTGCACAAATTTTGTTTTCCAGGCTATTGGCAAGTTTCAATGTGCGCCATTGCCACATCAGTGTAGCTTCAAGAAGCATTGCGGTGAGCAAAAACTGTGGCTTTAGAGAAACTCCGACGGCGGCAAATATTCCCACCAGTACTGACAAAATTGGCTGAATTTGACCTGATCGATAACGCAGCAATCGGCAGACAAAAAAAGGAAAATATAACAGCACGAACAAATGTTCTCTCTGGCCAAAATCGTAAAATTGAGTCTGTGTGCAGATTATCGGTGCCAGCAGCAGAGGGAAATACAAAAAGCGATCAGTGGAATTGCGGTTAGCATAAAAAAGCGCACCACTGAGAGCCGTAGAGATTAGCATCAAAAAATTGATTGTAAGATTGAAAATCTGAATCGGCGTCAAAGGCACCATTTTTGATAGGGCTATTGGTATGGTGCTCAAATAAATAATCAAAGGTGGATTAAAGTCGAAAAAATCTACATAAGGTTTTTTGCCTTGCAGAAACATATCTGCCATGGCCAGATAGACAGACTGATCAGCGTGAATAAGCAGCGGATGGGCAAACCAGTAGGGCAGTTTGCAAAATAGGGCCATGAGCACAATTAAAATGCCGGTACAGAGGCTCCAGTTGTGACTTGCGAAAATAGATTTAGAACTAGATTTAGCAGTAGATTCTCCAGTCATTTTCGCCGCCACACAGAAAAATTAGTTAGACCATAAGGCTCAGCAAAAACCTTACACTGACCAGCGGGCACATAGTTCTTTCGCAACACCCTGTCCAGGCCGTTAAAGGCCAGCAATTCAGACTGCTTGGGCTCTTCGATTAAAATAAGACTGGCTTTGCGGCTGACGAAATCTTCAGTAATTTTCTCCATAAAATAAGTTTGAAAAGAGAATAGATCTTCGTTCAACGATTTGCCCTGCTGAAAATCGCAGAGCATGCGCAGTGGTCTGGCCCACAATAAATAACCACTAGATTTCCTATAAAGTCTCTCCAGACGCGGATAGGCGACGTCAGGATACTCAGCAAATATGCCTATTTGATCGCCATCACTACTCAGCTTTAGAATCGTTTGGTCCATGTGTTGATTGACAGTCAAGTTTACCGGCACTGCGGGCTTAGCGGTAACAGAAAATATACACAGTGGCAAAGCGATGCTGACGATAGACAAGGTGGCGAGGGAGACTGGCTTAGAGGACATCAACTTGTAGTGGCGTAGAAGGCCCACTACTAACAGCGAAAGCAAAAACACTGTGGCATAGACAACTATGACAAGGTCACAACTAAGCCCTTCACCTTCGGCGATAAATAAAGTTAGCCCTGCTAGGGCCAGGGCTGCGAAGACCCCACTGAGATTTGTGGCAGAGCGATTTTTAGCATCACTTAAGTAGAATGCGGCCAGCTGCACCAGAGCAAAAAGATAAAGGAAATTTGCATGGTCGGGAAAAGTGGTGCCTTTTAGAGCAGCATCATAATATGTATATTTGGCCAGGCGCAGAGGAATAGCCCACTGCCAGTAGCTTTGCCAGATGGATGTATCCATTAATGTAATGCCCCAGATACCAACCAGAGCCAGAGCTAATATCAGAAGCTGCTGCACCATTTGTTTGACCAGGCCGTAGCGCAGAAAGAAGAAACACTCACACCAGAGCAACACTGCCAGATGAGGCAAGTCGAGGACGCAAGCATAGGCAGCAAGAACTGTTATAAGCAACTGCAAGGGCAGCGTCAAAGAAATCGACAAATTGAGACGTTCACCAGTAGCCCAGCGCATTAAAATCCACGGTGTCAGGGCCAGCATCAGCAAATGCTGTACGCTGCCTAATTGAGAGCAAACAGAAAGATTGGCGCATCCCAGGGCCAGGGCAACTGTAGAAAAACATTCCAGTCGCCTCACGATCAAGAGCGACAATATCAGCGAACCTAGAGTCAGCACAAAGAGAATCAGTTTGGTCCAATCACCAGTAGAAAGAAAATCAGGCATCAGGCCAGCGACTAGCTGCGGCACCGAATATAGTGCCAGAAGGGCTGGCTGAGACCAATCCCAAAAATCTAGATAGGGCTTCTGCCCAGCTAGCATACGGCTGGCACCGTCCAGGTGCAGGGCGACTTGAGGGGCCAAAATAAAATCGGCGGAGAACAATCGCAAGCTTAGAAGTATCAAAGTCGGCAACAAAATGGTAATTGCCAACGGACTGTTTAGGCCGCTGCCATCATTTTCTATTGCGGCCATAGCTTTCTTTTATCAGCTGCCTGCATCTGGCGGTGGTGGTGACGGTAATGATGGTAATGATGAGGGTTCATCAGCATTTATTTCTCGACCAGTCTCTGGGTCAACTTTGACTTTGGGTATTTGGCCGCGCTGGCGGTGGCGATTTAAAACTTCGGCAAAAAAGAGAGCCATGACAAGAACACATGCCAATAGTTTCAGGTAGAAAATATGCTGATTGACGAGATAGGTGGCCACAAAACCAAGCACTGCTGAGGCGGCATAGATTATGTACGCTACTTTCTTTTGATCAAGGCCAGTGTCTAATAGGCGGTGATGAATATGCAGGCGGTCGGGGGTCATGGGTGACACACCTTTCGCCACTCTGCGTAAAATTGCCCAGGAAGTATCAATTAAGGGGAAAGCGAGAATCAACAAAACCACAAGGCTTGTGGGCACAATCATCGTCGATGATGCGCCCTTGACTACGCCGGTTATGGATACGGCCGCCAGAATAAAACCAGTTAAATAAGCTCCAGAATCACCAAGAAATATGCGAGCAGGGTTGAAATTCCAGCGCAGGAAACCGAGCAAAGCGCCGGCGATTACTGCCGCCATAAGTGCCGCGTACGGTTTGGCTACACCAAGAGCCACGGCCCAGATAGTCAGAGCTGAGATGGCTGATACCCCTGCAGCCAAGCCGTCCATACCATCAATCAGATTGACGGCATTGGCGACTCCCACAAGCCAGAGCACCGTAAGAGGCATACTGAGCAAGCCGAGCTCAATCGGAACACCCGCATGAATATGCAAAAATCCAATATCGATGTCAGGCATATTTTGTGGAATGGGTATGGATTTAACCCGCACCCCCAGTGCGTAAGCAGCACAACCGGCAAGAATTTGCGTGAGCAATTTGTACTTAGCTTTGATTGATTCCAGATCATCCATCAGACCCAGGACGAATACTAGAGTGCCACCAACAGCAATGGCAAATATACCTTCTTGCCCTCGAGCATCTTGAGGAAGGCGACCGGCTATCAACACCAGGGTGATAACAGTAGCCAGCACGCTGATATAGATTGCAACCCCACCAAGACGAGGCACAGCCACCTTGTGAATGCGCCGGTCTTCACCTGGTTTGTCCACCAAACCAATTTTCAATGCACGCGTTCTGATTTCTGGCACCAGGCACCAGCTGATGGAAAGAGCAATTAAAAAACCAGGACCTTGCATCAAACTGAGATCATTATTGGCCGGGCCGTTGGCCCACCAGATACCGACGGCCAAAAGCAGCACCTGAAAAAAAGGAATCGCTAACCTTGAAGCACGGCTAGGACCAGGTTTTTTCGGCTCTTGAGTCGGCAGTTCTAATGTTTTCATCTAACCGATGCTAGCTTGCTCTCGTAGAGAGGGAATTTTGCACAGAGTTCTTCAACAGTTTTTATAGTCTGCTTCCGAGCGCTTTCGTCGTCTGGTGCTTTCAGAGTTGAGGCAATAGCGCGGCCGATGATTTTCATTTCAGCCACACCCATACCGCGACTGCTCACAGCTGGTGTACCTAACCGGATGCCACTGGTGACCATGGGCTTTTCTGGATCATTCGGCACGGCGTTTTTATTGGTGGTGATATTTACTTCTTCAAGAATGGCACAAGCCTTTTTGCCGGTCATGCTAATCGGCCGCAAATCAACGGTCATCAGGTGATTATCGGTGCCACCAGACACTATGGCCAGTCCTTCTTCTACCAGAGTAGAAGCCAACACGGCGGCATTGTCCACAATAGATTTTTGATAAACATTGAACTCAGGTTTCAGTGCTTCTCCAAAAGCGGCTGCCTTAGCGGCAATTACGTGCATCAGTGGCCCGCCCTGAATGCCTGGGAAAACAGCCTTATCAACTGCAGCGGCGTGTTCTTCTAGACACATCACCACGCCACCCCGTGGTCCTCGCAGTGTTTTGTGCGTGGTGGTGGTGACAAAATGAGCATGAGGGAAAGGATTAGGATGCAAACCAGCAACAACCAGACCAGCAATGTGAGCAATGTCGGCGAGCAAGAAGGCGCCTACGCTATCGGCAATCTGACGCATTTTTGCAAAATCAATGATGCGAGGATAATTGCTGGCACCACAGACAATCATTTTCGGTTTAACCGCTACCGCGGCTTTTGCCACCACGTCATAATCGAGTCGTCCGGATTGTGGATCGACACCATAGAAATGGGCATCAAACCATTTACCTGAAATATTTACCGGCGATCCGTGAGTCAAGTGACCACCTTGATCAAGGGCCATACCTAGAATAGTGTCGCCAGGTTTAAGCATGGCGAAAAATACGGCCATGTTTGCCTGGGCACCACTATGAGGTTGCACGTTGGCATGAGGGGCACCAAAAAGTTCTTTGATGCGGGCAATGGCTAACCGCTCTACATCGTCGACATTCTGGCAGCCGCCGTAGTAGCGCTTGCCTGGCAAACCTTCGGCATATTTGTTTGTCAAGACTGAGCCCTGGGCTTCTAAGACAGCTTCGCTGACGAAATTTTCTGAAGCAATCAATTCGATACTGTTTTGCTGCCGAAAGAGCTCTTTCTCGATCATCGCGAACAGTGCCGGATCGCTATTTGCCAGATGGCTGTTAGTTAAAGTCATATTCACCCCAACGGTCATGTACAGCGTATTTTAGCACTATCAAGTAATTCTCAAATCAAGTTGGCAAGCAGGTCAAGAGCGCGCATACGCTTCCCGGCTTTGTATTCGATATACGATTGCATTACCCTGCGGGCGGCGACGGTGGCCCCAACAAGCGCCCTTGGCTCTTTTGGTTGCTCAGGATTAATTTCCATATCAATTTGCTCTGAGCCGATATTAGCCAGCACCATGCGCTTCCATACTAGGGGCGTGACGTAGACATTAGTGCGCTGACCGTCCATTGCTTCATAGCACTCGGCCCCCTCCTTCACACCGTCGGTAGAGACAGCCGGCCGACGCATACGATGAAAACATGTGTGGCAAACCAGACCACCCAACTCATGATTGAATGCCGTCAAATTACTTTCAGTCAGCGGTGCGCGGCATCCCACACAAAAATTGAGCTCGGGTTTAATGCCAAGCATATCTAATAATGAAAATTCAAATTCAAGGCAGAGCAATGCCGGATCTCTACCGCTTGCTGCCATCAAACCCATAGAAAGACAGAGTTTATCAAAGTATCTCTCAGACTCTTCAGCCAGACCCTGACCAAATATTTGAGTCAGTTCAGCGTAATAAAGAGCATAAGTGAGCCGGGTCAAATCATGGCGCAAATTGGCGAAAGTCTCAATATTTTCGCACTGAGTAATAATGTCGAGATTCTTGCCTTTAGCCAGCAACAGGCGATTGACATTGAGCAACTCAGCTTTGCCTGAAATGCGTGCTCCCGGCTTGCGCGCACCTTTTGCCACAGCACGATGTAATCCTTTTTCACGAGAAAAAAGAGTAATGATCTTGTCGGCCTCTCCCAAATTGAAAGTACCGACATTGATGGCTGTGAGCGAAAATGTTGGCAATCGGGCTTATGTTGTCTTGATTGGCTCTTTAATCAGCTCGGCCCACTCAGTGTGTACAAATCCTGCAGCCGGCTTATCGACACGTTCGTAAGTGTGTGCACCAAAGAAATCTCTTTGCGCTTGAGTGAGGTTTTGCGGAAGTTGCGCGCTACGGTAGCTGTCGAAATAAGACAAGCTGGCTGTCAGAGCCGGTACCGGAATGCCGCGTTTAACTGCTTCTTGAATCACTGCCCGCAATGATTCATGTGAGGCTGCCATCCACGAAGCAAAATCAGGATCGACCAATAGGTTGGGCAAATTCTGATCATTGTCAAAAGCTGTGCGAATACGCTCCAGCAGTTGAGCGCGAATAATACAGCCGCCTCTCCAGATGCGAGCACACTCCGAGAGGTTTACACCCCAGTTATATTTATCCGAACCGGCCTTGATCAAAGCCATACCCTGGGCGTAACTACAAATTTTGCTGGCATAAAGCGCTTTTTCTAAATGGGCAATCAGTGCTTTGTCGGCCGGCGCTAATTTGGCCAACTCATTGGTGACAGAAGCAAATACTGTAGAGGCTACTTTTCTTTCGGCTTTCATAGACGACAGAACGCGCCCGGTGAGCGCAGCGTCGATGGTCGGTACCGGCACGCCTAAATCTAAGGCGGCCTCAGAAGTCCATTTGCCTGTACCTTTCTGACCGGCTTTATCGAGAATCAAATCAACCAGTGGTTTTTTTGTTTCAGGGTCAACCACCGACAAAATTTGCGCTGTGATTTCAATTAAAAATGAATCCAGCAGTCCTTTGTTCCAGTTACTGAATACATCGGCCATTTGAGCAGCAGACATATTAAGCACGCGCTTGAGCACGTCGTAAATTTCAGCAATTAACTGCATGTCACCGTATTCAATACCGTTATGCACCATTTTGACGAAGTGTCCGGCACCATCTGGTCCTAAATAAGTCACGCATGGGCTGCCGTCTACTTTGGCGGCGATAGCCTCCCAAATCGGCTGTACTTCTTTGTATGCTTCAAGGTTTCCGCCAGGCATCAGTGACGGGCCCCACAAAGCGCCTTCTTCACCGCCTGAAACGCCGGAGCCCACAAACTTGAAGCCTTCAGTGGCCAGGGCCTTTTCTCTTTTCATAGTGTCGGTAAAGTGTGAGTTGCCGCCATCGATGATGATGTCGCCTTTTTCGAGGAAAGGTTTTAGTTTATCAATGGTTTGATCAACAGCATCGCCGGCTTTGACAAGCAAAATAATTTTGCGGGGTTTAGCAATTGACGCCACAAAACTCTTTTCGTCAGGGCAACCGACCACATTTTTGTCTTTGCCTCTGCCTTCCACAAAATCAACAACCTTAGAGTGACTGCGGTTAAAGATGGAAATTTTAAAACCGTTGCGCTCAATATTGAGCGCCAGGTTTTCTCCCATAACTCCCAGGCCAACCAGACCAATATCACTTAACTTGCCGTCTTTACTGTCAGCCATCTCATCCTCCAGATTGTTCACTTATTTACTTTTAAGAGCCTTGCACAAGACTCGTCTACAAACCATTCAATAGACCCTTCAGGGCAGTCACCAATGACCAATTGTGAGGGATATTTCTTTTCGGGATGCAAAATTACATCGGCAAATATTTCGGCTTTGCTTTCACCCGCAGCCAGGAAAAATATTTTTTTGGCGTGGGCAAAAACCGGTCTGGTTAATGTCAGCCTGGTGGTGTCAAGCTGGGGCACATGGTTGGCCACACAGAATCTGTCTTGCTCTTCTAGCGCCGCGGTGCCGGGAAAGAGCGAGGCGGTGTGACCGTCATTACCGAGCCCCATCAGCGCCAGTGATAGGCGCGGCCACTGCTTTTCGCTTAAATCGATTTGCTCACCTAGTTTGAAAAAACGCCGCAAACTTTGCTCATAACGTTTGGCCGAATCTTCGGGATCTTTATCTTGATTGATGGTGGGATAAACATTGGTAGATGGAATGGAAATATGACTGAGCAAACTATCGCTGATCATTTTGTAATTGCTTTCGCCGTCAGCATGCGGCACGCAACGTTCATCACCAAGAAAAAGAAATGTAGAGTTCCACGGAAACTGGTCAGCTGAAAACTTTGATAAATGGCCATAAAGGCCGCGTGGAGTGTTGCCGCCTGAAAGGGCGATGGAAAAGATGTTGTCGTCGGCGACAAACTTATGAGCCATTTGAGCAAGTCTGGTAGCCAGAGCGGTGAAAAGTTTCGGCTCGTCTTCCGCGATATTTATAGTTTGCTGATTGACTTGCATGCTTCTCATGACCAGCTATTTACTCGCCCTATTAATTAGTTTGAGTAAATCGTTGGCGCTTTTCGCCGCTGCTAAATAGATTGGATCTTTAGCTGAATGTTCGAAAGCAAAATCTACAAGCTCAGTAAAAGCCGGCTCGCCTTCACCATTTTTGTCACGAGAACTTGACCAGGGCAGTTCCATAAATTCTTCAGAACCGTTGTTGGTTACTTTTAGCGCACCGCAGGAAAAGTCAACATTGAGCACGTCATCGCCGTCACTAAAAGCCATTTCAAAACCGTTAACGCCAATAGCCCCATCTTCTGCGGCTTGCAAAGTAACGGTCAAACTCTGACCGCCCTTATTGCTGCAAACAGCTGTCAGTTCAGCTCTATTGTCTAAGCCTTCTTTAAACTCGGCGTTTTGCGGCGTCAGTTGTAATCTCGTTGTCAGCCAGGTGGCCAGTAGCAATGCCTGACTGAAGCCCTGAGACTGCCCCCCATATTGAACGGTGATAGTTTTTACAGCTTTCAGGCGCGTGGGCAGAATAGAAACATCAGTATTATCAAAAGCCAGAGCAATTGCCTTGCGCCAGGCCGAAATGGTTAACCAGGCAAGATCTACAACTACAGTATGCTCAGCCAAATCGATGGCAATTTGCAAGTTTGAGCTCAACGCCGCCAGGGCGCCTTCACTAATGGTGTCACCGGCATCTTGTATGCGGCTATCCATAAGCAAATGATCAAGGTAAGAAAGAAATGGTTCCATCACGGCACTGGTCAGCTGTTTACTGCCGGCAAACAACCACGAAGGCAGCTCTGGTATCACTAGTGGTGTGACAACACTGGCCAGACCCGTTGAGACAAAGGCAGCGCCTGACCACTTGACGGAAATCTGCTCACAACACATCTGTTTATCAAGCCGCCCAGGCAAGAAATGACAATGAGCGGTGACCCAGGCTTCAACTTTTTCTACCGGTGCCTGAGCAATCACAGCAAGTATGGCGCGGCAGGGGTGGCGTACGGTTATTTCAGACAACAATCCTGCAAATTTGCGCTCGTTTTCTTCTTCGCACAAGAGCACCATATTTAGTGCGCAAGCGCGAATTACCGGTTTCCAGGCTACGTCTTCATCACCCGCAGCACGCCCGGCTGAATCCCAAAGACGGGTCAGCTCTTTTTCAATCTTGGCCACGTCTACCTGAGCAAGATTTCCAGAAAGAAATGAAAGTATGCGACCTTCATCGGGGGCGTTTTTTAAAACCGGCATTGAACTCATAGCTTTCTCCAGGCATGACCGGTAGAGCCAATCAGGTCATCTGCAGCTTTCGGGCCCCAAGAGCCGGCTTTGTAGTTAGGAAAATCAGCTGGCTTTTGATTATCCCAGTGCTCGAGTAAGGGTTCGATATACTGCCACGAAGCTTCGACAAAATCGGTGCGGGCAAATAATGATGGATCGCCTATCAAGCAATCAAGAATCAAACGCTCATAAGCAGTGGGTGTGCGCGCTCCAAATGCGGTGCCGTATTTAAAGTCCATGTTGAGCCAACGCACCATAGTAGTGGGGCCTGGCTGTTTGGTGGCAAACTTGAGCGAGATGCCCTCTTCTGGCTGAATTTGCATAACCAGCACATTTTCTTGCTGCTCAACGTCAGATTGCTCTCCGTCAAATAACCTGTGTGGCGCCTTTTTAAAATGCACCGCCACTTCAGTGACCGATTTCGCCAGGCGTTTTCCTGAACGTATATAAATAGGTACACCGGCCCAACGCCAGTTATCCACTTCCAATTTCAGGGCAGCAAATGTTGGAGTAGGAGCATCTTTAGCCACGCTCTCTTCTTCGCGGAAACCTGGTACGGCGGCGCCTACGATAAAACCGGCACCATACTGCCCGCGCACGGCGTAGCGATCAATAGTGTTTGGCTTGAGAGGTTTGAGGCAGCGCAATACTTTAATTTTCTCGTCACGAGTGGCCTCGGCGTCCATAGCAATGGGCGGTTCCATCAATACCAGAGCCAGTAATTGCAAAAGGTGATTTTGAATCATGTCACGCAAGGCGCCGGCTTCTTGATAGTAAGCACCACGACCTTCGACGCCGATGGTTTCAGCATTGGTAATTTGAATATGATCAATATGATTGCGATTCCAAAGCGGTTCGAAAATGCCGTTAGCAAAACGAAAAACCATGATGTTCTGAACAGTTTCTTTACCCAGATAATGATCGATGCGATAGACCTGGTGCTCTCTCATTACTTCATGAATGTGTTCATCAAGAGCAATTGACGAAGCCAGATCATGACCAAATGGTTTCTCAATCACCACACGGGGCCAGGCCGGTTCGGTAGCCTTTACTTTTGTCACCAGGCCAGAGGCTGCCAGGCCCTGAACAATTGGCAGATAGAGGCTTGGTGAAGTCGAGAGATAGAAAATATGACGACCTTTAGTGCCGTGTTTGCTATCAAGCTCAGCCAGAGTACTCTTGATTACTTCATAACCTTCCGGCTTTGATGAGTCTGTGGCACGGTAGTAAAGGGAAGAGGCGAATCTGGTCCATGAATCTTCTTCAAAGGGCAGGTCGGGAGCGAATTTAATCAAAGATTCGCGCATCAGAATACGAAATGCTTCGTCGGTCATTGGGGTGCGCGAAGTACCCAGCAAGACAAAACCCCTGGGCAGCAGACCCTGCAAGAAGAGTGCATACATGGCCGGAACGAGCTTGCGTTTGGTTAAATCACCGTGCGCACCGAAGATTACAAATGAAAGTGAATCTACGTGCCTTTCCAGCGCCAGACCCTCCAAAAGAGGATTTTCAAGCACTTTCTCTTCGATCATTGTCGTCTCCTCGATTAAGGACGAAATTTTAGCACTATTCGGCCCTGGCACAAGACTGTGCTGCTGCTGTGCTTCACGCATTGTGACCGCTAGAGTTTGTCAACAGAAGCCATCGAAGGCACCGCATTTAGTATCAATGTGCAGGAATTGACTGTTTAGAAAAAATACCTTTAAAGGTATTTTTTTTCGCAACCAAATAGCCAGTGCTTGTGCGCAAAGAAAAAACCTGCGCAGGTTTTCTTCTAGAAATTCAAGCCGAGACAATTTAAGCCGGAATACTCTCATCAGACTGCACATTAATAACGTGCACTCCCCGACCTTCTGCAAAATCAACTACATCGCGCCCACGGGCACCCATGGGCCAGAGCGGCACTTCCATCAGTGCATAATTAGTGTGGAAAATAATCGCCGAAGAGTCAGCATACGGATAGTATTCGGCATAAGTGACGTCATCGATCAAAAGCATTTGTGTAGTTTTCTTTTTTGCGTAGCGATCAATCACTGTCAGCACTACTTCGCTTTCAGTGAGCTCAAGCACATATTCACGCTTTGAGTCACGCACAACGCTAACACCAAAAAGTGTCAGCAATACACCGAAAGTAATGCTGCTTAAACCAATGAGAATGCGCCAGACTGGCCATTCCCAGAGGGCAAAAAGGGCCACAGTCAACCACATCACCACGAATGCCCAACCCAGAGCCAAAAACGTGCACAGCGGCAACAAACCCGCTCGCCTTTTGTCAGGCAGCGAGGTCAAAGTAATGCCGCATCGAGCAGTTCTGGCACCCATGGCGATCTCCCAGCGGAGACGTATCTGTTCTCATCACTAAAGTATGGCGCAGATACACTTAATTTGTGCCCATTTTTCGCGCGAACTAAAAATCAACCAAAAAGCGACAGCATTAAAATGAAGGTGCCCGAATTCCAGAGACAATGGGCAACCATGGAAGGAATCAAGCTTTTAGTCCGTTCGAAGACAAAAGCAAAGACAAAGCCGAGCACGAAAAGCGGTGCAAATGCGCCCGGGTCCATGTGAACCGCCGAAAACAAAGCAGCGGATATAACCATGGACAAGAGGGGCCCAAAATGCCAGCGCAACGATGTATAGAGAAATCCACGGAAGAGCATTTCTTCGCAAATTGCTGGCAGTACGCCAATGGCAATAATGAACAGACAGCCTGCCAGAACATTGTGCGAGCGCACTGCTTCCATAACTATAGTCAATACCGGATTACTGGAGCCTTCAGAGCCAAAGAGATGCTTTGAGACCAGCGAAGCGCATAGAGCAAGCGGCACGCAGGCATACCAGGCTAGAATGCCGGCCATCACCAGGCCAAACGTACTACGAGTACTGGTTTTCCACCTGAGCTTGACGGCTTCAAAGAAACCGGTACCAGTGGGCCTGATGGCAATAAACCAGGCTAAAATTAGAGCCGGCAAATTACTCAATAGATAAATCACCATAGTGAGCAAAGCCAGCACCGTAGCGTCTTTGACACCGGTTTTAAAATTACCGGCAATTGCTATGATGATGGGTGAAATAAACGATTCAAGCGTCAACCAACCAATCAGTACACCATAGACTTTGGCAAAGCCATAAGCGGCTGGGGCTCTGATTTTGGCGACGGCGCCGTCATCTGAAATTTTGCGTGGCAGAAGCACAATTTGTGTGCCAATGACGAGCAATCCGACAACCACCGAAAAGGCCATATAGATCATGAGCGCAATCAAGCGCATTATGAAAGATTGGCTACTGGCGTCATATTCGGATTTTTTTGATTCAAACAGTTTTTTGTCGCCGGCAGCTTTGTAAATCTCCAGCTTCAGCACATCGCGATAAAATCCGGCCGAGGTCAGCTGGTCTACCAGAGCCACAGAGGCCGGCATTTCGCCGGCATCAAGATGTTTTTTAACGAAGAGATTGTTGAGCAGTGTGGCAGTTGGAGCACTGCGGCCATCTTTGTCTGGACACTGAGGAATTTTCGCCAATTGAGCTTTGAATTCTCTACCTGTTTCAGCTCGAAGGACCACCTGCTTGAAGAGCAAAGGCAGGGATTCAGGGTCGCGGGAGGCCGCTTTATCAATACTCTTTTCGGCTTCTGCATACATCTTTCCGTCAACTGATGACAAAGACTGAGAGGGGCTGCCACTGTTACCGAATGCAGTTTTCATGCCCTGGGCCAGGCGCATGACAAATTCCGATTGAGCGGCTTCCATTACAGCTGCGCCTTTGCGGTCTTTGGTGCGGCTGCTGTAATTGTTATAGAAGACAATACCGACAAAAATAGTGCAGAGCAAGAGCAAGGCAGTGACGAGCCTGGGTTTGCTGTTTGATTTGCTGGTCAATACGGCTATGGCAGCAAAGACGACAAGAGCCTGCAGTACATTAATAACTGCCTGAAGGGGATTAGTGGGCATGGAGCCTCAAGCGGCACAGAAACAACTCTAGATTGAAAATCTAGATTCTAAATCTTACAGGATCTGCGACACTGTGGCTTGTCGACTTAAGCTGA
>CASBPX010000119.1 GCA_949127735.1 Candidatus Obscuribacterales bacterium | reverse complement strand
TCTATGCTGAAGCTCGAGATCCGGCTCTGCGCGACTCAATCATTCAAGCCGCTTTGCCGCTGGTTAAACGTATTGCCTACGGCCTGGCCCGTCGCTCTACTGACCCTGTGGAAGATCTGATTCAAGTAGGTTCTATTGGCCTGATTAAGGCAGTAGACCAGTTTAAGCCTGATGCCGGCGCCAAGTTCCAGACTTATGCCACTCACTTAATCACTGGCGAAATCAGACACTATCTGCGCGATAAAACCGCCATGATTCGTGCTCCTCGCGAATTGCAAGAGCTTTCTTTCCGTATTAACCGACTGGTGCAAGGCCTGACAGCCAAATTGGGCAGAGAGCCCTCAGATGTTGAAATTGCCAATGATCTGCAGATTCCTGTTAGCCGCGTCAATGAAGCCTATGAAGTCGACCGCAGACGCACACTGATATCGCTTGACCAGGCTCTTTCCAACGACGCCGGTAGTGAACAGTCTCTTATAGACACACTGGTTGATGCCAAATATCAAAGCAATCAACTGGCCAAAGAAGACCGTTTCATGCTGGCCGAAGCAATCAAACAGTTACGCGATGGCTTAAGAGAAGTGGTTCAACTGACCTTCTATGAAGATCTCAGCCAAACAGAAGTAGCACGTCGTCTTGGCATTTCACAGATGCAAGTATCAAGAAGACTTCGAGCAGCCACCACCGAGCTGAACAAAATCATTACACTGAGTAAGAAGGCCGGTCCAAAAGGCGGGTAATGGTCTTTGACTGAGTTCTTGGTAGACGCTCCCCAGGTTGTCATCGAGGCCGTAAACTTAACAAAAGACAGGCTCTCGAGCTTTCTTAAAAAGCGCACTCGTGTGCTTGACGGGCTCAACCTGGAGATTTATGCCGGTCAAACTTATGGTTTGATTGGCCCCAATGGTGCCGGTAAAACCACAACGGTGAAATTGCTACTAGGATTGCTGCGGCCAGACGAAGGTGAGGCAAAAGTTCTGGGCGCCCCGAGCAGCGAGCGCGAAAATCTGGCACAGGTTGGTTTTTTGCCTGAAAATCCATACTTTTACTCACACCTCACCGGTCGCGAATTTCTCACTTTTGTGGGCAAGCTTTTTTCCTTGCCGGACGATTTGATTAAAAGCAGAGTAAAAAGTTTGGTGGAGAAAGTCTCACTGGTTGATGCCTGCGACAAACCCACGGGCAAATATTCTAAAGGCATGCTACAGAGACTAGGCATTGCCCAGGCACTGATCAATGACCCGAAAATTCTTTTTCTCGACGAGCCCATGAGTGGCCTTGACCCACTAGGGCGCATGGATGTGCGGCGCATTTTGCATGAGCTCAAAGCCGAGGGTAAAACCATTTTTTTCAACTCACACTTACTGCCTGATGTTGGTGAACTTTGCGACCGAGTTGGACTGCTGGTTAATGGAAAAATGGTGGCAGACTCACCCGTGTCTGATATCGCCGAAGGTGGCAATTTTAAAGCTCTGGAAGATTTTTTCCTTGAACATGTACAAGCCGCCATGCACGCCACTAAAGACTCAAAGCCGCACGCTGAGCAGACTTAGACACTATGCAAATCATTGCCGCTATCGCCTTGAACACATTTCGCGAAGTGCTGCGCGATAAAATTATCTACGCTTTTTTTGTTTTTGCTTGTCTGATTTCGCTTTTTGGCATTTTGCTCGGTACCTTATCAGTTGGTCAAGACATTCGCATCGTAGAAGACCTGGGGCTGGCCGCCATTTCACTGATTGGTGGCATCATCGCTGTTTTTTCCGGTGCTAATTTAGTTTTCAAAGAGCTTGAGCGGCGCACCATTTATTTGATTTTTTCTAAACCAGTCAAGTCATGGCAATTTATTCTCGGCAAATATCTAGGCCTGGCATCATGTCTGTTGACTATCATTTTGATGATGGGCGGATTTCTTGGTGCCCTGGTTGGCTTTGTCGATCCAACCAGCCCGGCAAACGCTCTTACACATTTGCCCTGGCTGGCTCTGTCACTTGCTCTCGTTTATCTGGAATTACTTTTCATCATCGCTTCGGCGTCGCTTTTTTCCACTTTCTCTACGCCAATCATGAGTGTCTTGTTTACCCTTTGTTTCTGGCTGGTGGGGCATAGCTGCGCCTCTTTGCAAGACCTGGCGAAAATGTCTACTAATCCGGCCGTGTCAAAATTTTTTGCAGCTCTTTACTGGCTAATGCCAGATTTGCAGAGCCTGACGCGAGTGCGCTCAGAGCTTATGTACGGTCGCGCCCTCACCACCGGTGGTGGTCAAGGCGAGTTGCTTATTTACCTCACTACTTACATACTGGCATATGTCATCATCTTGTTAGTACTCTCAGCCTTAATCAATGAGCGTCGAGAACTTCCTTAAGTCAAATTGAAATGCCGTATTTTTATCTGCCTAGTATTTACGATCTGCCATCACCATATCTGGAGCTCTTGACCGGATTAATTGGCCTGTGCGTTGGTAGCTTTCTCAATGTGGTGGCAATCAGATCATTAGCTGGGCAGTCTATTTTGAAGCCGCCTTCACAGTGTCCAAAATGCGATCACAGACTGGGTTTCGGCGATCTTTTTCCAGTCTTTTCATATTTTTTACTGGGTGGTAAATGTCGCTATTGCAAGGCTTCCATCCACTGGCACTATCCGGCGGTGGAAATTCTCACCGCCATAGCTTTCGTTGCCGTGGTTCATTTTTTTGGCACCACACCGGTAGAAGTAGACGTCGATCGCAGCACCATCGCGCTCTATATGCTGCTTTTTGTTTCCACTCTAATAGCTGTGACGGTAACCGATTTTAAAGAAAAATTGATACCACACGATATTACCTATCCGATGATGTTGGTGGGTATTTTCTTCAGCACTTTCATTCGCCACGATTTAATGGGCTGCCTGGCTGGAATTGGCGTTAGCTATATTCTCTTTGATTTTATCGCTCACTATGGTCTGATTTTTTATTACTGGCTGCATCCTGAACTGCTGGAAGAAAAACCCGCGAAGGCTGCAGAGAATCTCGAAGAAGACAGCATCGATATTGAAATCGACCGCAATTTCGGATTGACCGAAATGCTTGTCGATGAAAAAGAAGAGGAAGAAGAAGAAGAAGAGCCGCTGGAGGTTATGGGCGGTGCCGATGCCGTGTTAGCAGCAGTGATGGCCGCCTGGCTGGGCTGGGAACGCTTAATTATCGCTGTCATTATCGGTTTTATGGTAGGAGCGGCCATGGGAGCCTATTATCTTTACGCCGAGCTACGGCAACAGAAATTGCTTGGTCGAGTTGTAAAACCCATGGCTATTGGTTTTGGTATCATGACCGCCGTCCCTCTGGTAGTGCTGATATTTCTGGCTCTCTATTTCAAGCCGGACAATAATCCCCTGCTCAACCCGTCAATCTATGTCATGATTTTTGCCCTGGGCCTGGCTGGTGCGACATTCGGAGTATTAAATTCGGGCGTTCTGGTGACCAAAACCTTTCCCTTTGGCCCGGCCCTGGCCATCGGAGCTGCTTATGCCATTTCGACAATCAGTCTGACAAAAGATGGGGGCTTCATTAAGCCTGGGGCATAATATTCAATGAAGGCGCTAAATGAAGGCGATAAAGGTACGGCAGGAGAAATAGTTGTTTAGTTTCAGCAAGAAAAAAGGGGCCATGCTTGGCCTCGACATAAACAGCGACAGCACGACCTTGATTCAGCTGGAGAAAACCAAGGCGGGCATTGAAGTGCAGCGCTTTGCTTGCCAGCCTACACCACCCAACTGTATTCGAGAAGGCCTGATAACAGACCCTTTGATCATGGGCCAGCTGCTCGACGATTTGCTGAAAGAAGCGCAAGTACCAAGCAACACTCAGGCACCCGTGATTAATGTCTCAGTACCCGCCCAGGCCGTAGTTATAAGACTGATGCCGGTACCAGTGGGCATGCCGGCAGAAGAACTGGCTGACGTGGTGACGCAAGAAGCCACCAACCACGTACCTTTTCCAATCACAGAGGCCAATTTAGACTGGTGTCAGATGAACGCCACCGAACGAACCGACCCTGACGGTGTGAGACGAGTTGATGTAATTCTTTCGGCCATTCAGCACTCAATTGTCGAATCATATTGGCGCATGGCTGATGCTGCCGGCGTGAAACTCGGCCGGGTAGAAGTGTCATCGCTTTCAGTAATTCGTGCCCTGGCTCTGGCCGGTTATCTTGGATCATCCGGCCACCTGTCGCTGGTCGTCAATATCAGACAAGATGCCACTGATATCAATATTGTGCGCAGTGCTATGCCGCTTTTTGGTCGCTCCATTATTCTTGGTGTGGAAGCGCTGACCGAGGCCATCGCCAGAAGTTTAGATATTTCATTTGATCAGGCCATGGAAATTTTGCCGGAAGTGCCGGTTTTCAATATGACACCGAGCGACGCGCGTATGGGTCAGGCCGGTCAGGTTGCCCGCACCATATTTAGTGACATCGGCGACGAACTCAATCGATCGGTGGAATTTTACAAATCGCAAGTTGGCGACGTCAAAATTGATCAAGTGATTTTGACAGGTCCTGGGTGCATGATGCCCAATATCGACGAATACTTCACCAGTAAGTTACGCATCAAAACTATTCTAGGTGATCCGATGCGTGACATGGTGATTGACGAAAGTCGTGTCAGCCCCCGTATGCGACCGATTCTAGCGGCTCTGATTGGCTCGTCTATTGAACCTACCTGGAATCCATCAATCACAGTGGATCTCGACCTTAATAAAGAAGGTCGCATTCCTCTTACTCGCGATCTTTTGCGCACGCAAACTATCATTGAAGAAGTGATACCATCACCAGTTTGGTTCAAACCAGCATTGATAGGCTCACTAAGCCTGCTCGCTTTTGCTCTGGGCTCGTGGGTTTACCTGGCCAATTTTAATTTACCGCAGGTGCAAAACGAAATCGTCGCTACCTCCACACTAATCAGCGACGGCAATCGCAAATTAGTAGATTTGAAAAAGTTAAAACAAGAAAATGATGTACTGGAGCGCCGCAAGCAAGTTCTAGACAAGCTTGTCGGCGGCGGCAAACGCTGGAGTGGATATCTGGAAGCTGTGCGTGACAACACTCCAAAAGGGTTGCAAGTCAGCCAATTATCAATCAATGACAATGAGTTGAAAATTGAAGGTGCCGCGTTAAACTTCAGCACTGTCTCTAACTTGTCAATCAATCTTGGTGCCTCCAATCTCTTAAATGACTCCAATATTGAATATATTGTGCGGCCAGAAAAAAGGCCTGACCTGGTAAATTTCTGTGTGCTTTCAAAGCTGTCTCAAGACACCTTAAAACCATTGGTGATACCAAACTCTAATACCATCGAAAAACCCAACACGGCAATCAATATCAATGCTGCCACCAATAATCTTCTCAGCGCCAAGTTGCTGGAGGTGACCCCATGACTCGTTTCCAGCGTAATGCTATGGTATTTGGCTCACTGGCACTTGGTTTAACGGTGTTTGGGGCACTGACATATCCAGCGTACCTTGATGCCGAAAGGGAACAGACAGAGCTCACCACCAAGAGAAGAGAATATCAAACCATCGTTGTAAAAATGGCCGAACGTGATCGGCTCGGCAATCTCAAGCGCGGTTTGGAAAGCGATATTAATTCATTGCGCAATGCGGTGCCTAAGGCACCCTATCTCGATTTGCTTATGCTTGATCTTGAGCGTATGGCTAAAGAAAGTAACGTGCAAATTTTAGGGCTGGAACAACCTGCGAAAGAAAATGGCGCCGCCGAAAGCAATGATTTGGAAGACATGATGCTCAGCGGTGGCAAGACGGCACCAGCAATCAAACCGCTACCTGTCTTCCGCGCACCCCCCGGCAACGCAGCGAAAGCGGCAGAAGCACCTAATCCGCTGGGGCTTAAACAAATAAGCAAACGTCTATTTGTCAGCGGTGAATATCAGAATATTATCGCTTTTGTCAAACATCTTGAGTCTTATCAAAGAGTGATTTCACTTAAGGATCTTTCGGTCGCCATAGCTGCCACAGATAATAGCGCCTCTAACAGCGCCACCAAGACCGCCGCTGGAGAACGTGCGCAAAAATTAAAACTAGATCGACCGGTAATGTCCTTTTTGTTGAATGTATATTATTTGCCAGAGTGAGCCATGAGACTGACTGTAATACTTGTAATTGGCGCAGTACTAATCTCGGCAACTTATGCCTGGATGAATTCGTCGCAAGCGCAAGTTGATAGAAATGCAGCGGCGCAAAAATCGCCCGCTGAACTTAGTCAACTTGGTGTGCGCAAAACTCAGTTAGTACAATCAAAAATCACAAGCACGACAGTCACTACGATACCTGCACCAGCAGCTGGACCGGCTCAAGTCATAGACAATCATGCCACTTCGCTTGACGCGGCTCGCATTCAAGCCCGCACAACCACAGGTCAAAACGACCCTTTCAGCCCCCTCGTACCTGTAAGTAGCGAGTTTAAAACCACCCACACGAATATCAACCCTGCTGCAATACTAGAAAGAAGTATGATACCGCCGCCGCCACCAACCGGGAGCAACCCTTTTGGCGACTCTGCGCTGCCAGGTCAACTTAATTCAGGGCTTAATATCGGCGAACTGCCAATGCCTCCAGAAAAAGCTGGTCTTCACCCTCGCCTTCAACTTGTGGGAATTCTCGGCGATCGAGCGATTTTTAACATCAAAGATAATTTGCTGCGCCGCAAACATCACTGGCCTAAGACTTTCACCCTGGCAGTCGGACAAGAATTTGACGGCATGAGATTATCTGCGGTGAAAGACGAGAGCGTGCTGGTGGAAGAAGACGGCCAGACCATTGAGATGCCCATGCCGGTTTTGAAATAGCACTTAGTCATACAAGAGGATCTATGCAAACCATTCAACAAGCGATTTCAGAGTCGATGAAACTGATAGCCTCAATAGAAGAAGGCACCATGGAAAAATCTGAGATTACCGAGAAAGTGTCGGCGCTCTTCGAAAATGAAGTGTCAGCGAGGGGTTTCATGGCGGCACTGGGAACAAGCAGCGTCACTCTCAGTAAAGATGCCTACGAGGGCCTGCTGGACGGCTTAAAACAGCATCAAGAAGTGGCCTATGATTTACTCGTCAAAAACATAATTATGTCGGCCAGCGCCACTCTAACTCATGAAGAAAATGGCAAAGAAGATATGCGTGTTAGCTCCGAGCAAGTAACGGCGCGCTGCTTAGACCTGGCTAAAGCACTGAACGATGCTAAACTCAACGCCAAAGTAGAAGAAGTGCTGGCAGCAATTCACACTTTTCAATTAGACCCTAAAGCTAAACATGACTCCCACGCCATGTGGTTCGATTTCTTTGAACGCTGGGGCTATGAAGGTCGTCACCTTGATGTGGCAAAAAAACATGTTAAAAGTTTGCTCGGTCTGTAGAGACTGATGAAGCGTCTCTTTTCAATAGCAGCCGCTTTATTAGTTTGCACCGCTGGTGCCATCACCACCCCTGAAGCAGAAAAGCAGAAAGGTGAGGCACCTACCTGCATCACTTTCTCTCAGTTCGAACGTCTTTCAAAAGAGCCAATACTCTCTCCACGACCAGGAAAATTTGACAGTGCAGGAGCTTTCAATCCGGCGGCCACAAGGCTAGCCAATGGTTACACCGTTTTACTTTATCGCGGGCAAGACGACAATGGCATCTCGCGCATAGGCTACGCTGAAAGCGCAGACGGAATAAATTTCAAAGCCGATGATCAACCGGTCATTGCTCCTCAATTGTCGACCAATCAAAATTCGAGAGATGACAGCGACGGTGTGGAAGATGCCAGGCTAACCCGAGACTTCACAGGCAAAAACTGGCTGGCCACGGCCACTGTCTACAGCAAAGCCAGCGACGCGGCACAACTAGTAAGCTATGTCTCTAGCGGCAAAGACCTGCGGCAATGGCAGCGCAAAAGCGTAATCATGCCGGCCAATCAGGGCAAGTGGAATATTCACTGGACTAAATCAGGGGCTATCGTAGTAGATGCGAAAGCACGACCACTCAAAATCAACCATGAATATTATGTTTACTACATGGGTGACGCTAAATCTGGTGCTGATCAAATGGGCGTGGCGTCATCGCCGGAAGGAATTTTCTGGCAAGATAAAACCGACCAGCCTGTGCTGCCGAGAAGGCCGGGGATGTTTGATTCGCGAGTAGTAGAACCAGGTCCGCACCCGATTATCACCGATGATGGCATTTTGCTTTTGTATAACGGCGGCGATGATTCGCTTACATATAAAACCGGCTGGGCGCTGTTTGATAAAAACGATCCGACTAAATTATTGGCTCGCTGCAGCGAACCGATTTTTTCTCCCGAACTTAGTTGGGAAAAGAAAAATGCGTCCAACACCGTACATCAAGTGCCCAATGTAGTTTTTGTAGAAGGCATAGTGCCTGAGCGAAAAAACGGCAAAGTAATCAAAGACAGCTATCTTGTTTATTACGGTAGCGCCGATAGTTATGTGGGCGTGGCTCGAACTCACCTGATCAAGCCCATCAAGAACTAAAACTAGAATTTAGAACTAGAATTTAGAACTTTGCGCTGGGCTAAAAATCAGTTGCCACAACTTACCTGGACCCATGGCTCGATCTATTTCTCGCACGGCAAACAAAACAACAAAAATAACCATGGCGGCCATCTGGTGAGTAGCCCACAGAGCAAATGGGTCGCCGGTTTCGTGCACCCATTTCGCTGAATGCGGAAACAAAAAATCTTCAAGCTTGCCACCGAGATCTGTGATCACAGTCATCACTGCCGCCTGATAGAAAACTGCTGTGGCCAGCGAGCGCTTATTGCAAATTTTGAGAAAGGGCAAATTCTGAGTCAGCGCTACAATCTTCCCGAGCAAAACCGCCTCTACCAGTGCAAAAATATAGTTATGCTGAAACTCGTTAATGCCTTGTTGCAGCAAAATCAACGATTTATATGTCTCCAAAATCGACAAGCTCACAGCCAAATAGCCCATGGTCAGACCAACCATCTTGAGCTCTTCTACAAGACGTTCTTTTTTCATCAGTTGAACTTCTTTTTTGCTCGCTGATGTTTTTTCACTTTCAAGCAAATTTAGCGCGTCCTTAAGAGATTATTTGACCTGACGTATTGCTGGTGGATTCCACTCGCCAGTCAACACTACCATTTTGGGTGCGTACAACCTCATGGTGATACCAAGCTGACATTTCGGTGCAGGAAGCCAGTTTGCTTCTTTGTCTGCGCCAGGATTTTCATTTTGCAAATATAAGTCAAGCGAGCCATCGCTATTATATTTAAGCGGCATCCATGAACTGATGGCAAAACGATTGAGGCTATTAGCGGCCTGGAATCCGTCTTTGTCATACATGGTCACAGACCAGAAGGCATTAACCGGAGGCAATTCTTCTTTACTGAAGTGCAAAACATACTTGTTGTTTCCGTCAACCGCTTTAGCATCGGCATCGTTAAAATTAATTGGATAAACAGCGTCTTCAGGCTGATTGGCACCAAGGCCGGCCATACTGACGATAGCACGCTTCAAGTAGTAGTTACCGTACACTCCCATGGTATCGGTATTCATGCCCCAGCCATTAACCGGACGCCCAAGGGTAGGCAACAATTTGACCATAGCTTGTAATTCGTCTTTTGTACCGCGGTCGAGCGCAGCTTTAATTTCAGCATCAAGTTGACTCAAATCAAAACCGCTCTCTGAGTTAAAGCCAATGCGTTGCAGGCGAGCCAGCATTGACCAATCAGTCACTTGTGGCGGATGCAACTTCATTAATCTGGCAGCGTAAGCAAAGTATGCGGCTGCGTCCATGGCATTGACTTGTTCAAGCGTTGGAGTCTTCATATCAACAGTGCTATCAATTTTGGCTGTCACAGCGGCAGCTTTTTTGCCCCACTGCGAAAGTGGTGTCACTGTAAATCCGTCTTGCACTTTATGCACAGCAGGATAATCGGATGGGCCGTTAGTTTGAATGCGACCAATAACCCAAACATATGCTGTCGGTGCGGTAATCAGCTCAGTATTCTCCGGCAACTGGCCCTTGTAAGATGCAGGGGCAACAAGATAATTTTGTGCAGTAGTACCGCTGGTGCGCCAACCCGGCGAAGCAAAAACATTAGTGTACATATCAAGCATGGGCAACAAATAATAGCGATCGGCAGTGTCTGGTGTTGACACCACCACAGGTTCTTCCGTCAAATCAAGCCAGGCGATGGTGTACAGAGTATCGAAATTGGGCCGCACCACGACTTTGAAATCGGCTTCAGGATAAGCGCGCATGTGACTGAACAAATTCATCGGACCAAAACCCGGCTTGGCACCAGCTTCTACATTGATGCACTGCTTGCGAGTGATATCCATACTGATTAAGGGATAAAAGAAGCTATAGGCTTCTCTGGCAATCACATAAGCTTCGTCTGCGGTAACGGCTGGTTTTCTGGTTTTGGTACTTTGCATCATCACTCCTCACTGGAAGCCTTTTAGCTTCATCGAACTGACCCTGCGCCTTAGCCGCCGCTCGGGCCTAGCTCACCCCTAGGCACGAAAGCATAGCAGATAGATGCCGCATGCGTCTCTTGCGGACATACGGCTTAAGGTCTGGCTGGTTTTGCTGGTTTGGCTGGTTTTGCTGGTTTGCCGATATCGAACCAGACGTCCATATCATCGGAAGCTTCGCGGTGAATTTTACTCATCAAGACTTCTTGCATATTAGAACGCACAGCGTATCCGCGTGGCAGTTCAAACAACTCTGCCGGAACCATCACGCGCTCAATCTTCTTAGTAACAATATAGTTTTTTGGATCGCCCGCAGTATTGAGGCGGGCTATCCATTCAGTCTTGCCGCGAGAAATTCTTCTATATCTAATGGGAATGCCGCCATTAGTAGGCAGCTTATAAGCGGCACGAATTATTCTCTCTACCTGTGGTGCGGCATAATTTTGCAAAGGCAAATATTCAAATTGATCTAACGGATTTTCGGTCAATTTGACTGTCATACCTAAAACTTTGACTACCCAATCAGGACTTCTAGCCACTAACACGAATTTCATGCGGCCATGATTGTTGATGCGGATACCTTGCTTAGCGACTATGGTTTCAGTATCACCGAAATAAAAATGAGTTTGCGTCAACTTCAGGGCCGGTATGGAATCGACCGATTTGGAGGGTTGAGCCGTGCAAACAACGGCACCGACAAGCGAGACCGCGGCGAGCCAAGCAGTTAGCAGAAACCAGCTTGTCCAAGGCGTCGACTTGTTCAAGAAAGCCATCCTCTGACAACGAGCACCATACTTTAGCAGACTGAGGTTATTAATCTGCTAAAGTATGGTGCTATGAGTAGTTCAAATCACCAATTGGAAGCGAAAGTCAATTCGCTGGAGCTGCGAATTGAACTCAGCTCTCAGCGCATTCGCACCCTGGTGGATGCCATGCCGGTTGGGCTCTTTCTCATTACCGAAGCAGGCTTGATTGAAGCGGCCAATCCACAATGTCTAACTACCTTCGGCGGACAGTACGGTGATTATCGAGGTAAAAACATTACTGAATTCGTCATCAACCATGGTGAATTATTTACACCACAAGCTCTGCAAGAAAGCGGCAGCGAATCGGTAACAGTTACAGCCAGAAAGCTTGACGGCACAGAGTTTCCAGCGGTAGTAGTAGTGCGGCCTTTCGGCACACCGCCAGACCAACTGTCTGCTATTTTCGTGGAAGACGTAACCAAAAAGCATGAAGTAGAACGCATGAAGCAAGAATTTATGGCCATGGTCAGCCATGATTTGCGCACGCCGTTAACATCGCTGATGATGACTCACGAGCTGCTGGAAAGCGGCAACTACGGCGAGCTCAATGAAGCCGGAGTGCGCGGCATGCGGCGCGCTAGTGATAGTATCAAGCGGTTGATGAATCTGGTTAACGATCTGCTCGATCTAGAAAAAATCGAATCGGGGCAGCTTGAGCTCTTTCTCGAACTTGCACCTGTCTCTGGTTTGGTCGAAGACAGCCTTGACGCGGTGGCGGCGTTGGTAAGTAAAAAAGAAATGCAGCTAGTTATATCTTTTAAAGAAGATTTGCTTGTCTACACAGACCGTGAGCGCATTATTCAAACAATGGTCAATTTGCTTTCTAATGCAATCAAATTTTCTGAACCAGGCAAGCAACTGATTGTCAAAGCCGAACAGCGTGGTGACGATGTGCTGTTTGGAATTGTTGATCAAGGCCGTGGCATACCAGCCGAAAAGATCGATTCAATTTTTGAACGTTTTAAGCAGGTCAATAGAGAAGACGGAGCAAGAGGAACAGGCTCCGGCTTGGGGCTAGCGATATGCAAAAGCATTGTCGAACTCAATGGCGGCAAAATTGGCGTAGTTTCGCAGGTGGGGCAAGGCAGCACATTTTGGTTTTCACTGCCGGCCAATGTGGAACAATATCAGCGGCTCACCGCAGTCACTAATGACAAATAGGACCTAAATGGCCAAAATTCTCGTAGTTGAAGATGATGCTGAATTTGCCGCAGTGATAGAAGAATGGCTTTCTTTCGATCACCACACGGTAGAAGTGGTGCCGACCGGTAACGAAGGCCTAGAGCGGCTGCAAATCTTCGAATATGAACTGGTCATTCTCGACTTGGGCCTACCCGGAGTTTCTGGTATGGACATTTTGCGCTCGTTTCGCGCTCAGGGTGCCATGACTCCGGTGCTGATACTGACCGGCAAGCGAGCCATGGAAGACAAGCTCGAAGGTTTCGAAACCGGCGCCGACGATTTTCTCACCAAGCCTTTTCATGGCAAAGAATTGTCAGCTCGAGTAAAAGCTCTGCTGCGGCGTCCGCAAGCCATGCTGCCGACCATTCTTAAACACGGCGACATCGAACTCGATCCTGATAATTTTGTGGTCAAACGCAACGGCGAAGAAGTTCGCTTGCTGCCAAAGGAATTTGCCTTGCTGCAATTTATGATGCGTAATCCAAAAAGGTTATTTGTCACAGACGAATTGCTTCTGCGCGTTTGGTCGAGTGACTCGGAAGCAACAGCCGAGGCTCTGACCACATGTATCAAGCGATTAAGACAAAAGCTCGACCTGCCGGGACAACCTTCAGTCGTTCGCAATGTACACGGCGTCGGTTATGGTTTGTTTTTGGCGCCTGATACAGTCAAAAGAAACGACCAGTAATAGTCGGTCACAATTTCAAATCATTAGCATCACGGTTTTGGCCCCAATCAGCGTCTCCCTTTTTTGCCACGGGTAGAGCTCTATCTTGCAAGCGTGGGAATTTCGCCAGGGTGTAGAGGCTCGCTTCTGTAATTTCGTTGCCGTATACATTTAACTGAGTCAAATTTTTTAAAGCAGTTAGCTTTGCCAGATTCGAATCAGTAAGACCGTCCCATTTGAGCGAAAGGTACTGCAGACTCGTTAGCTTAGCGATATCTGTAATTTCAGATTGATTGAGTTTATATCTATCAAGGAAGAGCGTCTTTATATTCTTTGTTTTGTCTAGTGCCACCAATACCGGTGCACAATTATCAATCCCAACAATTGATAATGTTTGTAATTTCGGCAGTAATTTGCTCTTTGCCAGAGCAGCTCCCGTAACTCCCGAATCATCTATCTGCAGATTACGCAAGTTGGGCAGAGTGTCGAAAGCCAACAGATCTCGGTCGAGCAAGGCACAGCCAGAGAGATTGAGAGCCGTGAGGGACTTCATACGAGCAAGGTAGGATGACAAAAGCTCAGCACGGGGCTTGATGTCGTGGATCTCAACAGCATTCAGTTCATTGGTTTGGAAAAATTTGAGCAATTCAGGTACGGCCTGGGTTATCTCATTAGCTCTAAAGTCAGTTCGATCAGATTTAAGGCAACTGACTTCTCCTGTGGCCTCTCTTTCTTTGCGGAAACCATCCACGGTGCTGACAATTTTGCCAATTGAAAATTTTTCGGGGAAACTAAAAATCCGCATTTCGGTGCCGTTGACTTTCTCAATAGTCGAATAGGGTTTCGTTCTCTGGGCAACGAACCTATGCGCTTTCGGCAGCAGTTTTGGGTCGGCTCTATCTCCCATTACGAAATCTTCATTGTTATCGATACGGCTGCTATTTAAACTTTTGCTTTCACTTTTAACAGAAGACCGTACTGGCTCTGATGAAAACCAGCGATTGGCGTTGGCTAGCATCATCAACGCGACTGTACTAAGGCCGACAAGACCCAGTGCCACCAGCAGTAGTACCACTGGTTGTTTCAAGTACGATGAATCGCTCTTATTAATAAACTCCGGATCAATTTCTGTAGTGGCCCCGGCAAAATCAAGCTGTGCTGTAGCTTTGGCGATGGCAGGGCGGCTTCCAGATATTTGCCGACTGACCGGGGTAACTTCACCTTTTTCAATCAGCAGCATCTCACTTGCAACTTCAGTTAAAGATGCATAGCGATCTTGCGGTGTTTTAGCCAGCATCGTTGCTAGTAATTTTTCCAAGCGCGCATCAAATTTTAAATCGCCGGCAACGGCACTCAAGGTCGGAGGGCTCTGAGACAAATGCATTGTCGTCGTTTCCATGGCTGTGCGACCCAAAAACGGCGGTTTGCCCGCTAATGCCTGAAACAAAGTAACACCGACTGAATAGAGGTCTGAGCGCGGGTCTAGCTTTTCACCCAGGCATTGCTCAGGGCTCATGTAAAGCGGGCTACCGAACACCTCGCCAGGCCTCGTAAGCCCTTGCATCGTTTGCCTGCCATCGTTCGACATTTTGGCAATGCCAAAGTCAACAATCTTTATCTTCGATTGACCAGTATTTCCGCCCTGGCCAATCAGCATGATATTGCCTGGCTTAATATCACGGTGAATGATGCCCCGCTCATGGGCATAGGCCAGGCCTGCGCAAACCTGGCGAAAAAGCGGCAAAGCGTGCTCAGCAGGCAAGCGCTTATGCTCCTGCAAATAGTCGGCCAGAGATTCACCTTCTATTAAATCCATCGTATAGAATGGCCGCCCATCAGCGGTCTGATTCATATCGTAAATCTTGACCACGTTATCGTGATTCAATCGGGCGATCGCCTGCGCTTCAATGAGAAATCGACGCCAGACAGACTCAGAGAGATACTCGGTTTTAAGCACTTTGAGGGCCAAAACTTTGTGCATGATCGTGTGCTCGACTTTATAAACGAGCCCCATGCCGCCGGCGCCAATAAAGTCCAAAATTTTGTAGGTATCACCGACAACGGTGCCATTGGCAAAACCGCCTGCAGGTGCGCCACCGAATCCATTGATACTTGTTGAGTCAATTTTTCGCTGTTGAGAACGAGACGGGTCGGTTGTATCGAAATTTGCCAATATGAGCACCGGGGCTATATCTTGTAATATCAGGGTCTTTTGGAACTGGGCATCCATAATCGTTGAAAATGAAAAATGAAACATTAACGGTTGTCAGGCAATCAGGAATAGCCTTTTGTTAAAGACATACTTGCTCACTGTTAGCCGCTAGCGCGCTTTACCCAATAAATCAAAAGCAGTTGCAGTGGCAAACGCAGGTATAAAACATAGAGGGGAATTTCGCTAAATTGCTGGGGATGCAAAGCCATATGAATATTGGCAGGAAAAACAGCGATTAATAGAGCAATCAGACCAATGCCTGCAGCTTTGCGTGTACGCGGCACAAGCACACCGATTGCACCCAGTACTTCAAAGAACCCAGAAATGAGCACTAGAGCCATGGGTTCAGGCAAATAGGAGGGTACTGCTTTGAAAAACAGTGAGGGATTAACAAAGTGCATCACTCCGGCAAAGCAGAAGAAGGCCGCTAAAAGATAGAGCGAAATTTTTCTCGTCATTGGACACTGTCATCAGCTGATCGCAAAGTGAAGATTAGAATAGTCAGGCCAATTAATCCACAAGTGACGCCGATAACAAGGTGCCAGGGTTCAAGGTGTTCTTTCAACACCACAGCTACAAGAACAGAGAGCATGTTGTGCCCCGCATGGAGCAACATGCAAGGATATATTGACCGTGACCGCAGTGCTATAAAAGTGAGCGCACAGCCAAGCATAGCGGTGGGCAACAAGCGCATCAGGCTCATGTGAAAGGCACCGAACAGAAGACCAACTGTAAGAACCAGCCGGGTGGTTGAAAACCGCTTGGGCATAAGCGAAAGAATCACGCCACGAAACAAAAGCTCTTCACAAATAGCCGGCATAGCGCCTATTACAAACAACAGCAACCAGAGAGGTTGAGTGTTGAGACCGATATATTCGGCCATCAGCTTACTTACCGCTTCGCTGGCAGGCACAATTTTAGCAAAAGCTATAGCAAATAGACTGGCCACCGATACCGTCAGCGGTGCCAACATCAGCGCACCCACAAGTGTCAATACTCCACCACGCGGCATCGCAAGCAACAGCACTTGCCTGGCATTGAGCTTGAACCAGAAGAAAGTAAGAAACAAGCCTGGAGCCAGAACCACAAATATTTGAGTGAGAGCGATGCCATAAATATGATGCTTGGCCACAAGGCTTTGAGACACGTAAAACATCAAAAGAAATATGGTGCTATAAAGCAAAAATAATTCACGGCCAAAATTCTGTTCTTTTAAACGTCGGCCAGGAGATTCTTCAATGCCAAAAAGAATATCCTCTCTGTCAATAACCGGCGCCACTGCTGACACAAGCAGAATCGAATAGAGCAACGAGATCGCCGCTGACAGCATCATGAATGGTAGCGCTAGCCGACCAGAGAGAATATCGTTCATGCCGATTGTAGAATTTAAGAACGGTACCAGTGCCACCGTTGCATCAAGATGCACGTCACCCATTGCCATCACTGATAGGGGAATAGTCATCAGCACCATTAAGGGAAGCATATAGGCTTGCGCTTGCTGCACCGTGCGCGCGTAGGTGGCCAGGGCCATAGCTGAAGCTGCCATAGAAAGACAGAGCGGCAGCATTACTAGAGCAAGCACCATGACACATGGCAGGGGCAATTTGACAGCCAGTGGGTGGCTTAAAATCGAAGCCATGGAAGGGGGCAAAAAACTAAAGACATTGGTCTGTACAAATTGAGCCAGGTAAAATCCAGCCAAAGTCGAGAGCACTACAGCGTACGAACTGACAGTAATGGCAGCCAGTTTACCGAGAAATAAATTAAAGCGATTGACCGTGGTGGTTAAGAGCGCCTCCAGCGTGCCGCGTTCGCGCTCGCCGGTAATGGCGTCAAGAGACGGGTAAATAACGCCCACAAAAGCCTGAAAAATTAGAATTAGAACCAGCATGCTTTGAATAAAGGGGCTAGCGGCCCACATGGCATCGACAGGTGAAACCAGTGTAGCCATCACGTACTCAGGTTTGTCTAAATTTATACCAGCGCGAATCAGCCGTTTTTTGACAAAATAATCTTTGTAATTATCTAAAACTCGGCCAAGCTTAGCTGCTGCATTGGCCGAACGCGCGCTCTTTCCATCATAGTAAACAGTGATCGTAGGAATTTTCCCGGCCAGAGGCACCAGATCCAGATTTTGCGAAAAATCAAGTGAAGTCTCCACTACAGTGTCGATCTTCGCTTTTGCCAGAGCCGATTCTTTGCTCTCGCCTGCTAGAGGCACAATTTGAAAATCATATTTCTGTAAAAAAGATAGGGCACTGCCACCTGGCGAAATATCGGCTACACGATAATGCTCTTGCAGTGCCTGGCGCACCTCGCGAGCGGCAATTAAAGGCAGGCCGATGGTCACAAGCGGGCCGATAAAAAGGCTGAACAGCACCATGGGCACAAGCGAGCGAAAATCGCGAATGCCCTCTGTCATTTCTTTGACGAAGACAACCCACATTTGATGCCAGTCGAATTGCTTACTTTGCTGAGTCATATCGACTGACCAGTGACATGAACACGTCTTCTAAAAGAGTGGCTTTGGCCAGCTCTTTCAATTCGCTTAAACTGCCCTGTGCTAGAACTTTGCCATCATTAATGATACCAATACGATCACACAGCTTTTCTGCTTCAGACATGATATGAGTGCTGAACACAATACATTTGCCGTCGGCCTTTGCTTGCCTGATAAAGGCGTGCATAGCTTGTGTAGCTACCACATCAAGACCGTTTGACGGCTCGTCTAAAATCATCAATTTAGGATCATGAATAATTGAGCGGGCAATTGAAACTTTCTGCCGCGTGCCTTGCGATAGTTTGCCGCAACGCACGTCGGCGAATTGTTTAAACTCCAAAGCCGTGAAGAGCTGTTCAATTTTTTCTTTCAGAGTACTCTCGGTTACACCGTTAAGGCGACCAAAATAGGTCAAAATTTCTCGAGGTGAAAGTCTTTCGTAAAGCCCTGTAGATGAAGAAAGAAAACCAAGAGCAGCGCGGGCAGCATCAGGGTAGCGAAAAATATCAATGTCGCCTAAATGTGCGGCACCTGATGTGGGTTTAAGAATGGTAGCCAGCACTCTCAGCGTAGTGGTTTTACCTGCTCCATTGGGCCCCAACAAACCAAATATCTCGCCTTCAGCTACTTCAAAAGAAACATCATTGCAAGCAAAAAATTCGCCTCGACTGGGATCGTAAAAGCGCTTGCTCAGCTGGTTGACCTTAAGTTTCATGGCGTCTCAATCTCAGATTTCATAGTATTGCTCAGTTTGTCCCACAGCCTGGCAAAATAGACGCCAGGATCGATTTGTTCAAAAAGAAAAAGCCGTGCCAAGCCAAGTGACATCAGGCAAGTGAATACAGTGACTAACAAGACGACGAGAAAATTAGCACTAAATACGGTGCCATTAAAAATGGCTTTGAGCATAAGCGAACAATTAATAAGGGGAATCCACATGGTATAGCCGTTTAACTCTAATGAAGGCGACAATGCGCACGGTGGCAAAATCAAAATGATAAAAAGTGGAAAAGTCGTCCATTGCTGGGCTGAGCGCACTGTGCGACAGAAGCTGGTGGCCAAGATCAACAAAGACGAAATCAGTAAACCGACGAGAACATAACCAGCAATTAAACCGCAAACCTGTGTGGCATTAAGACTGATTCGCAGAGGATCGCTGCCCATGGAAGCAAACAGCTTAGTTTGCGAGAGCACCATCTGCGCCACTGCATAAAGGCTGACAAAATTAATCACACCCGATAGCAAAGCAAAAGTTGAGACTGAGAATAGCTTGCCCAGCATCAATAGTGATCTCGATACCGGCAACAGGCATGAAGTCTCAATGGTGTTGCGTTCAAATTCTTCAGCAGTGACGGCAATAGCCGGGTAAGCGGCCCCTAGGCCAAGCATAAGTAGACTAAAAATAAGCAGCACAAAGGTAGCTGAAATATTTTCTAAATTTTTACTGGCCTTACCTAAATGCATGCCGGCATTTTTATCTGGTGACCGCTTTTGAATATTGTTTTTCTCCGAAGCCAGATTGCGCGACTCAACTGAAAATCCTTGCAAATTCTCGCGGGCCAAACCCCGTGCTGTAAGAGTTTTCGATAAATCGTCATTATAGGCCTTACTGGTTTCGGCGTTTATTTCATCATCAAGTGATGCCATTTTAGCGAGCTTATTGACTTTGATTTCAACATAGTTAAATTCGCCATGATGGCGCGAAAGTACACCGTCAATTTTTCCCGAGTCGAGGTCTTGCTCAATACTGGTGCTAGCGACTTTGACAAAGTGCTTGCGCTTTTGCAAAATTTCGTCGATGCGATTAATGCCAGCATCGTTGATTGAATTTGCGGCAACCGCATACTTAATGGTTTTGTCCTTGTCGGCATCGGCCTTGAGCATCATAATTTCAGCCGATCCAAGCAGCAAAACCGGATACAACAGAGTTGGAACAACAAAGGTATAAATGAAAACGTCTTTGTCTCTGAAAGAATGAAGCATGTCTTTCCAGTAGACTGCCTTAAACACCAACCATATGCTGGTCGGTGAATGATCTAGATTTTTAAAAGTAGCAGAAATAAACCAGGCTCCAGTACTCATAGAAATTGGCACTGTTTAATCGATTCAAAGATTACTTACTGCTTTTAAGTAGAAGCTTTTGCAATCGGTGTCACTAGTTCATCAATGAGCCCTATTATCTTATCGCTGTAAGCGGTTGATTTGGTAATGAATTTTGTCGGCCCTAAAACCAAAGTCAGCTTCTCTTGTTCGGTCAAATCGAGGGCGGTATGAATTATCAGTGGAATAGACGACGTTTTATCTGAACTGCGCAGGGCAGCTATTACCCCAAATCCATCCAGAGCCGGCACTGTGACGTCAAGCAATAAAAGACTGGGTACGGCTTGTGCGATCAGACTTAGGGCCTGTTCACCGTTAAAAGCATTGCGTACCTTTATTCCCCCAAGCTTTAATTGCACAGTCATAACTTTATTGAGGAGCATATCGTCTTCAACAATTAAGACCTCTATATCACGTACAACTGAACTCACGGATTCTCCTGAGTAATCACGCCTTTATCGGGCAGTGAAACTCGAAACAACGTTCCCTTCGAACAATCTAGACATTCAATTTTGCCACCATGCGCTGCCTACGCCATCATCATGCACTTCGATAATGGCTTCGCCCTCAGCCGTGCGTCAGTGTGGCAACAAAATCTTGCCTCTGCAAAGACAACAGTTTGGCCGCCTCGATTTCCACGGTTTGAACAGCCAGCGAAGCGAGAGCTTCAGCCAGCTTTGTTGCGCTTTCAACCAGGTGCAATTCCTGCTCACTGAGCAATTCCGCCTGAGCCTCTGCTTTGAGAGCCTGAACCAGATCTTTATCGGCGCGCGCACTTAAAGATGCAAGTTCAATGCCTCTTTGTTCTGCAATTAGCTTTGTGGCCCGCTCGGCGGCCTGCTCCTCAAAAGTACGTAGCAGAGAAATCAGTTTTTTAGGTTCTGTCATACTTCCTCGCTGGTTACTCAATCTTACCAGGTTGTCAACCGGCTAAATTTCCGGTTAAGTCCGCCTAGGCAGCCGAGCGAGTTTGCAGGACAGTTAGTTACGTTTATTGGGGAAAATTTGAAGAGCACCGCCCGTCACCAGGCGGCTGTAGTCTTGCGGCGTGTTTACATTAAAATAAGCTGGTAAACCAGACTCTTCTTTAGTCTCGTCGATTTCAAAAGTAGCCGAATTGAGACCAGAAAGAAAGTCTTTGAGTGACAGGTCACCGTTGAATAATGACTCTTCTAAAGGTTTGATACAGTTTTTAGAATAAACTCCAAGTAGAGGTTCAATACCATCTTCGTGCGATGCCACCACAACATCATGATCGTGGCGCCGACCGACCAGCTGCCGAATTAACTTAGGCTCGACAAGAGGCATATCACAGGCAATGACAAAAGCATGAGGATACTGTGCCACCAGAAGCCCTGAAAGAATACCGCCCAGAGGGCCCCGATAAGGCAGAATATCTTTTACTACATCAACTTCGAAATCTTCGAAAGCTTCTGGCTCATTAGCGATCAAAAAAGTTTCAGCAAATAGGTCTTTGACCACTCCCAAAATATGATTGATCATGGTGGTGCCGCCGTATGGCAAGAAAGCTTTAGGCCTGCCCATGCGCTGCGATTTACCACCACAAAGAATCAACGCGGATACCGGCAGAGGCAACGTTTCTCTGGTTGGAGTTTCGATGATTTGATTTTGCTTGATACCGTTGCTGTTGCCGTTCATCTTTTCTTTGTATCCAGAAAAACTGGGAAAATCGTTTTGGTTTGAAATTGTTTTTTGCCAGATTGCTTCTAAATCTTGGGCTTGCTTTGAAAATCGATTTGTCACTGCCTTGTCATTCTCCGAGAAAAACCGGTGAGCGTTTTTCCGCAAACGCCGACAGCCCTTCCAGGCGATCTTTAGTATTAACCAGTTCAAGATAAGCGCGCGTTTCCAGAGCCAGCCCCGCTTCTAGATCGCGGTCATAGCCTTGGTCAATAGCAATTTTCGCTTGTCGCAATGATAGTGGTGCAGCTGTAGCAATTTCTGCAGCCCAGATTCTTACCTGAGCCATTAATGGTTCAAGATAACCACCTTCGCTGACGGCTCTGCCGGCGGGGCTACTCATATAATCGGCTTCGAGCTTAACCACTCTGTGAATCAAGCCAATGGCCATGCCATTTTCAGCAGTAACGGGCGCCGCGGTCAAAATCAATTCCTTCGCTCTTGATTTACCAATCAGGCGAGGTAAGCGCTGAGTACCACCAGCACCAGGGATGATACCAAGTTTGACTTCAGTCAAACGCATTTGAGCTGTGTCAAGCATAACCCTAAGATCACAAGCTAGTGCCAGTTCAAATCCGCCGCCCCAGGCCGAGCCATTGATAGCTGCAATTACCACCTGAGGTAAGGTTTCAATAGCTCGCATGGTGCGTTGAATTAAGGCCAGATAATCGAGCGTGTCGCCTTGAGTCATGCCCTTTCGCTCCGCTAGATCAGCGCCGGCGCAAAATGCTTTACCGCCGGCTCCGATGATAGCCACGACTCTGACCTGGCGATCGTTGGCCAGTTCTTCACAAGCCTGCAAAAGTGCATTCAATAGTGGCCGATTGAGGCAGTTCATCACTTTAGGACGATTGAGTTTAAGCCAGGCGATGGAGCCTTCTTTTTCTATGGTGAGCACTTCATCAGTCATAGCAACGCTTTCCTTAGTTTTTATCATCGTCAATTTCCACCTCGAGCGCTTGCTTTAAGAGATTGTTCGCGCTCCGCCAACCGTGCCATTAAATAACGACCAGGCAATTTTTTGCCCAAGATTTTTTGCGCGAGTATTCCAGCATCTACAAGTTTTTCTAAATCAATGCCGGTGTCAATACCCATACCGTGCAGCATGTAGACGAGATCTTCTGTGGCCAGATTTCCTGAGGCTCCTGGCGCATATGGGCAACCGCCCAGGCCGCCCAGGCTGCTGTCGAAAATGGTAACGCCGCTCTCCAACCCTGCCACCACATTGGCCAGTGCCGTACCGCGCGTATCGTGAAAATGCAGAGCCAGTGCCGATAGCGATACATCTTTTGACAGTGCCTTGACCATCTCAAACACTTCTCTTGGTGTGGCTGCACCAATAGTGTCGCCCAGTGAAATTTCGTCGACATCCATGGCCAAAAGTTTCTGCACAATTTCAAAAACCGCACGCGGTGCAATTTTTCCTTCATAAGGACAGGCAAAAACTGTGGAAAGGTAACAGCGCACCCGCTTGCCATCAGCTTTAGCAACTGCGGCCACTTCGGCCATGGCAGCCACTGCCTCGTCAATAGTTTTATTGATATTTTTCTTACTGTGCGACTGCGAAGCCGACATGAATAAATTGATTTGCTTGAGGCCGGCCTGCACAGCCGCTTCATACCCTTTCAAATTTGGAACAAGGGCAGAGGTGCGCACGCCAAGTGACGGGGCTAAATGCAACTCTTTAGCGAGAGCCGCACCATCAGCTAATTGTGGTATCCACTTAGGCGAAACAAAGGAAGTGATTTCAATTTGTTTGAGGCCGGCGGCAGCAAGTGCTTCAATCAGTTTGATTTTATCGGCTGTGGCCACCATAGCCGACTCGTTCTGCAACCCGTCGCGGGGGCCGACTTCAAATACTTGAATGCTGGCTGGCAATGCTTCGAACATAATTAACCACTAATAATTAGACTAGCTTAGCGTGATGATCAGGTCGCCTTCGTTGACGAAATCTCCGCCAGTGACTTTGATTTCTTCAACTTTGCCTGCCTCAGTAGAGGCAACTGGCAATTGCATCTTCATTGATTCAAGAATGGCTACGTCAGTGCCTTCGCTAACCTGATCACCCGGTTTGACGAGTATTTCAATTACCACACCGGCCATCATTGAACAAACTTGTTTCATTGCGTCTCCCATCTAAAGCAGCCTTATCGGCTCTACAAGCAAAAAGCGGCGGCGAAACCGCCTTTAACGCAGCATATGTTAACAAACAGCTTAACGAACAGTATGACGGCTGTCTTATCAGCACCCGCCCGCAAACCGTCTCAACTGATTTCAAGCGCTATTTAAAAAGGCCCTTGAGTACGTCGTCGATTTTTTTGTTGTCGTTTGGATCTTCTGAAGCGCCCGCCTGATTGGGATCTGCAGCAGTGCTCGAATCAGGTGAGCCCCAATCGAATGCTGCCGGTGCGCCGGTTGAACGACGACGACCTTTAACAGGACTAATCAAAGCTCCATCAGCTGCTCGGGCTAAACTGGATGGTGCGGCTTCGCTTGCTGGTGGTTGTTCAAAACTGGTGGCCGGCGCTGGTGCCGGTGCTTGCGGAGCTTGAGTGACCTGGGGAGCTTGAGACTGGACCGCAGGATCGCCCCACGGACTACTTTGTGTGCCCCATGCGGCTGTAGATTGCGAGCTGCGCCCCCAGGCGTCGGCGGGCGCTTGTGCTTCTGCCGGCGCACTAGCAACAGGATTGGGATTAGGATTAGGATTGGGATTGATAGCCGGTCCGGGTAACATTCCAGGTGGTGCCATGGCGGGCATGTTTTGACGACTAGCAGTAGGTCGTCCCCATCCGCCACCACCAGTATCAACAGCGGGTGCTTGAGGAGCGCCCCACGGCGAAGCCTGTTGACCCCATCCGCCGCCAGTGCTTTCAGACGGTGGCTCGCTGACTGGCTGGGAGACTGTGGGTATTTTGTTACCTGTAGCTTTTTGGGCCTCAGCCATTTGCCAATCTTCACCAAAATCGCCCCAGCCACCGGCTGCTGGAGCCGCTGTAGTGGCTGGACCAGGACCAGCAGAAGTATTAGGACTAGATATCGGTGCTGGTGGAGCGGACGTTTGAGCTGCCTCTGGATGGCCCCAAATGTCGCCGGCACTCTGGCGCTGATCGACAGGAGCCGCTGCTACAGTCGGTTGAGGATCACCCCAGGGATTGGCGGGCATGCTGGGAGCCGATACAATTGGGCCAGGCATAACTGGATTAGGCATAGTTGGAGTAGCCGGCTCTACAGCAGTAATGGCAGTGGAACTCCACGAAAATCCGGAGTTTTCCAATTCGGCGGCAGGTTCAGCTGCCGGAGCAGCCACTGGAACATTTTGAGCGAAAGCGGCCGACAGGTCAGGGTCCGGAGCGCTGGCAGCGGCATTAAAGGAACTCATGATCGGATCATCAGGCGGCGCATGTTCAATTCCTGAATCAATTCCTGAATCAATTCCTGAATCAAGTCCTGAATCAAGTCCTGAATCAATTCCTGAATCTGATTGACCTGTAATATCAAAAGTAGCGGTGTCTTCATCCTCAAAATAAGGTTGGGCTTCAGGCTCGGCAGCCTGATTGGAGACATCCTGAAAAACTGGTTCTGCCGGGGGCACTTCCACTACTGGCGGCATATGTTCAGGCGCGGGGGCGGGAGCCGGTTCTGGCGCTCTCGACTCTGAAACTTGTAATTCTGGAGCAGGCGGAATTACAGCTTGAGCTTGATTAGCAGCTTCGCGAGCGGCACGGCGAGCCGCTCTGCCTTCGGCTGGCGTAGGAGTCGCTGCCGGAGCAGTAGCTGGAACTGGTTCAGGTGCAGGTGTAACCGCAAGTGGATCATTTGAAACTTGAGCTACAGCTTGAACAGCGGCAGCTCGGTGATTCTCTGCCATGTTGCTGAGCTGCAATTTCCAATTACCAGAAAGATAACGTTCTCTCATGGCTGTAATTTTGTCGCGGTCTTTGTTTAGGCCGGCAAGCTTTGTTTTACTTGATTCGATGCGTTTTTCTAACTCGGCTATCTGCTGATTGATAGCATTCATCTCTTCGCGAGTAACTTCTTCCTTCTCTGTGAACTCTTCGAGAAGCTCCCGCAACATCTCGGGATTGATAGCAACCATAGAAAATTAGCTCCTAGATTTTCAAGAGACTTAAGGAAAAACAACTCTTACTATCAAGTTATTACCACTTGCATGAGAATTAAATCTACATGTATTAAAACATGGCAAAGGGCATTTCCTCAAAATAATACCAGAGATGGTGTCATCGATCTGGTGCTTACAAAGTGAAAGAGAAGACCTGGTGGTCTTCTCTGCGGATTGCTCAAGAGTTTTATCCGACTGCCTCGTCGCCATTTAAACGGGCATAATTCTTAGTTTCTTGCACCATGGCCGAAAATAACCACATGCAAAGCTGATCAAGAGTTTCCACCGGCGGATTACTGTCTTGCATACGCCACATCATGCCTTGCTCGGTGATGCGCACTTGTATGGTTGCCAACGGCGGATAATCATTTTCAGTACGACTCAAAGCCATGACTTTACTGGTAGGCACGATAAACGCTTCGACAATGTCGTCGCAACCGCGCACACAGAGTGAGCAAAGTTTGGTAGAAAAGCGACAGCGGAAATATGTTTTGGTTTCTTCCGCTTCTCTAAAACGGTTGTAGCGAGTGACCTCAGTTACATCTCCAGAAATCGAACCGGTGACGTGCAACTCGGTGCCGTTGGCCACTTGGTTAAACTCATACATATAGCGCTGCAGAAGGCCATAAATCTTGTCAACCAGAATGGCGATACCTGACTTGTAGATTGACTCTCGATAAACTTCTTGCAGATGAACGCCGCGCTGGTCAGCGAGAAACTGCAACGATTCTTGCTTGAGCTGCGACATCCAGTCTTGACCGTGGGCAACCGGTTCAGACTCGTGGTAAACGAGAATCTGCTCCGACACCGCCATTGACCAATCAGCTTGCTGACCAGCTTGAGGAGCGATGGCACCGTTGGAAAACATGGAGCGGTCGACCTGGCGACCAGGCCCTTGTTGCGCTTGCTGCGTTGGGTTACCCGGATTACCATCTAGAAACTTGCGTTCTTTTCCAGACTTATTGGGTTGCTGTCTACCATCATTTTTTCCGAACATAACAAACAAGGCCTCCTTGCCAGCCAAGTCTGGTATGCCCAGATTGGCGCAATTCAAATCTCTTCAATAGTAGCTTAATAGCCTCAAAGTGCCGGAATTTATACCGACTTTTGATTAATTGTGAGTTTTGCCCTGAGATCACTAAGCGCGCTGCAAATATCGCACCATCTGCGTATATTCGTTGAGATCCGCAGAAGTCTGTTGCAAATCAGCACCATCTGCATAAACGTGCACCAGCGGTTCCACGGCATCCGGCAAAATTAAAATCCAGTGGTCAGGCCTGGTTTGAATTTTGACACCGTCCAAGAGCTCCATAGGCCGATCGTGGTGTTTTTCCACTAGCAAGCGCATCACTCGACCTTTACGCTCCCATGGACAGTGAACAGAGTCAACCTGGTAGAACAATGGCGGCAAATCGGTCACAGCTTGATGAAGAGTGCGACCCTGGTAGGTAAGGTGCTCAAGCACCTGACCCACTGCAAACATGGCGTCGTAGCCGTTCTGGAATTCAGGGAAAATGAAGCAGCCGTTGGCGCTACCGCCCACCACTGCGTCTTCCATACGCGCAGTGGTACTACCGATTTCAGTTTCAGAAGCTTTGCAGCGAACAACTTTGCAGTTATAGCGGGAGGCAATGCGCTCTACAATCGAGCTTGAATTAACCGGCACGACAATAGACCGACCCGGCTTATCACGCAAAATAATATCGGCCACTGTGGCCAAAAGCAGTTCGCCGCGAATCACCTGACCGGTTTCGTCAACCAGAGTCATTTGTTCACCGTTGCGACCAATCTGCACGCCGAGATCGGCGTTTAACGCCTTGACCACATCAGCCAACTGCTTGCGCATAGTAATGCGCTCTTCTTGTTTTGGCGGGGTGTTGCGTATGGATGAATTGAGCACCACTGTCTCTATGCCCAGTTGCCCCAACAAGTCTGGCAGCAGCACACCGGTTTCCGCCATAGCATAGTCAATCACCGCTTTCGGAGCGTGTGTGGCCAGGTTGCCTGTTTTCGTTACCCGAGTGTAATTTGTGCCCGGTACGATACAGAATGGCACTTTGTCTTCTTCGAAGACCTGCCCTTTAACGTGGTTGAGAAACTCGTCCACATAATATTCGCGCACACGGCTGGGGAACGAGATGGTGCCTACATCGGCTGGAGAACAGCGCGGGAAGTCTTCTTTGAAGAAGGTGCTTTCAATTTTGCGCTCCATCGATTTGGTAATCGCCACCCCTTGATTGTCGAAAAACTCAATTGTGATTTTTTCGATTTCTCTTTGTGAAACTCGCACGTGAACAAGGCCAGCAGCTCTCTGCGTCTTAACATAGTGCCTTGAAATCGGCAGTGACATCGATTCTAGATTTTGCACTTCGATGCCCACTGACACAAGACCAGAGACGATGGTGCGGCTGATCATCTGGCTGACTTTCCAGTAATCGCGGCTGACCAACACTGGCCCACCTTTAAGAGTGGCACCATATGCGGCGGCAAGGTTAACGGCAAATTCAGGAGTGATTTCTACATTGGCCAGACCACGCACACCGTGGGCACCAAATAAAGTGCGAGGAGCCCTGGTGCCCCAAATTAAAGACGTTAGCACTTTAGCGCCGGAGTCTACATTTTTATCAGGCCAGATGCGCACGTCAGGATTGACTGACGCTTCCTGACCGATGGAAGAATTGTCACCGATAATGGCCCCTTCCAGCAGTGAAGCGGAACTATGGATAGTGGCGTTATTACAGACTACACAAGCACGCAATTCTGCTTTTGCACCAACATAGACATTTGACCAAACAACCGGTTGTTTGAGAGAGGCTTTTTCTTGCACTACCACATTGTCACCAAGAGTGGTGTGGGGAGAAATTATAGTCTCTCTGCCGATGCGACAATTTTTGCCAATCATTACCGGCGCTTCAAGCTTAACGGAAGAGTCTATTTGTGTGCCCTGACCTACCCACACACCTGGTTGAATCTGCGGCAGGTCGCACTCGATTTCAACCAGGCCATCAAGCACGTCTTTATGAGCCTGGCGGTAAACGGCCAGGTTGCCGATGTCGCACCAGTAACCGTCAGCCACATAACCATACATAGGCTCATTTCTAAGCAAAAGCAGAGGGAAAAGATCGTTGGAAAAATCTTGTTCGCGGCCCATAACAATGTAGAGCAGAACTTCAGGTTCTAAAATGTAAGTGCCGGTATTAACTGTGTCGGAAAAAATCTCACTGGCCCCTGGCTTCTCTACAAAACGCTGAATGCGCTGATCGTTGTCACAGATAACCACGCCGTAATCGAGAGGATTTTCTACCCTTTTAAGAATGAGAGTAGCTTTCGATTTTTTCTCTTTGTGGAATTTAAGGGCGGCCGAAAGGTCCATGTCAGTCAAACTGTCGCCTGAAATAACAACGAAAGTAGAATCAAGATGGTCTTGCACCATTTTGACGCAACCGGCAGTACCAAGCGGTTTGCCTTCTTCAATGGAATAGCTGATGTTGGCACCGAAATCGCTGCCGTCGCCAAAGTGATCACGAATGGCATCTGGTAGATAGTGCAGAGCAAAAACGATGTCGCGGAAATTATGCTTTTTCAGCAAGTTCACCACATGCTCGGCCATGGGCCTGTTCCCTACCGGCACCATGGGCTTGGGCAGATTGCAAGTTAGGGGTCTCAGACGTGTTCCGGAACCACCAGCCATGATTACCGCTTTCATACATTTCTCCTGAGCTATCTACGAATTAAAACAACGAGCTAAACTAGTTTTTAGTCTTTCCCGCTTTAGCTGCGGTAGGCAACTGTGCCATGGTCTTACCGATTACTTCGGCAGGTGCCACCGCATCTGGTGAGGTCTCTTGATTGGCTTTTTGCATGTTGGCCTCATTGAGAACTTTTTCATAGACCTCATAAGTACGACTGGCAATTACTCTCCAGTTATAAATATGGGTGACTTTGTCGTAAGCAGTTTCGCGCAAACGCTGTGCCAGCTCAGGATTGCGTAAGACTTGCAGCAGACCCCAGGCAAGTGATGTGGCATCGCCGGCATAAGTGGTGACACCAGTAACCATATTTTCAACAAAGTCTTTCAGCCCGCCAACATCTGAAGTGACCACCGGAACTTTAGCGGCCATGCCTTCTAAAGCGACGATACCAAACGGCTCATAGAGACTGGGAATACAAACTACATCGGCAACCTTATAGAGGTCGAGCAGTTCGCTGTCGCCTATATAACCAAGGAAATGCACGTTCTCACCGACACCGTTGCTCCAAGCTTGACGCTTTAAATCCTCCAGATAATAGCCGGTGCCGACCATGAGGAACTGCGTGCCTGGCCGTTCAGCCAGTACTCGAGGAGCGGCATCAAGTAGAACCTGAACACCTTTTTCGCGCACCATGCGACCAACATAAAGAATAACTTGCTCTTGATCCCGAGCGTAATTGCTGCGAATGGCATGATTAGTGAAAGGGAAATTGAAAGTTTCCGGATCAGTACCGTTCGGAATAATTACAATTTTGTCGGACGGCATTTTAAACGAACGCTGCAGCTCATCATGCATTGAGTTGGAATTGACGATTACTTCCCATGCTTCAAAAGTCAAACGCCATTCCATCTGGTGAATGTAGCTTTGCAAATCACCATGAATACCGTGCATGCGGCCAGATTCAGTGGCGTGCATGGTGGCAACAAAAGGAATGCCGAAACCACTCTTCATCACCCAGGCAGCGTCTGCCACCATCCAGTCATGGGCGTGAATAATATCAAAAGGAGTTTTGCGATGAATTTGAATGGCGTATTGCAGCAAGCCAAAATTCAAACGATTGACCCATGTCAGAAAATCTGGAGTGGTATCAGTTTGAGTTTTGACACGGTGCACATGCACACCGTCAGCAATTTCGTGTTCAGGCTGACCGGGATGATCTGCTGTAATTACGTGAACTTCGCAACCGCGCTTGACTAGCTCGCGAGAGAGGGCCCAAACTACCCGAGCTAAACCACCGATGATTCTTGGCGGATACTCCCAGGACAGCATTAAAACTCGCTTCGGCACCGGCATTCCCTCTTTTGTTTACCCTGTTATGTTCTCTGTTGTGTTCTCTGGTATGTCTTTCTGACAGATATTAAGCCTTCATTCCTTTGCTAGAGGACGGCTTAAGAGTGCCATGATAGCGCCTGCAGGTGTTGAATTTCCCTTAAGTGTGGACTCCACTTGCCAGGCTATGGGCAGCTCCAGCCCCAGTCTTTGAGAAAGTTCACAAACAGACTCGGCAGTGGTCACCCCTTCAGCCACTGAGCCAAGCTCGTCGAGAATGACACTGAGGGGGCGGCCGCGCGCCATCTCATAACCAACTCGATAATTTCGTGAAAGTGGCCCGGAGCACGTAGCAAAGAGATCGCCCATTCCCGCCAGACCGGCCATCGTATGCGGCTTAGCACCAAGACGCACAGCCAGCCTGGTAATTTCGGCCAAACCGCGAGTAAGAAGCGAGGCTTTAGCGTTGACACCAAGAGATAAACCATCACAGATGCCGGCGGCAATGGCAATTACATTTTTCAAAGTGCCGCCCAGCTCCACACCAACCGGGTCATCGCTGGCGTAGACACGAAACTTCGGCGCCGACAGCTGACTTTGCAAAGAGCGCGCCAGCTCAAAATCAGCAGATGCCACCACTGAGGCCGTGGGT
>CASBPX010000118.1 GCA_949127735.1 Candidatus Obscuribacterales bacterium | reverse complement strand
GTGCCACCCTATATTCATGATTGAAAGTGGCCAAGCTCAATGGTTGGCTGGAGGCCCTCTGCGCCTCTGAGGCGAACGATTCAAGCTGCTTGCAACACCATTGCCATCTAGAAGTATTAGACTGACCAATGCCATCATTCATCGAGCCTGACTGATCAACAACCACTGCAATTTGATACTGGCGCAAAACATTCCAGTCTGGCTGCCTTGTTCTTTCGTGCAAAGCCAAATTAAAAGCCTGGGTCGATTTCTGGGTGGTTACTGTAGAGCCACTTGCATTTGCCCCCGCAGTCAATGGCGAAGTTTCTGCGCGTATTTTAAGAGCAACACTATAATGACGGCCCTGACGATTTAAATTTAAGCGCATAGTGTCACCAGATATGGTGCCGCTAATCACTTGATCGTCATCGATAACACCAGCATAGCTGGCAGGAGATCCCAGACGCACTTTTAAAATTGTTGTCGGCAACTGCCTGCTCTCAAGCCTGATACCAGCAGCGCTGCAGGCGGCCGAAAGGGCGTCGACTCGGCCGAATAATTTTATTTTAGTAGCTTCTAAAGTTTTAGCCGCGCATAAATCAACAGCAAAAATATTGACGGTAAAAGCTAGAGTGGCAGAAGCAAAAATAGTGCCGAAAAGAACACGTTCACCTTTGCTCATTTTTTCTTAGACTCGACAGCCAGAGCCATAGTTTTCGTTTTCTTCGGTTTGATAGGCAAGTTTTTTTTCGCTGTCGATTTCAAATCAGGCAAACTTTTTGCCGTAGCTTTAAGCGGCGCGTAAAGTGGAATTTCTTCAATATTATCATCGCCGAAGTTGACATAATTTTGCACATATAAATTACTTCCCAGAGGCATCAGATTAGTCTTCTGATTCCCTCCAGCCTGACTTAAAATCGCTATTTCGCGATTAGACAAATCGGCCAGTCGCTTGCGATAAGCGGCATCGATTCTGGCAATTTCCACCTGCTCACTGCCTGTGGTCAGCCCGGGGCTCAAATAGCGATCGCGGATTTTGCGTTTGGCCAACTCCGCTTCTGCTAAAGCCTGGGAGCGGCTTGCCGCAGTCTGCTGTTTTAAGCGCGTTTGCAATTGTTTGAGATCTGTATTGGCACCAACCATCCGCGCTGATGATGCCAAAGTAGTGGAGTTGGTGATTTGCTCCAACCTTTGCAAACCAATCGTCGAAAGTTCGGCAATCTTAGTACCCTTGCCTGTTTCGACACAGATGGAATATTGCTCTTCAGCCTCTTCAATTTTAAGCAGCTTGACACAACAATTGGCCAGATAATAATGCACACGCAAATTTCCGGGATCTTGCTCGAGCAGTGCTTTAGCCATGGCTTCAGCGGCGAGATATTTACCCTGCCGGTAAATAATCACTAAATTGTCCACTTCTTTTTCAGTGACGGCGAGAGCAGTTTGACTGAAGCTGCCTGCGAGCATGCCCGAGATTAGCAGGCTGAGTAAAAATTGCACTGACGAACGCATTTGAAGGACGCCTCTGACCGGTCTGTATAACTTTTACCCGCTTTCAACTTATAAATGTAACAGCAATTGCACTCTTCCGCCGAAGCTCCTGAAAGGCTCTCACAGCCTGTGGTATACTCGCCAAACGGCGCATGACAACGTTAATGGTAACAGATGAACGGTAATGGACTACAACTAACCACGCCCGCATTGAGCGATATAGAAGCCGAGCTGCAAGAGCAATCTGACCGCAGACGTACTTTTGCCATCATTTCGCACCCTGACGCCGGCAAAACAACATTGACTGAAAAGCTGTTGCTTTTTGGCGGTGCCATTGACGAAGCTGGCGCAGTCAAATCGAGACGTGAGCAACGCCACGCTACATCTGACTGGATGGAGCTGGAAAAACAGCGTGGCATCTCGATTACATCAACCGTGTTGCAATTCGAATACTTAGACTGCTGTCTTAATTTGCTAGACACACCAGGCCACCAGGACTTCAGCGAAGACACCTACAGAACTCTCGCCGCCGCCGACAATGCGGTGATGCTGATTGACTCTGCCAAAGGCCTCGAGCCCCAGACACGCAAACTTTTTGAAGTCTGCCGCATGCGCAGGTTACCGCTTTTCACATTCATCAATAAATTAGATCGGCCCAGCAGAGAGCCACTTGAGTTGATTGATGAAATTGAAAAAGAATTCAAACTATCGACCTATCCGGTCAATTGGCCAATCGGCACCGGCGACCAATTTAAAGGTGTTGTCGACAGACTAACAAGCACCGTTTATTTATTTGAACGCACTGTGGGAGGCCGCACCAGAGGCGAGGTAGCCACTTATAAACTTGACGATCCTAAAGTCAAAGAACTTGTGCCGGCAGCTCTTTATAGTCAATTGATGGAAGAGTTGGAAATATTGGAAGCGGCTTCTCATCCACTTGATCTCGAAAAAATTCATGCGGGCGAACTGACGCCGGTCTATTTTGGCAGTGCCATGAATAATTTTGGTGTTGAGCTCTTTTTAAAATCATTCATTTCACTTTCTCTAAAGCCAGGTGCCTTCCCCTCAAGCGAAGGTGATGTGCCGCCTACCTTTACTGATTTCACCGGTTTTGTCTTTAAGCTGCAAGCCAATATGGATCCACGCCATCGCGACCGAATTGCCTTTGTACGCGTTTGCTCAGGCATGTTTGAAAAAGACATGAGTGTAATTAATAGCCGCACGCAAAAAAGCATTCAACTGAGCCAACCAAAAAAGCTTTTTGCCAAAGAGCGTCAATCGATTGAAAAGGCTTATCCTGGAGATATTGTGGGCTTCAGCAACCCCGGTGCTTTTGCTATTGGTGACACTATAAGCAGTGGCAAAAAATTATCCTATCCGGGCATTCCAACTTTTGCCCCTGAACTATTTGCTTTTCTCGAAAATAAAGAGCCAAGCAAATATAAGCAATTCCACAAGGGCATTATTGCCTTGCAAGATGAAGGTGCTATCCAGATTCTCTGGATGACGGAAAGAGATACTCGCTACCCGCTGCTGGCTGCTGTCGGTGCGCTGCAATTTGAAGTGGTGCAATTTAGATTGCAGGCAGAATATGGTGCCAATACAACTTTGCGCAATGTTGAAATTCACAAAGCGCTCTGGGTTGTGGGCGCCTGGGAAACTCTCAAATCTGCTCCTAATCTGGCTAGTTGCACTGTGGCCACTGACAAATTCGAAGATCCGGTTTTGTTGTTTAAGAACAAATGGGACCTGGCTAAGTTCAAAGAGCTTTACCCTGACATTCATTTGAGTAAAGTAGACCCACGCACAGGGCCAGTTTCAGAAGCTTACTAATTTGTTTCAGGAATTATTCCAAATTTCCGGCGATGATCGGATCATCATTTGCTTGGCCAATTTGGTTACGGCCTGACTGTCTTCTGGTTCACCAAGAATGGTTGATGCCGCTTTTAGTGCGTGTGCTTCTAAAGTTTTTGACAGAGAGTGATTAGGCACTAAGGCATAAACAAGTTTGCAGTCAAATTCGGCTGCTACTTTGTTCAGGCTGTTCAAGGTAATGGTGCCAGCCTGCTCACTGAGTTCTAATTTAGATACGCCTTGCTGGCTGATACCGAGCCTTTCGGCCAATTGACCTGTGGTCATAGCCAGGGCTTCTTTAATTTCGCGAATGAAGCCTCTTTCAAACTGGGGTATGTGCCTGATGGAAACGTTTGCGGCCACGGCCTGCTCAACCTGACGGCGTCTAAGGCCAGTGACTCTGGGATCGCGCGTGACCATCGGTGGATACTCCTTTGAAAAAGCCTAAGAAATTTTACAACCTAACGGTTGTAAAATTCTACAACTTAAGAGTTGTAAAAATTCTTAGGCTGCGCAAAAAGAAGTACTCTGAGCCGAAAGCGCAAAAAGACACAAACAAGCAAAAATCACAAACCAAGCTTCTTCCGGATAAAACTGAGCGTATTAGGAAAATAAATAGTCAGCTCAGCGTCTTTGCCTCGATTGTTGCCGAGCAAAATTGACGTCAGTTCAGCACAGCTTTCTATTTGCCCGGCGTCAGACTTTTGCAGAAAATAACTGATGCGGGGGGCCACGTCATCTGGCACTCTAGCAATATCAAGATAGTAGTTATGTCTGAACTCTTTTGAGCGCGAATACCAATCTAAACAATGGTCTAAAGCATGGCCGGTTTCGTGCAAGAACGTTCCTTCCAGATCGTCCACCTTGCGCGGTTTATTGACCTCGTCGGTGCTTTCATTGATTGTTGCCTGACTCAAAACAATCGTACCGTTATCAAATAATCCAGGGCAACTCTTACTGGTGCCACCCTCGTAACCAGCCACTTCCTGATAAGCGCCTTCAGGATATTTATCAATCATGGTGGGAGTGATTTCAAATTTGATGTCGTTTTTGTAGAGAATCTCACGCACTTGAGGTGGAATTTTGTCGAAGCAAGCGTCAACGGCGGCAATAGTGCGTTTAGTGACTTCGGTACGACCATAAGCAGGTCTAATGATTTTCATGCGCTGACGCAGCCCAGCCAGGACTGCAGCTGGTGACATAGTGGCCGCTTTTTTCTCGCCAGATTCATCTTTACCTTCGGCTGTCTCTGTAGCGCCTGTCTCAGTAGCGTCAGTCTTAGCCGCTGTGGAGACAGGATTAAGGCGCTGCAAATATTGTGCGGCGGCAATTGCCTGAGGTGTGCCTGGAAATCTAGTCTTAATGCTCTGATAAGTCTCTATGGCACGTTTTTTCTGACCCATGGCGTAGTAAGAATTACCCATGTATAGCCAGGCATTAGCACCAGCTTTTTCTTTCATGATGGCGTCGTACATGTAAGCAACCGCTTCGTTATAACGAGCTGCCTGATAAGCGTGCACGCCCTGACCGTAAGCAGAGGTGACGATAGCACCAGCAGCAGCATTTTTAGAGGCTGGCAACGATGGGGCTGTTTTACTAGTGGACGAAACATTGCCTTTAAGCGCAGGATCAGCCGCTTGAGCTGGTGCCGTGCAAATCAAAATCACACACCAATTCAAAAGCAAATTTGAAGTTGGAGACAGATTTTTCAAAGTGAACTCTTTACAGATTTACTTGGCTTGAACCGGCATCAGCAGATACTTGTAGCCTTCGTCGCCCACGCCTTTAATAATCAGCGGCTTCAGTGGCCCGGTCATTTCCAATTTAATTTCATCAACCATCAAGCGTTGCAGCACGTCAGTCAAATAGCGAACGTTGACGGCGATGTCGATTGGTTCGCCTTCTAAGCCGATGGAGACTTCTTCTTGTGCCTTACCAACGTCAGGAGTATTGGCGGAAATTTGCACGTTTTCTGATTCGAAATGCAATTTGACCAGGTGGGTGCGCTCGTCTGACATGACAGCTACACGATCGATGGCTTGCATTAGTTCGTCGCGTTTGAAGCTGGCTAAATGAGAAAAGTCTTTTGGGAAAAGCTCTTGATAGCGCGGATATTCGCCGCTAATCAGTCTGGTGGAAAGGTAATGAGTATCGGTTTCGAAAGTAATCTGACCGTTAATTACACCCAGTCTGACTTCGTTGCCATCGCTTGAATCAAGCACCTTGATGATTTCAGAACAAGATTTGGCAGGAATAATTGCTTTGATGCCGGCTGGTTTTTCTAAAGTGGCGGTTGCGGTTTTTGCTTCGCTTGCTTCACCCACTGCTTCTTCAGCGTCGTTTGACTCAACGCGAGGAGTGACCGACGCGGCCAGATTTAGTTTTTCAAAGCGGTGAGCCAGACGTGAGCCATCTGTGGCTGTACATTCGAAATTGCCGTCGGCAATGACCATGTACACGCCGCCTAAAATGCTGGAAGTATCAAAGCTCGCTGCTGCAAACGCTGTCTGCAAAATGCTCTTCTTGAGAATGTCGCCAGGCATGAGCACAGCTTCTTTAGGACGCTGGTCGATGGTTTTGGGAAAATCATCAGCAGGCAGGCCAGAAATGCTGAACTTTGAACGCTTGCAAGTGACGGTGGTTTCGTAAGTTTCTTTGTTGACTTGAAAAGAAACCAGGTCGTTAGGTAGTTTGGAAATAATTTCTAAAAGCTTTTTACCGGGTAGCGTGATTGCGCCGGGGGTATAGACCACAGCTTGAGTTTTGGTTTCGATAGTGAGATCAAGATCGGTGCCGTGGAATTTGATTGAAGACTCGTCAATGCTTTTAATCAGCACGTTACTGAGTATGGGCTGCACTACACGTGTTGCCAGAGCACTTGTGACGTCTTTGAGGGCTTTTACAAGTACATCTTTCTGAACCGCGAAATGCATTTCAAAACCTCGAATGTCTAGCTTACCGGCTGGCTGTTTTTACTGTGTCTAAAGATTACTCGTTAGCCCGAGGTTTTTCAATAACGGCTGCTCTTCTTGAAAGTAATTTTTTCGGCAACCTGAGCCATCTCTAGCAATTCTGTTGCTGTTAGGTCTTTAAAGTTAGTTATATAGAAGTAGGAGAGGGAGCCAATTTCTGTAGATAACCTCTGAAAGCCAAGCCCCGATTAATTTACCCCTGTAGAAAACTTGTGTGCTCTTTGTACAAAGATAAACGCTGTATATGCGCTGGGTTTGGGGCTTTACACAGTGTGCTGACAAGGAGCTGACAAGTTATGCACAAGTTTTGAACAGGCAGTTAATCGCTCAACTGGACGGTGATTTGCTTGACCGACTGTGACAGGCCGGGGTCTTTAGCCATTAGCTCTTTGATTCTGCTATGCGCATATAGAGCAGATGTGTGTTTGCGGTTGCCAAATGCTTCGCCGATTCTGGGGAAGCTCATATTGATCAAATCGTGAGCAAGATACATAGCAATGTGTCTTGGCAAAGCCAGGTCTTGTGAACGCTTGGCCGAGCGCAATTCGCTCGACTCTACGCGGTAATGAGCGGCCACCGTATCGATGATGCGGTCGCAGGTGATGGTGACCTTGGGCCGGCTGGGTGTAGTCGGCTGCAGCATGCCTGCCAGCGCGTGCACCGTTAGAGTTTCGCCGGTCATATTGGCATAGGCGTGGCTGCGAATCAGCGCGCCTTCCAGTTCACGAATATTGTTGGTGAAGATAGAAGCAATGTATTCAAGAATTTCGTCGTCAATGCGCATGCCTTCAACAGCGCATTTTTTGCGCAGAATGGCCAGGCGGGTCTCTAAGTCTGGCGCTTGCACGTCACAAATAAGACCCCACTCAAAGCGGCTTCTCAAGCGCTCTTCAAGGCGAGCAATAGCTTTAGGAGGGCGATCAGACGAAAGCACAATTTGCTTGCCCGAATCACGCAGCGCATTGAAAGTATGGAAAAACTCTTCTTGAGTACTCTCTTTTCCTTGTAAAAACTGAATGTCGTCAACCAGCAATACGTCTATCTGGCGATAGCGCTTGCGGAAATCCATCATGCGGTCGTCGCGAATGGAATTAATCAGTTCGTTGGTGAATTTTTCACAACTGATGTACCGCACTGAGGCGTTAGGCGATCCCTTGAGAATCTCATGACCGATGGCGTGCATCAAGTGAGTTTTACCAAGGCCAACTCCTCCATATATAAAGAGGGGGTTGTAGGCTTGACCAGGCCGCAATGCCACAGCCTGTGCGGCTGAGTGACTGAAGCGGTTATGGGCGCCCACTACAAACGAATCAAAAGCATATTTAGGATTTAAATTGCTGCGCGAAATATGTATCGCTGCGGCATCAGGCAAGCGCGAAGAGGCTCCATTTTGCAGGCCTTGACCATGCATATGACTTGAAGAAGGGCTGTAGCTCTGCGACGAGCTGGCTACCATATTGAGCCCGCCGCCAAAATTTGTGGCTGAACCGCCATAAGCGGGGCGGCTGGCTTGAGCGCTATCGTTGCCATTAAGGGCTGAAATAGCTGAGTTTAAGCCGTTTTCAGAATGAGTGCCGTCACCGGTAATTGTCGTGCCGCTGCCCATTCCTAAAGCATTAACAGATGAGGGGGCAGTGGAAGTGATACTGGCGATGGTGGCACTATAAGCTTCGGCCTTGACCGCGGCGTCGACCACAACCTTTATTGTCACTTTCTCTTGAGTGATTTCACCAATAGCCTGGGCGAGCGCTTCCATGTAATGGTTGGAAACCATAGTAAGCACAAAATCGTTATTGACGGCGATTGTAGCCACGCCCTGGGCGTAATCAACCAATTGAGCCGGCCGAATCCAGCTCTCAAAGCTGGGTTGCGACATATTTTTGACAAGAGCCTTCTGGGCCTCGCTCCAAATGTCCCGAGTAGACTTAAGCAAGCGCACATCGTCTTTGTCGTGAATCGTCATCGGTGGTTTCTCGGTTGTGTAAGGCTCGCGCCCATTTTTAGTGTCCGACAGTAAGACGAACCCATCCCCATTCAAGACGATTGTGTCTGACATCTTGCTTTGATTTTTCTCTAGACCTGGTGAAAGGTTAGAAAACAGCAAGAAAGGGGGTGGATTCGTAAATTTTTAGTCTGCCCAGAAGGACAGACGGCGCGAAGTATTTGCAATAGATGATAGCATAGCTATCCTATCGATAGAATACCCAAGCGATAGAATGATAGTCATAGTTCACCGAGAAAGTTTTTAGCTCGATTTTGTTTGTCTCAATTTAGGTACTAGTCACATGAAAAGAACACTCAGAGGCTCCATTAGAAAAGCCAAACGAGGCAGCGGATTTTTAAAGAGAATGTCCACTCCTTCAGGTCAGAAAGTTATCAAAGCCCGTCGTGCCAAGGGCCGTTACAGACTGTCCATATAAGGCCATTGGCGGGTTTGCTTTAAGCATAAATGTTACCTGCTCATGAGCGTCTACGCAAAACAAGCGTTTTCCAGCGAGCTTATGCAGCCAGGAATAGCGTTTCGTTTACTTGCGGGACGCTCTACGTGTTACCAAGGCGCCCGCCGCAAGGCAAGGGCAAAAAGCCAGACACCGGGCTCAAACCAAGACACCCTTTGAAAGGGCCGATGATTGGTTTTTCCATATCTAAAAAAGTATTGAAGAGCGCGTGCAAGAGAAACCGCGCCAAACGCAGAGTGAGAGAAGCATACAGGCTAGTGAAAACCACGTTTGACGATGCGTTCAGGCAAGAAGCGGCAATGCACCGCTGGTACGCTCTCGTTTACGTTATTAATCCGCTGGCACTGACTGCCGGTTTTGACGAAATCGCCGCATCTATAAAAGAAAGTTTGCTCAAGGCCGGCAAAAAGTTCGGGTCGAAGTAATGACTGCAAAATCAATGCTTAACTCAAAACCAAATTCATATTTAAAATTCAGCTTACTTTTGCTGATTAGAAGCTATCAGAAAACACGCTTCTTGAGGCCGCCCTCATGCAGATTCTATCCATCTTGTTCACAATATATGGCGCAGGCCATTGAGCATCATGGTGTTTTCATGGGGCTTAAGCTAGGGGTTGTGCGCCTGGCCAAATGCCATCCATTGCATGATGGTGGAATAGATGAAGTGCCCATGAAAATTTCCAGTCAAGACAATTGCAGTAGCAATCACAACAAAGGCAGAAGGTAACACGTGGATATTACTTACCAGGTGATGATTCCTGTACTTCAGCAGATTGTCAAATTTACACACAGCTACGGCCTTTCTATTATTTTATTGACCCTGGCGGTACGGGTGCTGGTCTGGCCTTTCGTCACGGCATCAACCAAGAGCATGCAAAAAATGCAGCTTCTGGCACCACACATGAAGCGCATTCAAAAACGCTATAAAGAAGATCCGGAACAACTGCAAAAAAAGACAATGGAGTTCTATGCCCGTAACAAGGCGAACCCGTTAGCCGGCTGTTTACCAATGCTGGTGCAGCTGCCCATTCTCTTTGCCTTATTCGGAACTTTCAACGGCCCACCATTTGGCGATAAAGCCCTTGATGTAAAAGTCACCACAGTCGAAGCGAAAAACGCTAAAGATGTGAAACGAGCTGAAACATCCGGCGCTAATACTCCTTATGTCAGCACTGATGGCCAACTGGCTAAGGTAGTGGTTTTCCCTGGTGAATCTACCGTACTGGTCGGCGACAATGTTGATTTTCAAACGCGCGCCGTCGATGGCAAATTGCCAGCTGATTTTGCGCCTACATGGATAATGAAATTCAACGGCAAACCAGTCACTGCTGAAGAAGGATCGATAGACCAAAGTGGTCATGCGGTTTTCAGCAAACTCGGTGAATATCACGTTGAAGGAATTGTTCACGGTATTGCCAAAGATGACTCATTCCTCTTTGTTAGAGGTCTCGGCAAGGTCGCTACCGGTCTAGATTTACTTAAGCCACAAAACTTTGATCTGGTGGCACTGATTTTGATGTTCGGCATTTCGATGTTTGCTTCATCGAAGTTGACCATGCCTAAACCAGCTAATCCTGAAGATATGGACGAATCGCAGCGCGTGCAGCAAGACACCATGAAAATGATGCCGATTGCCATGTGCGTAAGTTTCTTTTTGATTCCGCTGCCGGTTGGTGTTTATCTTTATATGGTGGTTTCAAACCTGGTGCAAACTGCTCAAACATGGCTTGTGATGCGCACTCCGCCAGAGCCGTTGGTTGATCCTGATGAAGCGGATTCTGCACCTCTTACACCTGGTTCTGGACCCATATCAGGTGGTGGCGGTGGCAAAAAAGAAAAACCACAAACTATTGATGTAACCCCCATTGAGCCGAAAAACGGCAAGGGGAAAGATGATGGAAGCACCATCAAATTTGGCGACAAGCAAGGCGAAACTATAGACACGGACAAATCTAAGAAGAAGAAGAAAAAGAAATGATGAATCTAAATACCCTGGATGACAACGCAAAAGATTATCTCGAGAAAATTTTAGCCATCCTCGACATCGACGCTTCAGTTCTAAAAGAAGAAATAGATGACAGCACGTGCTGCTATCGCATCGATTGCAAAAGCGATGATGCCCGCATGCTGATTGGTCGTAACGGCCAGACTCTGGAAGCATTGCAGTTTGTTTTGCGCCAGATGGTGAAAAGCAACAGCATGGAAAGAGAGCATTTTATTGTGGACGTTCTCGACTATCGCACACGTCGTCGTCGCACTTTAGAAGAGAGCGCAAAGCAAGGTGCCGTAGCCGTTCTTAATGGCGACAACGAAAACTACCCCCTGCTCGCTATGTCGGCATATGACCGCCGCCTGGTGCACAATTATTTGCAAGAAGCTTTCCCTGAACTTAATTCTGAGAGCGAAGGCGAAGGACAAGATCGTCACATCGTTATTAGTTATAAAGGCTTGCCTGACGGTGAGCGCGCTGCTCGTACTGCCGAAGACGAAGAGTATGGTGCTGAATTAGGCGACGACGACGCAGAAGACGGCGATGAGGCCGACGAGGCTGAAGCAGCGGACGAGAAAGAAGCTTAGTTTCAGATTTAAGTTGATTTTGCGCTTTTTGGCCTCAGGCCAGGGGTAGGTGTTTTTCTACGCCTAAGAAATTTTACAACTGTGCGCCCTGAAGGCGCGAAGGAGGATTTGATGTAGAAGTTGAATCCAACATAGCGCCATGCTGCGCAGGAGATGGAGGTGGGCCCTCCGAAGTAGC
>CASBPX010000117.1 GCA_949127735.1 Candidatus Obscuribacterales bacterium | reverse complement strand
CGCTACGACTGCGTAAATAGTGAAGAGCAAAATGAAGCCCACCTGGGGAAATTTCATGGCCACTTTGAAGAAGGGGCGAGCGAACATGTCGAAAAATAGAATTCCTGAAGCAGCGCTCATGATTGATACCTTTAAAGTTGACCGCATCAGCATGCGGTGGCTATGGTTAAGCAGTGGTTAAGGTTTGAGCATTGCTACGAAGCTGTGATAGAGCCAATTTAGCCAGTTGGCTACATTTGTTGCGAAATTTTCATCACAGATGTTGACTGTTTAGTTAGCCGCAGCGGAGTTATCAACTAAACTTAGCGATGGTAGTTCTTTATTCAAATGGTTTTTCTGTGACTGTCACTGAGCGCCGCAGGGCCCTTACATCGTTTGTTTTGATGGCGTCGGCGCTGTTTTTGAGCGGGTGCGGTCGTGAAGAGTCGCATGGGGCGGTGCCTCCGAGAGCGACTCCGGTCAAGATTGCGCCAGTTTTGCTCAAGCCCATCAGCGACAGTTCGACTTATGTGGGTACGCTCAAAAGCCGCAAGTCAGTGACTTTGCGCCCGCGGGTCACCGGTTACATTACTCAGATTATGGTCAACTCCGGCGATGTTGTGCGCGCTGGGGCTGTGCTTTTTGAAGTCGATCCGGCCAAAGAACAAGAGGCGCTTAATACGCAATTGGCGTCGGTTGAATCGAGTGAGGCCGAGCGCACCAGTGCAGGCGAGATGCTGCGGTCGCTCAAAGCCGCACGCACGGCCAAGGTGGCTAATCTCGAGTTTACCCGCAGTCAACACGCCCGCTATATGAGTTTAAGCGCTCAAGGTGCTGTGGCTCAAGAGGCCGTAGACCAGTATGCCAATCAGCTGAAAGCGGCTGAGGCTGACCTTGCTTCTATTGACGCGCAGATTCGTTCGCAAGATGCCATGTTTAACAAGAGCGGCAAGATGCTTAAGCAGAGTGCTTCGCAGACCAAGCAGCAGCGCGTGCAGTTGGCTTACTACAAGGTGCATGCTCCGTTTGCTGGGGTGATTGGTGACGTGCCAGTGAAGCTCGGCCAGTATGTCGAGTCTTCCACTGACCTGACTACACTCGATCAAAATCGACCGCTTGAAGTTTATGTATATGTTCCGGCTGAGCAAGCTGCCAGGCTGCGAAAAGGCATGAACATGAATATGGTCGACAGTGACGGGCAGTCGCTGGGCAATTGTTCTATCTTCTTTATTTCGCCTCAAGTCAACAATCAAAATCAATCGGTGCTGGTCAAAGCGCTGTTTGAGAACGGGCGTGAGGCGCTGCGTTCTAATCAGCAAGTGACTACTAAAATTGTCTGGCAAACCAGAGATCAGATGATGGTGCCGACTATTGCGGTGACGCATATCAGCGGTCAAGATTTTGTTTTTGTGGCGGTTGATGAAAACAAAGGCAAGGGCATGTATGTTGCTAAACAGCGGCCTGTGACCCTCGGTGACATTTATGGCAACAGCTATGTGGTGCGCAGCGGCTTGAACAATTCTGATCAAATTGTGGTGTCCAATGTGCAGATGCTTTTTGAAGGTGCACCTATTGCTGCCGCTCCGTAAATTAATAGGTAACTGATGTTTGTTGATTTCTTTATCGGGCGGCCCATTTTCGCTACAGTGTGTGCCCTGATTATCATTTTGGCGGGCGCTGTTAGCATTCCCACTTTGCCTTTAGCCGAATATCCTGACATTTCGCCACCCAAAGTTTCGGTTACTGCAGCCTACACAGGCGCGTCGGCCGAGGTGGTGGAGTCGGCCGTCACCACGCCTCTTGAGCAAGCCATTAACGGCGCGCAGAACATCAAATACATCACTTCTACAAGCGGCAATGATGGCACTTCGACCATCAATATCAACTTTGACCTGGGGCGCGACGTCGACCTCGCCGCGGTAGATGTGCAGAGTCGTATCTCGTCGGCGCAAGGCCGGCTGCCGGAAGAAGTGAAACGTACAGGCGTCACTGTGGCGAAAGTGTCAAACGCATTCGTGCTCGCCATTGGTATTCTCACGCCTGATGACCGCTATTCCAGCCAGTTTTTAAGCAATTACTCCGACGTCTACATCAAAGATGCTATTAAGCGCGTCAAAGGTGTGGGCGATGTGCGCATTTTTGGCGAGCGCAAATATTCAATGCGCATCTGGCTCGACCCGGGCAAGCTCGCCAATAAGGGTGTGACGCCGCAAGATGTGGTGGCGGCCATTGCCGAGCAAAACGTGCAGGTGGCGGCCGGGCAGATTGGCCAGGCGCCTTTGCCGCCGGGGCAGATGTTCCAGATGAGCATACGGGCCAAAGGCCGTTTGAAAAACGCCGACGAGTTCGAAAATATCATTATTCGCAGTGGTGCCGACGGTCAGCTCATACGTTTAAAAGATGTGGGCCGGGCCGAACTTGGTGCTGAAGATTATGGCAACGTTGTGCGTTTTCGTGGCAAAGACGCGGTGGGCATCGGTGTCTTTCAAAGGCCAGGTTCGAACGCATTAGAGATTTCGCGCGGTGTGCGCGAAGAGATGGACAAACTGGCGAAGCGTTTTCCGCCTGGTATGAAACACGAATTTGCTTTTGACACCACATTGTCTGTGCGCGAATCTATTAAAGAAGTACTGATTACCCTGGCTCAGGCTGTACTTTTAGTTGTGCTTGTAATCTTTGTATTTTTGCAGAGTTGGCGATCGACTTTGATTCCGGTTATCACAATTCCGGTGTCTTTAATCGGCACCTTTGCGGTGATGAAAGTACTCGACTTTTCCATTAATACTTTGACGCTTTTTGGCATTACGTTGGCCACCGGATTGGTTGTGGACGACGCCATTGTCGTGATTGAAAACATTACCAGGTTCATTCACGAGAAGAAGCTGGCGCCGCGCGAAGCCGCTTCGCAGGCCATGGCTGAAGTGACCGGAGCCGTTATTGCCATATCGCTGGTATTGGGGGCGGTGTTCGTGCCGGTGGCGTTTTTCCCTGGTACCACCGGGCAACTCTATAAGCAGTTTGCTTTGACCATTGCTATCTCTGTTGCTATTTCTACTTTTAACGCATTGACTCTAACCCCGGCACTGTCGGCATTATGGTTGAAAGAAGGAGATGAAGGCGGAGGGAAATTCTTTAAACCCATTAACTGGGTTATTGACGGTTGTCGCAATTTGTATACCAGCACACTGGCTGTGGTTCTCAAATTGAAGCCACTGGTGCTGGTGCTGTTTGCTTTGCTACTGGGGGCCACTTACTGGCTTTCGAAAACTGTGCCTACTGCGTTTATTCCTAATGAAGACGTGGGATATTTTATCGTTATTGTGCAAGCGCCCGAGGGAGTTTCGCTCAATTACACCCTGGGTGTATTGCGCAAATTAGAAAACGAAATCGACAAATGCCCTGAAGTAGTGAGTTCGTTTGGCATCGCCGGATTCAGCTTCAGCGGCACCAACCCCAATAACGGTATTGTTTTTTGCAGCCTCAAGCCCTGGCACGACCGTCACGGCTACGATCACAGCCTGGAGGGCATCATCAACCGTTTGCGGGGGCCACTCGGTGGCATTACCGAAGCTATGGTCATTCCTGTAAGCCCTCCGGCCATTCAGGGCCTCGGCAACTTTGGCGGCTTTGCTTTTGAGTTGCAAGATCTTTATGGTACCGACATCAAGCAACTGGCGCAGGTGACCATGCAAATGATGATGGCGGGCAATCAAGACAAACAATTGAGTGGGGTGTTTTCTACCTTTACAGCCTCGAGCCCACAGCTTGTTGCTGAAGTGTTGCGTGATAAAGCCCGCTCACTGAATATTTTGATGAGCGATGTTTTCGGTACTTTGCAAATACTTTTGGGTTCGTCGTATGTCAACGACTTTGATTTAGGCAATCGTATCTATCGCGTTTATGTGCAGGGCGATGCGCTGTTCAGGGCTAATCCGCGCAATATCGATGAATATTATGTGCGTTCGCGCTCGGGCGAAATGGTGCGCATGAGCAATCTAATTAAAATTGAGCGCACGACTACGGCACAAACAATCAATCACTACAATCTTTTTCGCTCGGCTGAAATTAATGGTTCCACTGCCCCTGGAGTGAGTTCAGGAACGGCTCTTGAAGCTATGGAGAATGTGGCCGCCAAAGTTCTGCCGCAGGGTATGAGCTATGAATGGTCGGGTATTTCGGCGGAAGAAAAAGAAAGTGGCCCGCAGGCAACGATGTTGTTCTTGCTCGGTATTATCGTTGTGTTTTTAGTGCTGGCGGCGCAGTATGAAAGCTTTGTCGACCCGGTGATTATTTTGCTGTCGGTGCCTCTGGCAATGTTTGGAGCGCTGCTGGCGCAATACTTGCGGCATCTCGATAATGATGTTTTCTGTCAGATTGGGCTCGTGATGCTGGTTGGTCTGGCCAGTAAAAACGCGATTTTAATCGTAGAATTTGCCAATCATTTGAAGAAGCAGGGTGTTGAGCCTGAGGAAGCAGTTAGACAGGCTTGTGCTACACGTTTCAGACCGATTTTGATGACATCGCTAGCCTTTGTCTCTGGCATTTTGCCGCTGGTCTTTGCCACCGGGGCTGGTGCTGCCAGTCGTCACTCGCTCGGTACCGCAGTGTGCGGGGGCATGGTATTTTCGACTGTTCTCAGCCTTTATATTGTGCCGGTGATTTATTTGACTGTGGGGGCGTTACGGGCTCGGGTTTCTTCTTCTTCTTCTTCTTCTTCTTCTTCGTTGAAAAAGCGGGGATTATAATTTTTCGCCCTGAAGAACACGCTTCCATTCGCTGTAAGTGAAACGCAGCGCTGAAATCATGATCAGCGGATTGCGAATTTCGAGAAAAACCGGTTTGTTTTTTTCGAAAACATAGTGACCGATGAGCTGTAGTGCCCAGCCGCCAATATGCATCATAGCGGCCCGTCTGAAGTTGAACGGTAGCATCAGAAAAGAGATGGCAATCATGGGCACGCCCACCATATGCGTTATTTTGCAGCTCCTGGTGCGGTGCTTTGATTGATAGTACACATAGTTTGCGGCTACGGCATTTCTCAGAGAGTTGTTGGTTTTAATAATATTGGTGCGCATAAGTAGATCTCTTCGACTGGCATCTCCTAATATCTTAGTGGTTGTTGGTGCTGGGTAGTGCTGAAAAAAAGCCTAAGAAATTTTACAACCGTTGGGTTGTAGAGAAATACAACTTAGGAGTTGTATTTCCGACTGTTGAGATGGGCCAATACGCGAAATTATGCTGTATTGATAAGTAATTGGCGCTGTACTCTTTACTTCAGGGGGTGCAACTGCTCAGCTTGAAACAACCCCAACTCTTTCGCTCGGGCCAGGTCTTTAGATGCGGCACCCTTGTTCCCGAGTTTTTCGAAATTCTGGGCGCGGTTCAAATAAATACTTGCATTTTTGTCATCGAGTTTGATGGCAGCGTTGAAGTCGCGCGAGGCTTGTTTGTAGGCGCCGATATTGGTGAACGAGCGGCCACGATTGTTGAGTGCGTGCGCGCTTTTGGCATTGAATTTGAGAGCCTGACTAAAATCTTCGATGGCCTTTTGGTCATTGCCCAAATGGCGCCAGGAGCGGCCGCGATTGTTGAATGCGATGCCATAATCGGGCTTCAGCTCAATGGCGCGGTTGAAATCTTTAAGTGCGCGTGTGTATTCGTGGGTCTCGTGCAGGGCGCAACCCCTGTTGTTGAGCGCTTCCCAGTTGGCTGGAGTTTCGTCAAGAATGAGATTGTAAAGCTCAAGTGCTTTGTTCCAGTCGCCGCTGTCGATGGCTGCCTGAGCGCTTATCAGCGTGGCATCGAGAGCGCTGATTGCAGCGGGTGTTGGTGGTG
>CASBPX010000116.1 GCA_949127735.1 Candidatus Obscuribacterales bacterium | reverse complement strand
GCGATGCACAAAAATTATTTTGGTGTGCGAGATGTACTACCCAGTGTGGAAAAAGATCCTAACTTTGAAGCGTACACATTGTGGTTCTTTCACTGCTTTGCTGATTTTCAGTTTGACGACGAAAAAGTGGACGATACATCCGGCGCCGCTACAGTGAAAGTGAGAGTCAGAAGCGTGCAAATGCGATTGAGCTGCCCGATTAATATCTGGATGGAAAAACGGGCCTCAGCGCTCACCCGAGCTCATGAAGACGGGCACGTCTACATTTGTCGCAGAGTTTATGAGATGGCACCCGCAGCCGCGCGCCTTGCTGGCGGCGGCGTACTGGGCAAAAGTTATAACGGCATGGGCGTGAATTTGTTGCAGGCCCGAAAAATGGTACTACAACAGGCTGAAGCTGATGTCGCCGCAGTTTTCCAAGCTAAGATTGTCGACCTCTGCGATGAAATCTCGCAGTTGTATGACGACCAGTGCCAGCAAGCCTTTTCGAATCATTCAAAAACGTCACAACAAGCTATTGCCGAAAATTCTTTCAAGCAAATCGTCGAAAGTCGAGTCTACATTTATTAGTTTATTTGGTCAGTCTTGATTTAATCGAATTGAGCTTGTCGGTAAATTTCCGAGCATCGTCGGGGCGATTAGCTTTGGTAAGCACTTTAATGATGCGGTTGTAAACGTCAACCATTCTTGGGCTGTAGGGATCGCCCAGTGCGTCCTCTTGAGATTTTAGCATTCGATCTGGGTCGGTTTCGATCTGGCTATCAGTCATTGCTGTGACGGCAAAACGATTTTCTGTGGGTTTAGCCACTGGTAGGCAATGGTCGACCGCTGTGGTCGTAGTCTTCATCGGCTTAATTTCTTTAGCATTTTTGGCTCTTTCCGCCTGCTCATCTAGAGCTGTGTTCAATTTTAGAATGGCGGCGTGAGCTTGTTCGTCATTGCCGAGAGAGATCATTTGTTCAATGGCAAAGAACGACTTAAGAAAAGGTCCGACCCCGACCCCTTTGCTATCGAAATCTTTAAGGCGACTAAGAGCTTTGTCACGTAAGTCTTTGTCGGCACCGTCTGCAGTGCTCAGACTTTGAACGTCGACTTTTGCGTTGACAGATGCAATTTGTACATTGCTCAATGCAGACTGCAAGCTACTGTCTAAGCTGCGCAATTGGGAAGACTCAAGCTCTATCTGGCGGAAACTGCCTTTAGCGGCAGGGTCAGAGAAACTGATGCGTACCCTTTTTGCGGCTTGGCCGGCTGTTTCGAGGGCCTTTTCACCAATTTTCAAAGCTTCGTATTTCATATCGCGATCGGTCATGTCGCTATCGAGATCAGCTGTTACTTCAAGTGTGTCGCCCACCATAATAGTGTCGATGCGTTTGCGACTGCGTGCCGATTCTCTGTTTTGCAGATATGCCGACAGTCTGCTGGCCGGATCGCTTACATCATCATCTTGGATGTTCAAAGAAGCGAGCAACTGCTCTCTGCCTAGCTGGCCGGCACCAAAAGCTTTTACATCACCCACTGTGACCGAAACCACTTTTCTTTTATTCAGATTGGCCGAACTGTAAAAGTAAACAGTCACTCGACTGATTTCAGTTGGAGCCAGGTCAATAACGGCTTTTGCTACCAGCACCGCTTCGATTTTGCAGTCATCATTGTTGGCGCGGGCATTGCGATAAGTGGAGACGTAAGCCTCAGCGCCGTTTACGGCTGCATTGACTCGAGTACCGTTAGCAAGAATTTTTCCTTGTTCCACAGCGTTAATAATTTGGCCGGCCGATAGCGCGGCCTCTGCTGCCGTGGGCATAGATGAAAAACCCAGCGATGCTAGAGCAGCCAGGGCTAATAAATTTCTTTTGTTACTATGCACTCTTTGCGACACTATATTAATCCTCACTGAAACTGGAACTGGAACTGGAAAAAGACCGTTGTCTATGCAGCCTTGTGCATGAGCAGGTATTTTAGCAGCGTTTAAACTGATTGCGCCAATCTGGCCCTATTGATGCTTGGCAACGCTTCGCCAGGACGGTTTTTTACCGATAGGCTTTTTCATTTTCGAAATGGTGGGATTAGTTGATAATTTTCCATTGGCCACAAAAGCTTTGATCTCGTCGGCGCTGATTGAAACCACCGTTTTTTTAGCTGCGTTCGAGGCGCTGTAAAAATGGACAGAGACTCTCGTCAATTCAGTTTCGGCAAGTTCCATAGCTAATTTTCCCATCTGTAAAGCCTCAAGTTTGCAGTCGTTTTCATCTGCTGAAGCGTGGCGATAAGTTGAAATAATTGCTTGGCCGCCTTTCACCGTGGCCGATATTCGAGTTCCGTCGTCGAGTATTTTCGCCGCTTGGATGGCCGACACTATTTGATCAGCGTTGTCTGCCGAGACCGGCAAGCACGAACCTGATAAAGCAAAGGCGGTTATGACAAAAGCAATGACTTGTTGATTGAAGTGGCGCAAGGTGTTCACCTCTATGCAATGGAAGCTATGAAAGTTGTAGAAGCTAGCGAATATTTTAGCTTGGTTAAACCACTGGCCGTAAACTGGGCATATCCAAGCTTGGCAACGCTAATTCGAAAATGGCACTACACTGTTAATATATGAAAAAACTCGTCCAGATCTTGCTGTTCAGCTTAATTACTGCTTCCTGGCTGACACCCCAGCCGGTTATGGCATCCCTTAAGCGTGCCGATATGGTTGTGGCCGGCAGTAGTTGCGCCGCCTGTTTAATTCGCATTGAAAAAAGGCTTAAAGCCAGGCCCGGTGTACTCAAAGCAATGGTTTCGGTTTACCGACCATATGCTGCCATCGTGGTTTACGACACTGCCAAGACATCAATGAAAGACCTTGCCAAAGTTTTTGCTGCAGAGAATGCCACAGCGGTAAAAGTGATCGATCATGAAATTGCTGAAGTGCCGGTGTTACTGTTGCCTCTATACAAGTAGGGAGAAATTTATGGCCGATGATGACGACCTTAGTGCTACCCCAAAAGCGCAATCAGAGTCTGCCGATATAGAGAATCACCAGAGCCGCGACAACGTGGTGGAGGGTCTTTTTTCTTCCGTAAAATATTTGCAGAGTGCGCTCGTCGAAACCGGTTTTATAAAATAACGCAAGAGCGACAAGGTCACTCAGATACTGCGTGTGGTGGCACTGCTGATTGTGGTGGCAGCTCAACTGATGCCGCAATCATTTCTTTTGGTCACCGATCTGGCATTTAACGCCAAAATGATTATGGTGCTAGTCATCCGGCTTGTCGATTTTGCCCAAACAAAATGGCACATCAGTTAAGTTGGACGCGGTGGTGCAATACCAACAATAGGCTCGGACGCCTGGGTTTTAACGCTCATTGTCGGGCCGACATTTAAAAAGGGCACTGGCACCGGCATAACGATAACTACGCTGCATTGCACACTGGCCAGACCGTCTGGGGTGCCGTCATATTTATCTAGTTTTAGCACCAGACCTTGATAGGTGGGTGATTTAGTAAAGTTGGCTTCTACGTCAGCCACTGCTGCGGTTGCTTCTGCCAGAGTAGAAGAATTGGCAGCGGCACGAGCGGCTTGTTTGGCCAGATCATTACAAATATCACCACCGATAACTACTACGGCGAGGTCGATAATGGCCAACACAATAGGCACCAGTACAATGGAGCCCACTAAAATTTCTACCAGATTTTGGCCCGTCGGCCGCCTGGCTGAACGTCTCTTCAAAGAAATACGATCCGTCACTGGTGCACCTGGCTATTTCAACTGGGTATGTTCTCGATTACCGATCGCCCACTAAATTTAAAAGTGACGGGTTGATTGATGCCGGGCACCTGAAGGAAAAATGGTATTTGCAAAAACGGTTTGCACTGCACGAGTAAATCTAGGTGAATGAATTTGACCTTGGCTGTGCCTTCCGTCAAATCAATATAGCAAGTTTGTTTGGGCATGGTGCTTGTGCTGGCAAATTGACCTAATCCCATTTGCTGCCAATTTTTGATGATCGTATTCAAAGCACCATTGGCATCAGTACTGCATGCTAGATCTGGTTGAAGTGTTGCAGGGTTGGTGCTGGTATCCAAGACGAGCACATTTTCTAACGCTGCCTGACGCAATAGCAAAGTGTCCAAATAGAGACAATCAGCATAAGAAATAGCCATGCCCACCATGTTCAGGAATGGGAAAAAAACCACCATAACAAAGATGAAAATTGCCGGACCGAATTCGGCAATGACGCTTCCATTATGGTGTCTCGAACGGTTATGCCTGGGCGAACGTTTCATCAGTCGATCTATTCTAATCCGTCACTAAAGTTACTAAGTTTGATTATGCCCCTATCTGGCTACCATGCAACGTTTTATTGTCCCAATCCCCTGTAGTCACCCGTCTTACGTGGGGCTCTTACCATAAAACCGGCTAGATGAAGCAAATTTTTCTTGTCAAAGTATATTAAACTGCTATAATAATCAGGCCAAACGCGGTCTTAAGTTTGTCTGTGCCGTTTGAGTGTTGAACAGAACAGTAAAAACTCAGGCTTTTTATGAGCTTGAGAAGAATTACTAACTTGCATCTATATCAGTGATGCTAACGATTAAACCAAAGGCGAGGTCCTTAAGATGGAACGGAAGAGAAAGCAGCGTGCAGCATCATTGGTGCTGATAACAGCTTTTATACTGGCTCTAACTGTCATTATCGTGGCGGCAATTGCTCTGATTAATTTGCTTGGCGGTGGCCAACAAATGCAGCGTGCTACCGATGCCGGTAACCTTTCCCTGGCTCGCTCTGTACTGGTTAAGGTGGCCGTACCACTGGCCAACACCGGTGATCAGGTTCAATTTAATGGTGTCAGCGATCACACAATGGGCGCGCATGGTGTCATCAATTTACGCAACATCAATAGAGTGATGGCCCAGGCACTGATTATCAATTTCAATGCTCATAAAATTGCTGCAGATGGTCTTGACCAGGGTGCCAATACTCACGCCGCACAAATCACAACAGTGTCTCAGCAGCTTGGTAAATCGCTCAGTGATGAACTGGCTAAACCCTCTTCAGTGCAGGTCTTCTTCAGTTCCATCGCCAAACTCAATCCGACCAAACAATTTGGTAGCGAAGACATTGCTCCATTAGGTGCGCCATCATTTTCTTATATGGACCGCACTCTACCGTCCAACGTCTACATTGCTGCCTCCGCCATGCCAGACTATAACTCCACCACTGAAAGTTCCAAAATCTATAACGACAAAGTCAGTGGCTGGGTTTTACCCGTAAATTCTGACCTTGACTCTAGTGGTACACCTCACAATTATTTGAAAGGTTACCTTGAAGGCATGGCTCCGGCTGCCAATTTTGCCAATACTTATTTTGTTCCTCTCAAGCCTGGTGCAAAACCTCACCTGGTACCTCAAGTGGCATTTGACCAAAATAATAAAGCCTCAACTGGTGCCAATGCATTCAGCTGGTCAAAGCCAGTGCCCAACGCCCTTTCATTAAGAGCCCAGGCTAAATCGACTCAGGGTTATAACGGTGGCTTTAATGCCTACGCTCTGGTGGAACCGATTGATCCAATTGGTTTCCCTGCAGCACTACCGCACGGTTTTATCCGCATTCAAAATGGTGCAGCTTCGCCTACAACAGGTGTAGCCGGCAACAACAGCGCTGATGTGTTTGTCTACACGATGAACAATCCTCAGTGCTACCCATCTGATGTAAATGGCAAGCCGTTGCCATATTTTGTCGGTATGAATGACTCGCCACTACCAGGTGGTGCCGCCAACGGTCAAGATTATCTCAACAAAATTGTCCAGGACATCAAAGATGGCAAAACTCCCAATTGTTCAGGTTTGAGCGTAGGCTTTGCCCTCGCTGGTGATAGCCTGGGTCTCGGTGGCGTTTCGCAAGCAAATTGCGGCAACATCGGTGGCATTGGTGGCAGTGGCGTAGATAATATTGCGCTTGATACACCAAGCAACAAAGTCAACACCGACATGAATGCATATAACAGTTCAGACAACCGCGGCCTCTGGGCTCGACCTGTTCTGGAAGCTGCATACAATATTCAACCTCCTACTCCCACCGGCAGCAATGGTGCCAGTGCCAACGTGGCTGATATCGTCAATTTGCAGCTATTGAGCCAGCGTGCTGAAGGCAACGATTTCCATCCTGGTACTTACCAGTCTGGTATCGCTCGTGTACCACAAACTCGTTCAGTGCTCAGTGCTCCTGATTTCCGCATCACCACCGATCAAGGTGTTCGCCTCGACAGCAAAAGTACAGAAGGTATCAGTCGGCCCGGCCCAATGTGGAATTATTTGACACAGCGTATGTATCAGATTGATCCTGAGTGGCTGAAATACGCCAACACCGGTATCTACGCCAGTGAAAATCGTCCTCTTGACTATGTTTTGAGCCAGAACATGGTGCCTATGGGTGGTCGCGGCTATATCTATTTCAGCGCCAACGCCAATGGCGGCCAAGGCGGCCTTGTACTCAAGTCTGAATCAGCCGCATTATCTGATTCACCATGGCTGAGCGATTTCATCGGTCAATTGCCTGATGCTAAGAGCCCAAGTTCACCAACCGAAACCAGGCAATTTGAGCTCATGCCTTTCACTCAAATCAACGTTGCTGGAGATTGGGGCTATCCTCAACCTTACGACTATCCTGGCAAAATTTGTTTGATGAACTGGTTCTCCTTCACGCCTGCCAGCGGCTGGAACAACTTGCTTGGCCAAGTAAACCTCGGTGCCATCAGCACTAGCTGCTGCCCAGAGGGGTCGACAGGTTCGGGTGCCTTCGCTATCAATTACAGCAGTGGTGGTGATACTCTAACCATGCCACCTGGATGTGCTTGCCCTCCAACAACTACTTGCGACTCCACTGGGCCATGCTAATTTAGCGATACTGCCACTGAACTGTGAACTGAAAGGAACAATTGATGACTGATATGTATTCTTCTGGTCAGACACGTCTGATTGAGAGATTCAAGATACGGCTGTCATGTTGTTTGCTCACCGGTTCGATGCTTGCGGCTTCTGCCATAAGTATGATCGGTTCACCTGCACACTCTCAGCAGCAAGTTCGTCAGCAATACGCTCAGCCTCAGGCCACAGGCCAACCTGCTCAGCGTGCGCGCAGACCCGCTCCGGTTGAGAGTGTTCATCGACCTTTGACCACATGGCCTAATACGGTGCCAATACCGCTGCCGCCTGATGCAAAATTTGTTGCCGGTTATCAAAGTCAATATATCAGCACCAAAAGCATGACTATGTTGCGCTTCACGACGGTAAACCCTGCGGCTACCGTGCTTGATTGGTACAAACGAAGTTTGCAAAGCGCGGGATGGACTCTGAAAGAAATGAGTAGTATCGCCGGTAGAACCGTGTCGTCAATTTCGGGCACCAAAAATGGTGTCAGTTGCTCTATCAATGTCATTGCGCCGCTCTCTGTTAAAGACCGCACGTCTGTTACTATTTCCTATACTGATCGTTAGGGCACCATGGGCAATCAAAAAAGTATCTGGCGACAAGCAATTGTTTGCCTGCTTGTCTCTTTAAATTCTTCATGGCCTGCGGTCATGGCAGGTAATGCCGTCACTGGCAGTGAATCCGATATTCCTACCGAAACTCAAGTAGCATCTCTTTTAAAAAAACAGCCAAAGAGTTATGAAGCTCATTACGCGGCCGGGCGTTTGTATGAATCACGCGGTTTTTATAGCGAAGCGCAAGAAGAATATACAAAGGCCGTTTCCTTTCCCTCCAGTCGCCCAGATGGTTATAAGAGATTGGCTCAGTTAGCTCTGCGATCAAGTGAGTATCCCAAAGCCGAAAAAGCAGCCACCGATGGTTTGCAAAGTTTTCCCAGAGACTATGGCATGTTACTCACCGCCGGTTATGTTTTGCATAATCAGAATAAACTGCCTGCAGCTCTCAATATGTATCAACGAGCCAGAGCGGCTAAACCAGGTGACGCGCAAATTTGCCTGGCTATCGCCGATGTTCTTGCTGCCATGCACAAACCAGATCAAGCACTGTTAGAAATTCAGCGCTTTGAGAAATTGAGCAAACCCAATGTTCTCAGTAATTACGAAAAAGCAAAAGTGCTTCTGGCACTTAAAAGAGTTGATGAAGCCTTAGTTGAGTTAGACAAAAACTTTGTTAGCGATCCGGCGAATTTTCCCAGCAATAAATTATATGCCACCACACTTGCTGCTCGGGGTAAAAAAACTAAAGCGCTGGAAGTGGCTCTGTGTCTGCTTGCGAATGGTGCTGGTAAAGAAATGGAATCGGCTAAAATTCGCAGCACCAATTTGCTTAGCCAGCTTCCCCCAGACGCTGGCACCATTATTGCCGCTGCTGAACACCGCCTCAGCGGAAAGAATATCAAAGCAAGATTGCATTTTGCTCTTGGTGACGTTTATGACCGCAAAGAAATGCGTGAGCAGGCAATTAAGCAATATCAGGATGGCTTAAGATTGAATGAAAAGTTTGCTCGAGGTCATTTACGCCTTGGTCAAGATCTCGAGCGGCATCGCAAAGATTTTAAAGCTGCACTTGCTGAGTATAAACGGGCCAGCGCTTTAGACGTAGAGAAAAAAGATCGAGAGATTGCCAATAGTCTTAAAGACCTGGAAAAGAAAATGGCTGCTAAGTCTAAGTAAACTACGGGAGCTAAATGGCAAAAATTTCTGCTAGAAATTTTAAAATAATTCTCTCACTGCTTGTGATTGTAATTCTGGCATCAGGAGCCGTTTATTTATGGAAACGCCCCCATTATCGCCCGACTAAAATTGTGGCCACAATTAAGCCGGTCACCATTACCGGTGAAGTCGTAGATGCCTGGTGTTACGCTTCACAAACCATGGGCCCTGGTCGTGGTCCTGGCCACAGAGCTTGCGCTCTCAATTGCATTCATGGTGGTGTCAGTGTCGGTATTTTGGAAGACGGCACCAATATTTTGTTCATCGCGGCTAAGTACCGAGGGTTTAAAGGGTGCCAGGAATTATTGTTGCCTTATGTAGGCGAAAAAGTAACTGTGACAGGATGGGTTGGTGACCTTGGCGGCTCACGCATGCTGCGCATTCAAACTGTCAAAGCCTTGACCGGTCCGACTGTAGAAGTAGAAGTACAAGAAGTACAAGAAGTACATAAAGACGTAACAAGAGAATTAGAAAAGCCACCAGTGAATAAGACTGATGGCTTTTCAATGCCCTAGAGGCGAACTTGTTATAGTGTTGCCGGTGCTGATGGATCAGCTGGCGCCGCTGGGTCAGCCGGCGCTGTCGGGTCTGGTACAGGTGGTGTAGGTGGTGGTGGTGGCACATACGGAATGCCAATCATCGCCGACGTGCCAGGCGGATATTTTTCGCCTACATATCCGGTGCTAAAACCCAGACTATCTTTAAACGTGCCTGTGTCCACCTGTCTTCTAAAGCGAATGTCGACAGCCATACCATTTTTCTGGTAGGTAGGCCGCATGTTTTTAGCACCGGGGCCGGCCGAATAGTTATTGTAGAAGCTCGAATTCATAGGGAAACCAGCGGTTTCAGCGAAGTCTGACTGGTTAGTGATTGCGGGAGGTAAACCCTTGGGCCTCTGTGAAATGGGTGGAGGCTTAGCGGCACCAAATCCGGCACCACCTAAATCTCTGCCTGTGGTAGCTTGCGAAACTAACGGATAATCCATCGGTTCGCCGGCGTGGTCGCCTCCCAGCGTTTTACCTGGTTGGTGCACCTGGTCACGAATATAAACGTCATATACCGGTTTCAAGTAGACCATGTCTACTATATAACCTGTATTGGGAAATTCGAATGGTCCTACAGTCAGAGTGCCAACTTTGCTTTTTGTGATAGCGTCAAGATTTTCTGAATAGAGTTGTTGGTTGCCGGCCACACTGTATTGCACTGGAGCTAGTGATTTGTCTTGATAGCTGATTTGACCAGTAGCCGCATCAATTCGATAAATATGGATGTTGCCGTTGGGGATAGGACCCAGATTGTAGATGGTTTTATCGCCAAGCTTGGCAGGTGTTTTCCAATCAATGTTTGCTGGTACCGGAGTGTTGAAATTGTATTTGGGGTCGGTCATCATCGTTACTGCCGAATCAATATTTAACTTAGTGCCGGCGCGTTTCCACCAGTCGAACAGAGCTAGACGGAAGACATTGCCGGTGCTTTCAGCCAGAGAAGGATAAGGCCAGGTAATATCGACGATTTGTGTGGTGGGTGTGCCAATTGGATAGTCGCCATTTTTGGAAGTTTGCACATTGCAATTATTACCACTGTTCAGTTGACTATCGGTAAACATATCAATGGGCTTTGTAATTTCAGGTGGTATGCCGTCTGGGAAGCTGAAGCTAAGCGCACCAGGTGCCGGTTTCGGGTCAGCAACGTTTGCAGGCTGGGCGCAGGCGATGGCATGAATGGTATAAGACTGGCCACTTTGACCATTATTCATTTGTTGATCGGCTTCAGCTTTAACAATGGTCTGCATTTGATATGGCAGTGAAGCTACAGACGGGGTCCAGTTTTTTACATCAATTAATTTAATAGAATCGCCAATACCGGCAAAGACAAAATCTTCTCCGTCAAAAGTCTGGTTGAAATACGAGCGATAAAAATCATTCTGTGACCCACCGCTTGGCACGTATGCTTTGGCTGCCGGATTAGGCAGTGGAGTATTGGTGACGCCACCATTGGCAATACTACCGAGAGAAAGCTTGAGCGAATTTTTTACATAGTTAGACGAGCCGGTCATGCGGATTTGATTAGCGGTGTACGCATCTTCCGCATCTTTATATACGTTGATAACTTGGTTATTGATGTCTTTGGCGACATAACCAGCAGCAATTGATTTTTTCAATTCGGTGGCCAGTTTAGCCTGAGCCGCTTTAGCCTTAACTAAATCAGCTTTGATAATATGTTTCAGATTGGCATCGCCCAACTCGCTGGCGATAATCAAATCGAGGCGAATGGTGCCGATAATGCTGTTGATACCTCTGACCGGTACGTTGTACGCATCATTGGCTGTAGTGACCGACCCTGTAGGTGCAGCGTCAGATACCGAGACCCAACCGTACTCATCTGTATCAACCGCGATCATGCTCAAATCTCGAGCGGCTGCTAAGGATGCCGCTTCAATAGCGTTGCGTTGTTCACTATTGCTGCCGAGCAATCGCACGTAGCCCAGACTGAAGAAGGCCAAAACGGCTACCAGAAAGACGGTAATGGCAGTGGCAAAGACGAGCATATTGCCCCTTTGCCTGCGTTTGATCAGATTTCTCTGACTCTTAGTCATGCTTCAACCCCCAGCCTGCACAAAACTACTGCTTTGCTTAAATGCTACTAATAATCTAATCGTAGTATTCCCCATCTCTGCTGTCAATAAGCACTCAGCCGGGAAGCCGCCAGGGAAAGCCTTAAGCACGAAGGCCAGCATCCCCATGCTAGCCTTCTCCACAGCTTTTATTGTTCAGCTTAAATGAGTCCTGCTTAATGTTCGATGGCTAAGATTAAATCTGAGGCCGTCCTTTAATTAGGCTATACGGCGATCGGTTGAGCCATCGTACCTATATATGCAACTTCCGGCTTTGGTGTTGTTGCACCGGCCACTGATTGCCAACGGGTTGCGACAATGCCGTCTCTGTACAATTCCTGGTGAGTGGCGAACAATGCCCGTTTGGCCAATTCTCCGCCAGCTTGAGCAACCAGTTGTTGCAATGCTTTTTGGGCCAGGTCATCACGAGAGATGAGCAGCAATGAATCGATTTCTTCAGTAGCCAGAGATTGAGTCAGTTTGGCGATACTTGCCTGATCAAGAGCAAGATTGTTGACCAGTCCTACTTTTGTTGTAGATGTGCCATTGCGGAATTCAACTTTGGCATCAAGGCCTGTTTCAGCGTTTTTGGCTTGCTTGCAGGTCGTCCACTGGAACGCACTGATTTGGCCGTCTTTTTGGGCAACCAAATACAGCATGCGCAGATTAGCGACTTCAAGGTGATGTCGTTGGAACTCATTATCGAGCACGGTGTCGTCTGCTTCAGGAGCACCGGTGATGGTTCTCGTTAACGGAGAGAGCATGTACACCAGTGGTTTGGTGGGCGTTGTCCACCATGGCAATTTGCTGCCGTGACGGTGACAGAGCAAATAATCGAGATAAAAGAGCTTGCGCAGCCGATCTCTAATTAAGACTGGTTTTTCTTCGCCGGCAATAAACCACGAAATATGTTTTTCGAGCAAGACCTCATGCTCATCAATTAGTTTGAAAATAAGATGGTCTCTGTCATTTAACTGAATAGCCATTTTGAGAGGTCCTCGGATGTTTTTGGGGTGTTTGCTGTGTTCTGCGGTGCTTGAGCTTGAATGAGGGGTAGATGCGGTCTAATTTTTTGGATATTGACCGGTAACATATTTGGTTAGAGAATCGGTTTGTTTGGCGCTGTGTACGCGGTAGGTGCGGCGTAGATTGCGGTCCCAAGATAATATGGTGATGTTGGTTTTGCCTATGCTTTCGGCTTGTTCCTTAACCTGTCGCAGTTGATCTTTTAGATCTTCAATTGTCTGGGCTGGTTGCCTGGGTTTGATCATTTCCTCGTAGACCAGGGCGGCATCGTTGAACCAGGAAATGCGCATACTGCGATAATCATCAAGATCGGCGCGTCCTCTTGGGGCGTAAACGCCTTGCAGAGCTTTGGCGGTCATGCGATAACGTTTGGCCACCGCCGCTGCTGTTCGAGTCCAACTCTGAACGCGCTCAGCTTCTTGGTTAAAAGGCATATTCAATACCGCTCTTTCATAATCAGTCGGTCTGCCGCGGAAGCTGATTTCGTCGAATTTTTCAAACCATGCCACTTCCGGAGAATTGTCTGAATCCATCGCTCCGGCACCCTTGGCAGTAACACCGTTGGCCGGACCTTTTGGCGCAGGACCCTGAAAATTGGAATAACCTTTTTGCGTATTGGAATTGTTGCTCGAATTGCCGCCGAAGAATTCATTTTTAGGTTGAGCGTTTGCCACTTGCACGCCTGCTAAGGCGGCCACTGTGAGAGAGATGTTCAATCTCTTTAACAGTTTTGTGGTGTCCACTCTTTTCACTTTCTTACGGGTCCTGTTAGATGATTCGACTTAAACCTAGTTGCCTGCGTTGCCGAATGGTTGCACAGGCACTCCGCCTCTTGCCGCACCACCATTGACACCACCATTAGGTGTCACCGGGGTGAGCGGCCTGGTCATAAAGGCGTCTTGTACAAGCCCTTGTTGGGTTCGATTTTGAGCTCGAGCAGTATCTGGTGAGTTGGCACCAAAAGTATTCATGGTGACAATTTTCCAGATAGTGTAAGCGGCCATTAAGAAGAGCAAACCAGATGCGGCGCCAATTACTCGGGCACCACCATAGGGGTTACCCATCACCACCGAGTAGGCAGCTAGAGCCATGAATACTGTGGCAGAGACCACGCCTAAAATAACTAAATAACGAGAGAAGGTGGCCACTGTAGGCAACTGATTATCGAAGCGATAAATGCTGTTGCGACCGGCTTTGGGATAACCAGCAGCTGGATTGTCACCGGTGATTCTTTTGCGGCCGGCATTGTCACTGGTTTGTGGATAGGCTGCCAGCGCTTCTTGAATTTGTTCAATCTGGGCATCGGTGGCGGTGATGTCGATGGCTTGTTCGCCGGACAACATGTTGATACCGAGAATGCCGTCGATTCTAGTTCTGGCTTCATCAGAAAGAGTATCAGGGCGCAAAGTTTGCACCATGCGTGAGCCACGCCCGGCCGATTGCTTGAATATGCGCACCACAGTGCGGTCGCGGCCCGTTCCTACAGCGTTGTTTGTACCGGGGCCGGCATCGGCACCGTTCGATGGAGCGGCGGCACCACCAGAGGTATCACCAGGGGTAACGGGGGCAGGTGCACTGCCATCACCTACGGGAGGTGGCTGAGCGCCGCCAAACTGAGCTTGAGCACTGAGTGATGAGGTGAGGGCGATCACTGCTGAAAACAAAAAGGCGCTTAGAAGGCTGGTCAAGCAGAAACTGCTTTTGCTGTTTAGCTGACTTGCTCTTTTCCCTGCGCCTGTCATGGTTTTCATCCTGCTCTATTTAACTTGAGTCGTCTTCTTGATGAACCGCTTGCGATTCAGTTGTATTTGTAGTTGAACTTGAACTTGTACTTGAACTTGTACTTTTCTGTGCTGCTTTTTTGAAATAGCCGCTCAGCTCGGTGAATTCGCTAAGTTCGCTGATTTGATCCAGATCGGTTTGCGGGTGGCTATCTTTTTGAGAAACAAGCACCAGCTGTTGGGCTAGTGTGGACAGTTCGCTCAGTGAGGGGAAAGTTTTGAGTGGTGATTGCGCACCTAATTCCCTGGTGAGAACTTCTGCCAGATAGTTGGCCGGGCCGTCTTTGCTTTCCTTTGCGTTTTGCTCTTCCTCTTCTTCTTCTCTTAACAGCCTGGCGATGAAATCGTCGGTGGCGGAAGAATCACCTGGCGCCTGCGCGCTTTCGTCTATGTCATCAAACAACGGTTCCTGGGACATTTCAATACGTGGTTTCCCACCGTGTTTTCCGCTAGTCATCGAAGTTATGATCGGTAAGACCGGTGGCTTAGTGACCGGAACGAAGTCACCAGCAGGGATCTCCAGCACTTTCTGGCCTTCGTTATTCTCCATTTGCTGCACTGAAGAGACCTGATATTTCTCTTCCAAAGTTTTCGTAGGAGTCCCATTTCCATCTGGGTTCACGCAAGAGCGGTCTTCAATCGGTTCGAACGAGTCGATTACCTTGCCCAGGGTCATCTCCATACCAAGGCCGCGAATCTCGCAGCAGAGACCGTCAAAAGCGGCTGTACGACCCCCTGGTGTTAGTGGTTTGCCCTGCACCATGTCTGCGTATGACTGATGCCTGCCTTGAATGTCGTCAGCCTTAATGGTCATCATTTCGTGCAAAATGTTGGCTGCGCCGAAAGCTTGAATGGCCCAGACCTCCATTTCGCCCATACGCTGGCCGCCATGATTGGCTTTTCCGCCCACCGGTTGCTGCGTGACTGCGGCGTAAGGGCCGCCCAGGCCAGACCGCGCATTAATTTTGTGCAGAACCAGCTGATTTAATTTGAGCATATACTGCCGGCCCACCAGCACGGGTCGGTCGAACCTCTCGCCAGTACGGCCATCGGTGAGAACCACCTTGCCGTCTTCGCCCATCCACTCATAGCCAGGCACTTTGCGCACTTCCTTCAGAGCGTCTGTGACCAGTCTAAATGAAGCGTCCGGTGCGATTGATTCGTCAAACTGGTGAATGCGGTAATAGCGGTTGAGGATGCTGGCGTAATATCCAAGTTGAGTGTCGAAAACCTGGCCTACATTCATACGGCTGGGAACACCGAGAGCGTTTAAGCAGATATCAACAGGCGTGCCGTCCGGCATGAAGGGCATGTCGCAATCGGGCACGATAATGGAAACAATACCTTTATTGCCGTGGCGTCCGGCCAATTTGTCGCCAACTTCTACAGGGCACATGCGGGCGATTAAGACTTCGATATCGCAGATGATACCGGCCTTTAGTTCAGGGGTTGTCTCTGGTGTGAAAATGCGCACGTCAATGACTCGACCACCAGAGCCATGCGGCACACGCAAACTGGTATCACCCATCTCTTCAGCCACTTTGCCGAAAATAGCTTGCAGCAATTCTTCTTCAGCTGAAAGTGCTTTAGCTTCTTTGGGCGACAATTTTGAAACGAGAATATCGCCAGGATTAACGTAGCATCCGATTTTAGCAATGCCGCGGTCATCGAGATGCTCGAGATCTTTAGCCGTGACGTTCGGCAGTTCAGGGGTAAGAATTTCTGGGCCACGCAAAGTTTGGTGCACGCCGCAAGAATGTTTCTCAATTTCAATGTGGCTTAGTTTTTGATCCTTAACCAGACCTTCACGCACCACAATGGCGTCTTCAAAGTTATAGCCATACCAGGGCATGAAGGCTATCAACAGATTGCGACCCAGAGCCAGTTCACCAGAGTCAATGGCCGGTCCGTCAGCAATAATTTGCCCGGTTTCTACCTGTTGTCCAACTTGCACAGATGGTCTCTGGTCTAAAATTGTGTTCTGATTGGTGCGATCAAATCTGGTCAAATTGTAAACACGCGATTCGCCTGACGATTGTGCCACCACAATTTCTCGGCCGGTCACTTTCGTCACTGTTCCTGACCGTCTGGCTATAATGGAATGCCCACTAGAGCGAGCAACGATACGCTCCATGCCGGTGCCTACTCGTGGTCGCTCCGGCCGAATTAAAGGCAGAGTTTGGCGCATCATGCCACCACCCATGAGGGCGCGGTTGGCATCATCGTGTTCTAAAAATGGAATCAGTCCGGAGCCTACAGATATGAAGCCTTGCGGGGCAATACCGATCATGTCTACTTCTTCAGGCGTTACTTCAATAAAGTTCTCGCCCCGCCTGGCCGCCACCATCGGACCTGAAATTTTGTTTTCAATCACTTTGGTATCAGGCGGTGCCAGAGTATAGCGTTTGTCATCGGCCGGGGTGAGGAATTGCACCTCATCTGATACCATGCCATTGAAAACTTTTCTGTACGGCACAGTCATGAAACCGTCGTCGTCGATACGGCAATAGGTGGCCATATAAGAGACCATGCCGCAGTTCTTACCTTCGGGAGACTCTACCAGGCAAACTCGACCAATTTGAGACGGGTGCACGTCGCGCATTTCTACCGGTGCAGCATTGGGGTCGATGCCACCTGGTCCGAACGACGTGATTCTGCGCCGGTGAGATAGTTCTGAAAGTGGGTTTTGCTGGTCAAGATACTGAACCAGAGGATTGCCGACAAAATATTTGTTGAGCGCGTTTGAGAATGGGCGAATATCGAGCAGCTCGTTAGGTGAGCCTATCTCTTCGTCTTCATTCATCTCAAGGCGCGTGCGGATAGAGCGGGTCATTTGACCCAGAGCTGGTCTCACTGCCTTAGTGAGAGTTTCGCCTACGCCGCGCAAGTGGCGATTTTCTAAACTATCAATATTATCGGTGCGGCCCATGTCTAGCGGCAAACCGAGTAAATATTCAACTGCTGCCAGAACATCGTCGGCACTTAGTTGCTGTGATAGTTCTTCAATGCCGAGTTTGGCGTTGACACGTTTGCGACCGAGTTTACCCAGGGAATAGCGGCGCCTGTCAGTCAATTCTTTTAACGCTGTAGCGCCACCAGATGCGCCACCACCACCATCAGGTTTCCACGAGCGGCCGACAACGGCTAATGCTTCAGTTTGAGTCAATGGCTTGAAGTCGATGCGATTGCGTTCGAGCAAGCTACCAATGCGTTTTTGTAAATCTGGGCCGTCGACACCCATAGCGGCTAACACTGTGGTGGCAGCTACCCAGCTTCGCTTTGGCAATTTGATGCGGCATTTTGCCCGGCTGGTTTTGCCGCCGCTGGCGTCGAGTTCTAATTCAAAAGCAATCGGTGCACCCATTTCTGCCAGCAACAATGCTTTGTAGCTGGTCTGACCACCCTGGCTGAAATAGACACCTGGGGCGCGCACCAGTTGGCCTAAAACTACGCGCTCAGAGCCGTTAATAACAAAAGTACCGCGGTCGGTAATCACTGGCACGTCGGTAACGTAAGCAGTTGATTTGCGCAATTCGCCGGTCAGTGTATCGCGCAACCACACTTCCATCATCATGCGTTTAGAGTGCGTCATATTTGATTTGCGTGCTTGTTCAGGCGAGGTCGGATAGCCGGAATCAGGCGCATAGTCTTCGAATCGCCAGTGCACTTTACCATCTGGGCCAACGAAAGTGAGTTCGAAACGCGCGGAATATTCACTGGCTACCGGCGAAATTTCGGTAAATAAATTGCCGATGGTTTCTTCCAGAAAACGCCTGTAAGAGCGACGTGGAAATTCAGCTAAGTCTGGTGCCTGAAAATAAAAACTCATTGAGCGGGATTGGCTCCTTGCACGTGATCTGAATCAGATGAAAGAGAACGTTTGTGTATGTTCAGTGCTCTGGCCAGGTCGGCCACAAAAACTTTGTTGCTCGGCGAAAGCGCGCTGGCAATGCGTAGCTCAGAGACCGACTCGGATAGCTGCCCCGAACTCAGTAAATTCAGCCCGAGACGGTGGTGAATATCGGCATTTTGCAAATTGTTGGCCAGTGCTTCGCGCAATAAATTGGCGGCGCCTTGAAAATCTCGGCGAATTTCCATCTCATCGCAGGCTTTAAGCGTGGCTGAGGTTTGGCTGTCGCGAGTCTGTTTGTCATTGGCTGGTCTATCATTAACTGGCTTTTCAGCTCGTGCTTGTGGTGATGGAGATGGTTGTGTCACACCGGTTTCGGAGCGCTGTGCGGCACCAGGGCTAGTCGCCTGCACAGGGTTTCCTGACTCGTCGTGAGTGCGGAAACTGCCGGTAAACGGTGTTTCTTGCCTGGCTTCTCTAATGGCTGCGCCACCGCCACCGCCGCCGTTACTATTATTACTATTGTTGCCATTAGACTGAGGCGGCACACCTTCATAAAGTGTGCGAGTACTGCTTCTTTTAGCTGGGTTATTTGCACCGTTATTATTGTTGTTGTTGTTGTTAGAACTGGCACCAGCATTTATTCTTGATTGTAAATCGCGCATTCTTGCCGCTGCTTCCTGGTTGTTTTCAGGGTCGATTAAAACCGAAGTGTGATAGGCCCTCAACGCCCCTTGAACATCTCCGCCGCTTTCTAAAGCTTCGCCCATTAAAAATTGATAGCGGGCATTGCGTGGTTCGACAGTGACGGCCTGACTGATTTCAGCCAATGCATCGCGCGCTAAACCCTGACTGATGAAAACTTCAGCAGCAGCTCGGTGTTTTTCGGCCGTTGTGTGTTTCATTGCCCGCTGCAAACTTTCGCGTCCCGGAGCCAGTCTGGCGTTGCCTGGATCAAGCTGCTCAACTTGCAAATATTCACCGGCAGCCGATTGAAAATCGCCTGTGAGCTGAAAAGCACCGGCCAGGCCAAGATGATTTTCAGCCAGCTCAGGATTGATAGAGACTTGTTTGCGCCAGATATCAATTAAAGCTTGACCGGCTGCCGCATCCTTCGAATCAAGAATTACTGCTTTTCGCAAGGACGCTGCCGCGGAGGCATAATCTTTTTGCATCATATACATCATGCCGAGCTGCCGGTGAGCCGGGCCAAAGTTTGTATCTTTAACTACGGCGTTGCGATACCAACTCAAAGCATTTGGTGCCTGGCCATAACGCAACATCATGTCGCCCATTTTGACGTAGGTGCGGGCGCTGGGGTCAAGCTGCATGGCCTGCTGATACTCAATCATGGCACCATCAAGATCACCTGAAGCCGCCAACTGATCGCCAATGCCCACCCGATTATCAGAAAGTGTCGGATCGAGACCGGTTTTTTGAATTGATTCATTGAGCAATTTTGCCGCCAACGAATTGTCTTGAGCGGCGGTCAGTGCTTTGCGAAACAGGTGAGCGGCTCCCGTATAATCCTTTTGCGCCATGCGCTGCTGACCGTAAATGGTGCGGGCGCTGGTGAGGTTCGTGCGAAACATCTTGTTGCCGGGATCGTATTTGCAAGCGAGCTCATGCTGAGCAATCGCTTCATTCATACGACCCTGACGGCCAAGAGCCACACCGCGATTATTGGCGTCGATGGCTGTTTGTTGATATTGCTTGCCGGCATTAATGCGGTCAAGTTCTGCACGCCTGACGGCGTCTTGTGCTTTCTTCGCTTCGGCAGCCGCTTTCACGGCATTGGCTGCCTCTTCTAACTTTTTACGTTTTTCCTCTTCGCGATAGTCAGGTCGCCTTCCCTCCCACATCGATGGAGGCAAAGCCGAACGTTCAGGCGACTGTGAAAAGTTCTTAGTCGGTCTGCCCCAATTATTCTGGTTGTCAGAGTTTGCTTCTCCACGATGTGGAAGCGGAGCGGCATTGAGTTTGGTGGCCTGGGCCTGGTCGGCTGTTGTCAGCGAGACAATAGGGGCGATGGCAAATACAAGGCCAGTTGTAATTACCAGGTCGCGAAATTTTTTTTCGATTTTGAATCCTGTAGTTGTCATCACTTCTTTGAAAATTCAAGAACGCCGGTCTGTGGCCATTATCAGTGCGTGGAATAAATATTATGAGGTCAGCTTAACCATTTCCAGAATAGCCTGCTACTGGGATTTTTCCCATGCTTCTCGTAAGATTCCCCCAAACACAGCTGCTTTAGCTAGCGCGAAGCAGAAAGATACTACTAGTTTATCTCTTGAGCGCCCATATAGATTATTTTGCTTGCGAAGGCAAAATTCTGCTCGTCCTGCGGAAGTATGGTGCAGATGATATATGCTGAATATGCGGTGTGTTTGCGCGCTATCGCAGGTGGCGTCTGATAATGCCCCTTTTCATCATTGATAGTTGTGGAGTGAGTTTCCCTATTCACCCGCAAAGGCCCAGGGGCTGAGGCCCCGCTCAAATGAGTAAAGGATTAGATCGCAGAGAATATAGGGTATATAAAGAAGTTACTGCCCCGATGGTGACAGGACTGCCCACGCTGTTACAATAATTCCGAGCTGCAATAGGCGAAGCTATGGAGTTCTCAAAGGGCAGATGGATAGACGGGAGACACTCTTGGATTCAACGCAAAGACCTTCAATTTTTCGGCCTCGAACAGTGCTCTGTGAGAGACACGAATTAATTCGCTTTGGTCTCAAACGAGTAGTTTCTGAAGTCGTAGAGATTGTTGGTGAGGCTGCCGATGGTATGGCCGCCACTGAAATGATTCGCAGATTACGACCAGATTTTGTCATTCTCGATGTTGATCTTGACGTTCTCAATGGCGTAGAAGTATGCCGCAGAGTCAGCATGGAACTGCCTAACGCCAATGTGCTGGTACTGACCGATTCTTACCATGCCACTAAGTATCACAATCAACTAATGCGCGCCGGCGCTCGCGGATTTTGCCTCAAGAGCTCAGGACCGCGCACACTCTTTGAAGCCATCGAACAAATTACACGTGGTTTGCCTTATTGCGATCCCAAGATTACGCAATTGGTTAAGCAGGCGCCGACCACAAACATGCCTAATTGCAATCTCACCGACAGAGAGATTGAAGTGCTAATTCGTCTTGATTTGCGCAACAAAGAAATTGCCGAAGAGCTTGACATGAAGCTGCGTACAGTAGAAAAACATATTGAATGTATTCTGGCCAAGCTCAAAGTGCCTACGCGCACTGCGGCTGCCTTGAAGGCCGTTCAGTTAGGTTATGTGCTTCTGCCTAAGATGCCCGGTCGCGACCCTGTAACTGGTGTATCGCACGAGCAGACTGTAGCTGAGCTGCAGGCTGAGTTGGCTATTGCCAATGAGCATTTAAAAGCGCTGCTGCGCCAGAACGAAATGCTTAAGGATGCGTTGCAGAACAAAATGAACCCTCCGCAACCGCCACAACAGCCGCAGCAACCTCAGCCGCCACACAACTTTTAAAATCTTCCTCTTGGTAATGGTTTTGCGGTTTTGCTATAGTGCAGCCGGCAGCGTAGTTTTAAGCGCGCCTGTTTCTGCCTGTTGGTGATATTTTGCCGAAAACAACTAACGTCAAAATTTTAATTGCTCTGACTCTTTTAGCCATGATGCCCAGTGCCCAGGCTGAGCAGGCGGCCTTAGACGCATCGGCCAAGTCCGCTGAGTCAGCCAAGTCAGCTGAGTCAGCCAAGTCAGCTGAGTCAGCAAACTC
>CASBPX010000115.1 GCA_949127735.1 Candidatus Obscuribacterales bacterium | reverse complement strand
TAGGAGCAGTGTGAGCTGAGAGGTTCAAGCCCTGTTCTGGGAGAGGGTGCGGGGGTAGTTCCCGCGCCCCACTCAACTGTAAGTTGTGTTTTCGTACAACTTATAGGTTGTAAAAATCCTTAGCGTTTTATTTCGGACCCACCCCACTTGCCGAACTTCCTTAGTATCTTAGATAACAGCAGCATGCGCCATAGTCATAATCTCATCCAATCTTTTACTGTGAGCAGGATCGCTCAAGCGAGAATTAGTTAGATAGCTAAACGAAACGCCGCTTAGTGGATCAGCAAATGTGTAAGAGGTGCCTACGCCACCGTGACCAAACGTATCAGGTGAGGCTGTACTACCGAGGCCTCTTATTGTAGGCGTGTTGCCGCGCACGTGCACTCCGAGGCCGCGGTGCATCGGGCTGCCGAAAAACTGATCAAGGCGATCTTCTGTATGGTTTCTGGTGGCATAGCGCACCATATCAGGTGACAGTAATCTCACTCCCTTGAAGCTGCCATTGGCCAGCAACATTTGATAGAAAAGAGCCAGGTCATCTGCTGTGGCATAGCCTCCCGCACCCGGCATGCCTGACGCGTAAAAATCTGCTTTATCAAAATCAATCAAGCGCTGGTGCTCGCCTGGAGCAACACATTCGTAAGCACCAGCCACTCGACTGACGATATGCAGAGGAAGGCCGACAAAAAAGTTTCTTAATTGCAAGGGCTGAAGAATTTCGCTAGTTATATAAGTTCGAAAATCGCAACCTGTGATTGCTTCTATTAATAGAGCCTGCACCCAGTGCGATGCATATGAATGATATGAAACCTGCGAGCCCGGCTGCCAGTCAAGTTTAAAATCACAGATCGTTTGTCTTAACAGAGCCTTATCACTCCAGGCAGCTTCGGGTACATTGGCGTTGGGAAAACCGCTTTGATGCGTAAGTAGATGATAGACAGTGACGTTCTCTTTGCCGTGGCGAGCAAACTCAGGTATGTAGAATGCCACCGGTGTATGCAAACTCAATCTGCCAAGTTCGGCTAAAATCCAGAGTGCACAGGAAGTTACTGGTTTGGTTTGCGAATAAAGCAGCCATAGAGTGTCGCTATCAGCTGCTTTAGCTGGTTGGCCGTCTTGGCACAGCCTTGCCTGGCCAAAAGTTGCCGCGGTAACAATCTCACCATGGCGCGCCATGGCCACCGCCGCTCCCGGATATAAATTGGCAGCGACGTCGGCCTCAATGCGGGCATAAAGTCTGCTTACCGCCGGCCCGTCGATGGCAAAATGCTTCAGTCTGGCCTTATCTATAACAAATTTGCTTGGGTCTGTTTTCAACATCGCTTGAGTTTATCAGCGCAATGAATGTCGTGTCACGTATTTTTCACGCCACGGCTGTTATTTTCATCAAGCTTAACGGCATTACCAGGATAACTAAATCACTTGAGCAGACATAGCGCCCCAGAGTCGGTGGAAAGCCGACGCCATCAGCCAGATGTTGCAAGCAATGACGCTTTGCAGCCTTACCGCCTTGATGGTGGTGCCACTCGACTTGGTGGCAGTTTCAATTTGCCTAAAGATGGCAGTGGCAGTCTTAACATACCGAATATTTGGCAGCCAAACAGCACTGATTTCAAACCGGGTAATGAGAGTCCGCGTCTTTCACCTGATGCTAAACCTGCTAGCGGTGAACACACAGTTAAGCCGAAAGATTCGCTTTGGAAAATAGCCAAGAACGCTCTGAATGATGCCGGTGATGGTGCCGTGTCGGCGCCCCAGATAGCACACAAAGTGCAATCAATTATTCAAGCCAATAAAGGTGAGTATCCCAGCCTTGGTCGCTATCCCAATGAGATCAAGCCTGGCATGAAGCTGCAAATTCCAGGCAATGAAGCCGCAGGAGAGGAGCGCAGTCAGCGCGTTCGCCCTGAAAAAGTTGAGCCGCGAAAAACTGGTGGTGAGCGCAGTAGCGATGGGCGTGCTGCTGATTTCAGTGTGACGCCTAAGCGTGATAGGACTAGAGAAGTGAAGCCAACAAGCGAAGGCGACGATAAAACTGCGCATGAAGGCGACGGTGGACGTCTGGCCAGGGCTTTGAAAAAATTTGGCCAGGATATTGCCGACACCGCCATTGATATCGCTCGCAGCTTGGGCACTAAAGGGAACTGTGCCAAAGGGCCGCGCTTGACCTTCGGCGAGTTCGGTTTTAAATTGCCGCCGGCTATTGCCACCCGTCAGGGTCGCATGATTGAACAGAGCGGCCTATTCCATGAAGTGTCACGTGAAGAGGCCCGGCCTGGTGATTATGGTGTGCGTGATTGGAACAGTCGAGTGGCCAAGCGGCATGGAGTCAATAAGGGTGATTCTTTCATCGTCACTAATGTCAGTGCCAATGGTGCTTTAAGGGGTGCCAACGATCATACTTTCAACGTGCCTGAAGACGGTGGGCGCTATCGAAATTTAAAGTTCTATCGCCCTACGCCTGAATTTTTCAGAAAATACGGTCCCGGTAATATTTAATTCTGTACTAAAATAGCTCGGTTGACCGAGGATTTTATGATTAGTCTTAGAAGGCTGCTAACTGTAGTGATGGCATGCGTGGCACTGTATGTGGTGTCAGGGCGTGCCGCTCATAGCAAAACTTATACAGTCGAAAACTTTAACAACCACGGCCCAATGCTTGAGTCGATGAAAGATGGACGTCAGCTGATTTGTGAGATGGGTAAGGGCGCTGCACGTTTAAATGATTATTCGCTGGTGTTCGAAACCATCACTTTTAAGAAAGCCCAGACAATCTCAGAGAGAGGCAATCTCTATTACAAAAAGCCCAAGCTCATGCGTCTTGAAGAAATTGGTGATTATAAGAACGGCTCTGTGGCAGTGCTGGGTAAAGACGGCAAAGTTCGCGCTCATGCTGGTGGCATGATCAAATTTGTCACAGTGACCATGGATGCCGGCGATAAGGAACTCAATGCCGCCAACGGCGATCGCATGGAAGACTCTGATTTCATTTCGCTCAGCAATGTTCTACGCGATCGTCTAAAACAAGGGCAACTTTCCCGAGTAAGCGAATCACCAGTGATGGCACCAGGTGTCGGTCAGCCAACTTATGTGCTTGAAATTTACAGCCCTGATGATACCAAAAATGTTTTAAAACGTGTTTTTGTTGACCCGAAAACCAGCTTGCCGGTGCGCTGGGACGATTATGATTACAAAACTCCCTGCTCCAGCACCTGGAAAAACGTCAAGCTCAATGCCGGTTTGAGCGATGATCTTTTTAAGATGTAGATTATTCGGCTTGCAGTTTGTGGCAAACGTGCGCTAGCTTTTCGCCAATTTTGCGCGCCGTTGCATTCTTTTTCTCATCTACCAGTTTTGTGCCGTCTTCGCTGAAAGCGGCCGCGGCCATGGGCACCGCAAGCTGTTCAGGCAGAACCATCACTTGAATGTTTTCAAGTATGGCTCGCACGTGTACAAGGCCTCGTAGCCCGCCTAATTGACCGGGTGTAGCGCTCATAATGGCCGCTACTTTTCCACTGAAACAATTGAGTGGTGCTTCGCCCGCAGCGGGGCGCGACACCCAGTCAATGGCATTCTTCCATAAACCCGTAACCGAGCTGTTGTATTCAGGGCATGCCATCAATAAACCGTTGTGAGCTAGAAAAGTCTCTTTGAGCTTGATAGCAGCTTCTGGTAGTCCTGACTCAGATTCTAAATCGCCGTTATAAATAGGCAAATCGAAATCTTTTAGATCAATAAACGTAACTTCTGCTCCGGCTTCTTTTGCTGCTTGCATCGCAATTCGCACCAGCTTTTTGTTGAGTGAGTCGCGTCTGGCACTGCCGGCAAAACAGAGAATTTTCGCATTCGACGTCATGTCATACTCCAGCTAATTGTTGATATCGATCAACGAAACGAAACGAAACGAAACGAAGACAATCCATCATACAGCAGACCGGTGTTTTATTTGGTGGCGTCAAGCCAGATTACAAGCGCATCTTTAGCCGCGTTCATAAACCAGGCCATGTTTACGTCAGTTTCTTCGGCATGCTCATCTGCCAGCAGTTTTTGCTCCCAGGTGCGCATAACAGCCTCGGCTGTGACGTCTTCAGCCTTCAAGCCTAGCATCAGACAGGCTCGTCTAATCTCTGGTGGAATTGGATGGCGATTTTTAACATTACTCATTTCTCTTTTCTCCTGTGGCCAGGCTTGATCTAAGTTCACTCGTGCTACGAGCTTTTAATAAGATCGAGCAATGCTTGCTTACCTACGCTGCCAATTAAACGTTCTTTTTCTTTGCCGTTTTCAAACAAAATAATGGTGGGAATTGACTGAATTTTGTAGGTTTCCTCTCTTTACGAATCTGAGTTACGCGGCCCAGGATATGCTTTTCAGTCGATTAGCTGTTTTCTTTGCCCTTTGCGCGACATATGGATTTTCATCGTTGGCTAATTTTTGAATTAAGTCCATGGGCAAGCTGGCGTTTTCGGCCAGACCGTAGCGCACGTCGGCGTCGCTGTCTGCAACGAGTTCGTCTAAAAGTGGCCTTTGAACTACGGGATTAAACGAGACACCCAATCTGACGTCGCTGTGTTCGTCATTGAGCAGTTTGAATAGAATTTGGATAGGTGTCGATGGATTCTCGGCAATGCGTCTTCTGATCAATGGATCATTCGAACTCGCCAACTTCTCTACACAGTTTTCAGAAATTCGCGGATCGCCGGCAGCAATATATTGATTGTGCAAGGAATAATCTTGGTTAGACATTTTACTTTCTCCCGCAAAGGCGTGCCATCGCCTGCCCGGGCTAAACGCATGAGCTGGACGGTTGGCTTTTTGTTTTTTTTATAGCGTTCTTCTAAATCGAACCTTATACGACCATATTAGACCGGTCGTCTAGTGCTGTCAAGGTCTTGTTGGTTAATTTGTTTTGTTAGTCTTAAAGCTGGCGCAGGTGCGGGTTATATCATCAGCAAGGTTGTCTCTTGTGGGTTGCCAACCAAGGCTGCGGCTCTTGACGCCTAGCACTCGAGAATTAGAGCCCAGAGCAAAAACAGCTGCTCCATAGCCGAGTTTAGAACTGGCATCTTCAACTGACCAAAGGGCTACAGGTGCGTCAATTTGGAGTGCAGCACGAATGTTTGAGGCAATGGCCTTGAAAGTGATTTCACCGTTCTCGGCAAAGAGGAACAATCCACCCGTGGGAGCAAGCTCAACCACTTTCAGGTACAGGTCGGTCAAATCATCTATATGTACTGTTGACCAGATGTTTTCGCCCCTGCCAATACATTTGGCAATGCCACTTTCAATGGCTTCGCTGACAAGGTTCGGCACTTGTTGACTTTCACTTTTAATGCCGCTGCCTTTGCCGTAAATCAGGCATGGGCAAATAACAACCGTACGCACATCGCTTTGAGCAGTTTGCAAGATCATTTTATCAATGGCAAAGCGACCCTCTTTAAGCGGGTCTGGGCAGAAGTAACTGCCTTTGTCATAAATGCTTTCGTCGAATATTTTCTCTGATTTTTCGCCATTGGCCCGATCTGAAACGATGCTGGAGCCGCTGGTGTGGATAAAAATTTTGTCTGAGCCTTTCAAAGCGGCCAGAAAAGTTTCAACTACTTTCTGGTTGTCCGAATCAGCGGCATTAATGACTATGTCAGCCTTGTCAGCACATTCTTTCAATAAGTCGGTGTCTTCCAGATCGCCAACAATGGCTTCAACACCCACTACCTTGAGTTTGTCGACGTTGCTCTCGTGCCTAGTTATGCCGCTCACATGATAACCGGCCTTAATCAGTCTGGCTGCCACCGAGCCACCGATATAGCCGGCAGCGCCGGTAATGAAAACTTTTTTCTGCATGGTCAGCTCTTTGTTTAGTTCAAAAGCTGCGTTAACGCACCCTGTTAACGCAGCCTCTGATTATACGCTAATGCCCCTAGCGCAACCCTCCTGAAATTACAAGGCTTTCGCCAGTAATCCAGGAAGAATCTGGTGAAGCGAAGAACACCACAGCTGGTGCGATGTCTTGTGGCTGGCCGATGCGACCAAGCGGAGTGTCGGCTTCAATCTTTTTGCGGAATTCGCCTTCTTGCATACCGGCTGATTCGAGGCCTTCAGTTGCCACCATGCCGGGATTGATGGAATTAACGCGAATATTTCGCGGCCCCAACTCTTTGGCGAGCGATTTTGTCACGGCGTCAACAGCTGCTTTGGTGGCACTGTAGACTGAGCCTGTAGGCGGCGCCAGTGTGCTGACCACCGAACTGATGTTGACTATGTTGCCGCCTTCGGGGCCAAAATATTTGACGGCTTCTTGTGAGGCCAATATCAAACCAAGAACATTAAGATCAAATAGTTTGTAGAAGTGATCTTCAGTCACAGATTCAATGGGCGTAAATTCGTAGACACCGGCATTGTTCACCAGAATATCTAATTTACCATAAGCTTTTTTTGCTTCTGTAAATAGATTTTCGATCTCAGCTTTTTTCGCCACGTTGGCTTGAATGGCCTGGGCTTTGCCCCCGGCGGCTTCAATTTCAGCCACCACTTTGTCGGCCCCATTTTTGCTTGAAGCATAATTGACAATCACCGACGCACCTTCCGCGGCCAGATGTTTGGCAATTGAAGCGCCAATACCTTTTGAGGCACCAGTGACGATGGCAACTTTTCCTGCGAGCTTTTTCACAATTATCTCCAATCTCTATTTCTTATTAGGGTGTCTTTTTGTTCGGCAGTCGTTTATATTGGACAAACACTGTTGCTATATTAGACCGGTCGTCTACTTTCTGTCAACCCTATGTTCTCTCAGGTACAGATCTTTCTATGAGCACTATTCTTGTCATCGGCTGCGTCTCGTTCGACACAGTCCACCTCGACCAATCCGGCTCGCGTCAGAGTCATAACACCATAGGTGGTGCCGCGCTGTACACTGCCCTGGCAGCGGTACGTGTGGGTGCCGAAGTTACGCTCTACGCACCTAAGCCATCGCCTTTGCCAGAGTCACTTGCGGGTGTCGATGCGATGTTAAATTGGATTGGACCTCAAATAACCGTTGATGAAATGCCGACTTTAGAAATTGTGCATCACGGCAACGATCGCGCCACTTTAGTTGGAGCATCATGGGGTGCTGAAAGTTCACTGACCCCAGACGATTTGAAAACTCTTGTCACTGACACTCATTTTGATATCGCTCACGTTGCCGCTTTAAGCACCACACCCAACCAACTAAATTTTGTTCGTTCGCTCCAGGGCGTTAAACACAATCAAGTAATTTCAGCAGGCACGTACGCACGGGCCATCGAAGCAGACGCGCCCGCTGTTAAAGAGTTGATAGGTAGTGTTGATGCGTTCTTCATGAACAGCAATGAAGCGAGAATGCTATATGGTGAAGAAAAAGTTGTGCCCAACGAATATCAACTGATTTTTGTTACTGATGGCGCTCGCGGTGCTGATGTTTATCTGTCTCATGAGCCTGAGGCAGTGCCTCAACATATTGCCGCGGAAGAAGTAAAGGTAGTGGACCCTACGGGCGCAGGTGACTCCTTTTGCGGAGGTACTTTGGCTGGCCTCACACTCTATGTCAGCCCTGTGGCTGCTGCGCAAGTCGGCACACTGGTGGCGTCTAAAAGTATTGAATATGTGGGGCCGGAGATTTTCTTTATTGAAGATCAGGATGAAAGTGATTTGTAGTTTAGCGAAGGCTTCGCTAGGTCGTGAAAACTAGATACTGCTTATGCGCTAACTCATATTTATTTCGCCCGATTCTCGCGAAGCGTTTTCAGCAGGCCAAGCAAATTTGAATTTGCCGGAGTATCTGATTTTTGATAGTGAAAGTTGGTGAAAACAAAATTGCCGTTGCTGTAAATCAGCTCCGCAGTCACCGCCGGTTCTTTAGCATTTTTATTTTCAGTATAGTCAAACATCGGCACCAGGTAGCTTGCACCTTTAGTGACCACGGCTCCGGCAGCCAATTTATTAGAATCGCTTCAATCGTTTGGCCAATTCAGTGCTGAGTTACGATTCTCATTTATTCACTCCGTTATCAGTTTTCCAAAAATTATTGCAATTCGATGTGACCGTTGTATTTAAGCCAGAATAGAAGTCCGCCTGAGACGCAGAACATCAGAGCCAGACACAAATAATATCCAAATGGTGCGTGCACTTCTGGAATGATAAAATTCATTCCGTAAATGCCGGCGATTAAACTTGGCGGCAAAAAGAGTGTGGCAATCATAGTGAAGATTGTGGTGGTGCGGTTGGTGCGCAGACTGAGACCTGAAATATAAACGTCCATTAAGTTGTAAGACATGGCCCTGTAGGTTTCGAATAGTCGAATCACAGCATTTGTTTCGTCTTGGCGAAAAGCAATGTGCTGCTTGCCGACTTCTGTCATCAATGGGTTGGTAGAGCGCTGAAGGGCGAGCAAAACAGTCTCCACCGGCCAGACTTGATTTAAATAAATCCAAATTACCTGCTGGGCGCGATTGATTAGTTCAAGCTCTCTTTTGCCGGGGTTGAGAATAATTTTGTTTTGAATTTCTTCCAGTCTGTTGCCACCAAGTTTGAGCAATTCCACATAGCTGTTAATGGTGTCTTCAATCAGCGTGGCCGCCAGCCTGTCTACACCAATCTTGCTGAAGTGCTCACCTTTTTCCATCAGTTTGTGGCTGACCAAGGCAAAGGCGTTATCGTGGCTGAATTGGCGTGTCACCAGCACTTTATCGGTCATAAAAAAGTTGACGGTTTCAATGGCGTCTACCTGATTGCTGATAGACGGCCTGGCCAGTGACCAGAACATGCCATTGTGAAATTCTTCAAAAAATGAATCTGCATGTGGGCTACGAATCATTTTCATTTGTTCGTCAGTGAGATCAAGAAAATCGTAAAGGTGCTTCCAGAACTCGTCACCAAGGGTGCCTGATAAGTGCAACCAGATCACGTCCTTGTTTAATCGCTTTTGTTCAAGGTCTGAAAAATCAAAAAAATCCAGCTTCAACCAGACCTTCTTCATCGAGACAAAATAGCTTTATTCTCAACTCTAAAGAATCGGGCAGGCACGGCACCATGGTCAAAGTGGTTGGCGAAAATGTCAATCTTCCCCGGTTAAAAGGCAATTCCTTCATGCGGTCCTCGTTCGACTAACTTACCGGTCTATCATCGCAGCATTTTGCCTCGTGCCTATCTCTTACTGAAGAGAAATGGAACGATTCGGAAATTATTCAGTCAATTTGTCTCAAGTAGACGACAGAGCGAGCCCAGAAGGCGGAGTAAGCATAGATGGCAACAAAACTCAGCCCTGAGAATTTAAAGAGATACAGGGATATTACTTGGCTTCTATTAAAGTATGGCAACTCAGATCTGGTCAAACACGCCGGTAATTTAGACGATGCACTTGGCATTGATGGTGATGCGGTAGCTCCAGAGACGCCGGCCAAGGCCCACGAGCTGGCTGATGATTTAGAAAAACTGGGCCCGGCATTTGTCAAGTTGGGTCAAGTGCTCTCCACAAGACCAGATTTTTTGCCTCCCCCATACATCGAAGCGCTTTCGCGTTTGCAAGATAATTGCGAGCCAGTTTCTTTTGCCGAAATTGAGCGCGTGGTAGTGACTGAGCTGGGTGTTCGCATATCTAAAGCTTTTTCTGAATTCAATCAGGTACCTGTCGCCGCTGCCTCATTGGGGCAGATTCACCATGCTTTGATGCGCGATGGCCGAGAAGTTGCGGTGAAAGTGCAAAGGCCAGGAATTCGTGAAGTTATCATTCAAGATTTGCAAATATTATCTGATGTTGCTGATTTTTATGATCAGCATACTGAAGCTGGCAGGCGCTATGAATATGGTTTGATGCTTGATGAATTTCGCAAGTCGATTTTAGATGAACTTGATTATCGTAAAGAAGCTCATAATTTAGAGACGATGAAACGTAATCTACGTGAGTTTGATTTGATTGTGGTGCCTGCTCCTATCAACGATTTCAGTACGTCGAAAGTTTTGACCATGGATTTTATACAAGGCAAAAAGATCACCAGTATCACACCACTCGAATTGCTCGAAATCGACGGCGCTCCTCTGGCTGAGCAGGCTTTCCAGGCCTATCTCAAGCAGATTTTGGTTGATGGTTTTTTCCACGCCGATCCTCATCCTGGCAATGTGCTGTTAACTTCTGACAAAAAAATTGGTCTTTTAGATCTCGGTATGGTGGCAAGATTGACGCCATCCATGCAAGGAAAATTGTTGCAATTGATTCTTGCCATCAGCGAAGGGCGCCCCGATGCCACCGCCGATATCGCTTTTGATATCGGTACCCGCAAGCCCAAATTCGATGAGTTGTCTTGCCGTAAACAAATTGCTGATCTGGTGCAAAACCATGTGGGTTCCAGTATCGGTGATATGCAAATTGGCCGCGTGGTTTTAAACATCACCCGAGCAGCCGGCGATAGCGGCATTCGAGTACCGGCAGAGTTGACTATGCTCGGCAAGACACTGCTCAATTTAGATCAAGTGGGTCGCACGCTATATCCTGATTTCGATCCCAATGCTTCTGTCAGGCGCAATGCAGCTAATATAATGCAGCAGCGAATGCTCAAAGATATTTCGCCCGGTCATATGTTCACCGGCATTTTAGAAGCTAAGGCATTCGCCGAAAAATTCCCATCGCATATCAATAAAATTCTCGACCTGGCGTCAAACAATAATTTGTCCATCAAAGTAATTGATGAGCCTTTACTGGTCGATTCTTTCCAGAAAGTGGCCAACCGCATCAGTCTTTCGCTCATACTTGCGGCTTTAATTGTTGGAGCTGCCCTGCTAATGCGCGTCTCTACCAAATTTACAATTCTCGGTTATCCCGGACTGGCGATTTTATGTTTTATTGCGGCGGCAGCCGGCGGCATTGCCATGGCTATACAGATTCAATTTTATGACCAGCGGCCACAAAAATTTGGCACCGACAAAGCGCAGCCCAAGTAGCAAATGCTTTCACGGCTATTAGTCGATGATGTATTCAATCCAGTATTCGGAGCGCTCTTTCCAGGCGCAAGGTTCATTGCCGCAAGTCAGTGTGACACGCGAAGCGTTAGAATCAATTTCGATGATGTTAAAACCATCACGCACAGCGTCTATGGTTTCAGCGTATTTTTCAAATTTTTGAATTGGCTTTTTGCACTCTGGGCATATCATTTTTTTGTTGGCGATTGCGTCTTTAATTTTCTGAAGCGACATGACATCCCCAATTTTTTATTCGACTTTGATAGCTTACCGCAAAGAAGTTTTCATTTCGCCCTTGGCGGCATATTTTTCCAAGTAGTAAAATCCTGACATGGCCGTTAATTCTCAAAATGAATGGACTGACGCCACCTAGAACCCGGTCACAGGCTGCACCAAGATCAGCCCAGGTTGTGGGCATTGCTATGCTGAGACATTTGCCGAACGCTTTCGCCATGTTCCCGGGCATCCTTATGAGCAGGGCTTTGATTTGAAACTCTGGCCTGCCAGGCTGTCTTTGCCGCTCACATGGCGTAAACTCAAGCGCATTTTTGTTAATCTGATGAGCGACCTTTTTCATAGAGATGTACCTGAAGATTACATTTTAAAAGTTTTCGAAACCATGAAAGCCGCACCCCGCATCAGTGTTGAATCTCAAGAATTTGTAGAGCGTGTCGACTTTTTGCGCAAGACCGGAGCCGCCGTCAAATTTCTATCTGTAGAGCCGCTTCTGGGGCCAATTGAGCAAATTGATTTAAGTGGAATTGATTGGGTGATTGTTGGCGGAGAATTAGGTGGCCATAAAAAGAAGGCAGGCCGCTTGCTGGACGGCCGCACCTGGGACGCCCTACCCAGAGGCCTAGCTCGAGAGGCCTAGCAAGTCAGGAAAATTGCCAAAATCTTTGATCGCCCGCTGGGATTACTTTCACGTCTTATTCACGATGCTAACCCTATTATTAACTTCCTGCAACACAAGTGCCGAGGATGATAATGGTAGCCGGTCAGAGTCTCGAACAACCCCAAGCATCGCCAGAAAAGCGTCTCGATAGCGGTGACAATAAGGCCAATAACACTCTACCTGATGTAGATCGTGTCTCTTTGCTGCGCCAGTTTGCTCCTGCCGACCCTGGCATTCTCGATACTTCTTTTCCAAAGCTTACTATCAGCGGTTGGGAAAAGCACTTGCCGGGCGCCGACGCCGGTGATAGACAGGCCGCAGACCTGCCAGCTAAGCAACCAGCAACGAAAGAACAAAGAATCGACAGCGCCAAGCAGGCGCTCGAATCTCCTGAATCTACTGTGAAACAAAAGATGGAAGCCATGTCTTCTCTCTATAACGATCTCGATAAGACTAATGGCAAAGTACGCATTAGTTTGAAGGATAACGGTGTAGAACGCGATTTTGAAATCAATCGTCAGTCAGTTGGCAAAAACGTCAATCTGCTTCAGCTTCGTACGGCTGAAAACGGCTCGAACCATCCCGTTTTACGTGCTGTAGAGCGCAATGGAGAATTTGAACAACAACGCAATAAAAACGGCAGCAAGGCCGACTTTCGCGGTGATTGGTGGTCTGCTAATGCCAAAGACAGCACTATTGCTAAATTTGGACAGGGTGATCCAGCGGCCAAAGCTGAAATTAGACCGGTGGTTAAGCCCGTAGTAGAGCCTGAAGCAAAAGCTGGTCAGCGTGAATCGGCTGCTGAAGTAGTGTTACCTAAAGTTGTGCCAATACCTGAACAACGTGACTTTGATCCAGCCGGTCAAAATGTCAGACCCGAGGTAAAGACTGAGGTTAGACCTGTTCAAGATGAAGTCGAGCCGCGCAAGAAGCGCGAAGACATAGTTATTCCATGGAAGAAGGACCGCAGCAGTACTGACGACAAACCAGCTGGCGATAAAACTGTAGAAGCAAGCGATATTAAGTCATTCTATTCGCGTCAAAAAGATGCCTTCAGCTGCGCTGGTATCGCCGCTGGCATGATGTACGCTAAAGAGCGCCAGGGCAGACCTCTGACTGATTCTGAAAACCATAGATTTAAACAATTAACCGGCACCACGAGCCACGGCTATCGTGGCACACTGCAAAATATGGCAGATCAGATAGCCAGCACCGGTCTCACCACTAAGGCTTATGACTATGGAATGGGCAATGTCGGCGCCAAAGCCATGCAAGATCTTAATCGCGAGTTAGATCAAGGTCACTCTGCCGTTGCCAAAGTAATTAATCCACATACAGGCAATCCGCACTACGTCTTCATCGCCGGCAGAAATTCTGAAGGCAAATACATCATCGGCGACCCCGATAGAAAAAATACTCAGCATTTCAGACCAGTCTCCCAAGAATATCTGCAAAGTATCATGCGACGCCGTGATGGTTTCGTCGCCGGCTACTAGCGAAATGCGTCAGCAGATTAATTAGCTGCGTAATACCCACACTGTGCTTGACCGGCCTCTCTTGTCAGAGCGTGATTCTAGATTTAAGATCATGTGAAGATATTATTTAAGGGGGTTTTCTTCAGTGACTGAGCAGCCCAAGCAAGTTTTTCTCGGTGGTGCCTGCGGCCTCACCACATGGCGCAAAGACATCACCATTCCCTTAATGGAAGCGGCGGGAGTAACTTATCATAACCCGCAAATGCCCTTGGGTGCCTGGAAAGAAGATGATCAATTTGATGAGATGCGACGCAAAGACGAGTGTCTGGTGCAATTGTTTGTCATCAATGGTGATACCAGAGGTGTAGCTTCAGTCGCTGAGGTAGCGTACTTAATCGGGGCTAGAAAACCGGTTGCTATTGTGATGGAAGATATCAAAGCTGATTGCAGCGTTTATGGTGCCACCATTGATTCAGTGCAAGCCGATGACCTTAACCGGGGTCGCATTTATGTGAGAGCCATGGCCGATAGACATAACGTGCCTATTTTTACCGACATCGCTCAGGGAACAAAATACTGCATTGACCTGGTAAAAAGTCTTGAAGGCTCGCTGACCCTTTCACAAATTGATGCTGTACTGAAAGAAGTCAATTTTGCTAATCACATATTTAAAACCGAAGAAACTTTGGGCGGGTTTAATCTGTGGATCAACGCCATGGAAAAATGCACCTTCACTGGTGAGCCGGCCATGCAAGAAGGACGAAAATGGTTTGTCTCGACGCATTGTACGCCATCAGATGTGGTGCGCACAGCATTTAAGGCCGTGGCCACCTGGGCCGAACATGAGGCCCGCGAAGAATTTAAATATAAGGGTGTAAGAGTGTTTGGCCCACATTATGATCTGGTCAATGCCACTGATCGCGGTGACTTGGTGGTTGAAGAGAAAGCTAAATCTAAAGTCAAGCAACCATGTTCAGTGTAAGCGAATTTGCTGATACTGATGCTGATGCTGATGCTGATATAGGACAGAGCGTTAAACCCAATCTTCCTGTAGTAAACGCTGCCGCTTATTTTAAAGCCTGCCGTGAGCATAACGCTGAAGACAAGTCTAGAGCAGCCGTAGAACTTGGTTGTCAGGTCAAAGCTGCATGTCATTCAGTCGGCATGTTCTATTTAGTGGGGCACGATCTAAACGCCGTTTTACTCGATGAAGTGCTGAGTAAGACCGCTGATTTTTTTGCCGCCAGCCAGAGTGAGAAAGATGCAATTTCAATCAAAAACTCACAGCATGCCCGCGGATATGGATTGCTGAAAAATTATCGCGACTGGCGTGAGCAGATTCATTTAGGACCAGAGGCAAAAATTCCTGATGGTCTCAACAACCAAGTCAACAGTGCACCCTACTGGCAGTTGTGGGGCGAAAATCAGTGGCCAGAAAGTGCTGAATTTAAGCAAACCATGCTCAATTATCTTGACGCTGTTGAGTCGCTTTCGCGAGTAATATTAACTGTGCTTGCCTCTGCTATGGAAATGCCTTCTGATTTCTTCACCAGCCGCATGAAAGACAGGCCTTACTTATTACTAAAAGCAATGTCGTATTTGCCTCAAGATATTACTGAGGCTGCTCAGGTGCAGAGTGGAGTCACCGCTCACTGTGACTGGAGCTGGCTCACTTTTTTAATTCAAGATCAAGTCGGTGGCCTCGAAGCTCAAGATGCCGCTGGCATGTGGTACCGTGTGCCGGCCATGGGCGGCGCAATTGTGGTTAATACCGGCGAACTGTTGGAAATTGAGACTGGCGGCTATTTGCGTGCTAGCGCTCATCGCGTCATCAATGCCAGAATCGATCGACAGCGTTTTTCGGTACCCGTCTTTGTCAATCCCGCTTTAGACGCAATGATAATACCCGGTATGCCAAGCTCTGCTGCTGAGGCTAATGATGAGAGCAACGATCACATTCACAAGGTAATCAAACCAGGCAAGAGTTTAAATACTTTCGTTTTTGGTGACAGTGAATTTAATCGCAAAATTAAGGGGCAATGGTGCTTTGCTGCCGACTGCACAGACAGGCCTATCTAGTCTTTAACAGGGCGACCAGGGTAAGTGTGCACAGTTGGTTTTAAACTAGAGTCAAGTGCAACACGTTCGTCAAAAACGAAGCACTCACCCTGCCAGTGCTCTCCGCCCACGTGCTCAAAATAACCAAGAATACCGCCATGTAACTGATAAACGTGCGGCATGCCGATTTCATGAAGGTAGAGCGCCGCTTTTTCACAACGGATGCCACCAGTGCAGAATGAAACAATAGTCTTATCTTTGAGATCGCTTTGCTCAGCTATGGTAGCTTTGATCGCATCAGGAAACTGGCTGAATTTTTCAATGTCAAACTTCAGAGCGTTCGTAAACGTTCCCATTTCAACTTCGAAACCGTTGCGAGTATCCATCATCACCACCGGACGGCCTTGATCATCGACACCTTGCTCGAGCCAGGTCTTTAGCGTAGCTGGCTCCACATGAGGTGCCCGATTATTCTCCGGAACGATAGTGGGATGCCGCATGGTTATAATTTCTTTCGCCACTCGCACCACCATACGCCCAAAAGGTTGGCTATCTGACAGACTTTCCTTGGTTTCAATATCTGTAAAACGACCGCCAAATAACTTGTCGCAACGCAAATAGTCTAGAAACTGATCAATAGATTCGCGGCTACCTGCCAGAAATAAATTGATGCCCTCGGTAGCTAAAAGTACTGTGCCTTTCAAAGCGAGCTGGTTGCAGCGTTCTTTAAGAAGTGGTTGCAAACTTTCAGGGTCGGGAATGCCGACGAATTTATATGCGGCAATGTTGATAATGGCCATGGATAGTATTATATGACAAGGGTAACTTTGAGTAATCAGTTAAATTGCCAAGAGGCTTACGACAATGTCACATTTAAAAGTCACAGAAAAATCTACCTGTGCGTTGGTAATAGCAATTGGTGCTCTTAGTGCGTGTTCGCAGAGCGCGCCGACAAGCAGTACTTCTGGAGTCGACACATATAAGGAACAGACTACAACAACTGTGACAGTCGATAAAGAAACTGGTAAGGAGAGCCGCACTACTACAACTGAAGTGATTACGCCTGGTCGTCCCCCGGTCAAGGTTCACCGAGTTGATGTAGAAGAGCCAGGCGAAAAGGCTATTATCAATATCAATTCCGATGGCGCTAGTATTCAGGCCGAGACTAACACCGTAGATGTAGATGTACCTGAACGCGCAACAACTCGCGTGCGAGCACCATTTTTCAAACTAGATAAGAATGCCGGCACTGGCTCAGTACATATTAAAATGCCTTTTGTTCACATTGACAAAGACGCAGGTGGTACTGCTCGCGTGGATATTGGCACACACTAGAGGCGGTCAAAATCGGGAACTTAACTGCGCCCCCATCATTAATCTGGGTAGAGTACTTTTAGCGCGCCTAAGAAATTTTACAACTGTGCGCCCTGAAGGCGCGAAGGAGGATTTGATGTAGAAGTTGAATCCAACATAGCGCCATGCTGCGCAGGAGATGGAGGTGGGCCCTCCGAAGTAGC
>CASBPX010000114.1 GCA_949127735.1 Candidatus Obscuribacterales bacterium | reverse complement strand
CGGAAAAAATGTGGTTCGTTGCGGTTTGATTCAAACTAAAAACGACGTGGTCTCACCTTCCGGCGGCACCAACCAGAAATTGCTTGCTGAAATCAAAGACAGCATGTTGAAAAAACATATCGAGTACACCAAAGAGGCTCACGATAAGGGTGTGCAAATTCTTTGTTACCAGGAAATTTTCAATGGTCCTTATTTCTGCGCCGAACAAGAAACCTGCTGGTATGACTCGGCTGAAGAAATTCCTGATGGCCCTACCATAAAGAAGATGCAAGATCTGGCCAAAAAATACAAAATGGTTCTGGTCGTACCTATCTATGAGAAAGAACACACCGGCGTTTATTACAACACTGCCGCTGTGATTGACGCTGATGGCCAGTATCTCGGCAAGTACCGCAAGAATCACATTCCCCATGTCGCTCCCGGATTCTGGGAGAAGTTCTATTTCAAACCAGGCAATCTGGGCTATCCGGTATTTCAAACCGCTTATGCCACCATTGGGGTTTATATCTGCTACGACCGCCACTTCCCAGAAGGGGCTCGCGCTTTAGGACTCAATGGTGCTGAAATTGTCTTCAACCCTTCTGCCACCGTAGCTGGTTTGTCTGAGTATCTGTGGAAGCTCGAGCAACCGGCTCACGCAGCCGCCAACGGCTATTTTGTCGGCGCCATCAACCGCGTCGGCACTGAAGCTCCGTGGAATATTGGTGAATTTTACGGCTCAAGTTATTTCTGCGATCCACGTGGTCAAATTATTGCTTGTGCCAGTAGAGATAAAGAAGAGCTTTTAGTGAGCGACCTCAATCTTGATCAAATTAGAGAAGTGCGAAATACCTGGCAGTTTTATCGCGACAGACGACCTGAGACATACGAAACTCTGGTTAAACTCTAAATTTCAAAGCTGAGGACGCAATGGCAGAACACTACAAGCCGACTAAATACAAGGCCTGGGAACTTACGCTGGAAGAACGCTTTCAGGAGGTTTATCCACCTTTTTCTCAGCGAGAGGCGGTGCTTGAAGCAAACCGCTGTCTGTACTGCCATGATGCACCATGCATGGTGGCATGCCCCACTGGCATTGATATTCCTACTTTCATTAGAAAGATTGCCACCGGTAACGTTAAAGGCTCTGCCAAAACCATCCTTGAATCTAATTTGATGGGTGCAACTTGCGCCAGGGTTTGCCCGGTGCAAGTATTGTGTGAAGGCGATTGCGTCTTGCACGCTGACGAAAAACCAATTGCCATTGGCCGGTTGCAACGATATGCCACTGACTACGCCAATGAGAAAGGCATTCGCTTTTTTAAAGCTGGTCAGCCCAATGGTAAAAAAGTAGCGGTGGTGGGCGCTGGCCCTGCCGGTCTTTCTTGCGCCGGTGAGCTGGCAAAGCTTGGTTTTTCTGTCACTGTTTACGAAAAGAAAGTCTGGGCCGGCGGTTTATCAACTTATGGCATCGTCGTTTTTCGCGAACCAGTGGAAGTCAGCCTGGCTGAAGTGAAAATGATTGAAGAACTTGGTGTCACCATCCGCAATGGCATCGAAATTGGCAAAGATCTTACTTTTGAAGAGTTGATCGCCGAAAATGACGCTATTTTCGTCTCAATCGGACTTGGTAATGTTCCTGAAATGGAGATACCAGGCGAGAATCTAGAGGGAGTGCACGATGGTCTCGACTTTGTGGAAGAAACTAAAACTGAAGCTTTAAGCACCATAAAATTTGGCCACCGTGTTTGCGTAGTTGGTGCTGGTAACACTGCCATCGACTGTGCCACCATTGCCAGACGCCTTGGCGCCGAGCGCGTCACCATGATTTATCGCCGCTCAGAAGCAGAAATGCCGGCATATCATTTTGAATATGAGTTTGCTTTGAAAGAAGGCGTGAGCTTTATGTTTTTGACTCAACCCGTTGAAATATTGGGCAAAGACGGTAAAGTGCATGGTATTAAATGCGTGCGTATGGATCTTGGTCAACCTGATGCGTCTGGCCGCAGACGCCCAGTGCATGTACCCAATTCCGAATTTGTGGTGCCTTGCGATATGCTCATCAAAGCTATTGGTCAGGTAAAACCAGAGGGCATTATTGCCATGCTGGCTCCATTTGGTATTGAGACAGAAAAAGGCTACATCAAAGTCGATCAGCACAATCGCACCACCCATGCGAAAATTTTTGCTGGTGGCGATTGTGTTCGCAGTCATGGCGAAGCGTCAACAGTAATGGCGGTACAAGACGGCAAAATTGCCGCTGCTTCCATTGGTGAGCAGCTTGTCGGCGTTGCTCGGCCGCTTGCAGCAGCTGTTTCAAAAAGGTAAGGAAAAACAAAATGCCCGATCTATCGATCAACTTTTGCGGTATCAAATCTCCCAATCCTTTCTGGTTGGCTTCCGCTCCTCCAGCTAATTCGGGCTATCAGGTGCAAAAAGCATTTGAACAGGGCTGGGGTGGTGCTGTGTGGAAAACCATCGGCGCCCCAGTTTTAAATGTGTGCAACCGTTATGGCACCATGGACTATAAAGGCAGTAAAATCATCGGCTTGAACAACGTTGAGTTGATTTCCGATCGGCCTATCGAGTTGAATCTCAAAGAAATGGCCGAAGCCAAACGCAATTTCCCTAACCATGCCGTGATCGCTTCCATCATGGTGGAATCAAAGAAAGAAGCATGGCAAGAAATTGTCAAACGCACTGAACAAACTGGTTGCGACGGTTTTGAGTTAAATTTTGGTTGCCCGCATGGCATGTCGGAACGCGGTATGGGCTCTGCCATGGGGCAGGTTCCTGAGTACACGCGCATGGTCACCGAATGGGTGATGGAAGTAGCCACTATCCCGGTGATTGTTAAACTGACACCCAATGTCACAGATATTGTTATTCCGGCGAGAGCAGCTTTGCTCGGTGGTGCCTCCGGACTCTCATTGATTAACACCATCAATAGTGTCATGGGAGTTGACCTCGATACTTTCGAACTGCAACCCAATGTAGGCGGCAAGGGTGGTCACGGCGGTTATGCCGGCCCGGCAGTAAAACCAATCGCCCTGCATTTACTCAGCGCTGTTGCCGCTGATCCCGATATTCTTAAATCACGCTTACCAATTTCTGGTATGGGCGGAGTTGAAACCTGGCGCGATGCAGTTGAATTTATGCTGCTCGGGGCTACTTCAGTGCAAGTCTGCACAGCGGTGATGCACTGGGGTTTCCGCATTGTCGAAGACATGATCGAAGGCATGAGCAACTGGATGGAAGAGAAAGGTTTTGAAACTTGCGATGATTTTATCGGCAAGTCATTACCTCGAGTTTCCAATTTTGGCGATTTTGACCTGGGCTTCCAATCTGTAGCCCGCATTAATCATGATAAATGTATCCAGTGCAATCTTTGTTATATCGCCTGCAATGACGCCGCGCACCAGTGTATTGATCTTAAAGAACTGAAGATTACTGATGAGGCTAAAGAACGACTCTGGCCGGTTGTGCGCGAAGAAGATTGCGTTGGTTGTGACCTTTGTTCACGTGTTTGTCCGGTGGACGATTGCATCACAATGGTCGAGATCGACACTGGTAGGCCTCATATCACCTGGAATGAGCTGGTTAAATCGAAACCCGAAGTTCTGGAATGGGAAGAAATGGAAGCCTACCGGGAGACAGCAAACATCCACATACACTAATATGTAAGGATGATTTCTCAACCGATCAGTTACCTAACTGTTGCCGCTAGAGCTATGACCCGGGCCAATATTGCCATACTGAGTTTTGTGAAAAGGACTCAACCATGCAATATATTCCTCTTTTGCTCGGCATTATTGACTATTTCGGTACTAGATATTTCTGGTGCAGCTGGCTCAGGTGCTTGCGCGGCCGATGATAACTACAAAGATAATAACTACAAAGATAGTAGCCATAAGTATGTCGAGAAAGCAGCCCGTGGTTGTGCGCCTTTGAGGCTCGGTGTCGGCACCTCCTCACCCTCACCCTCACCCTCACAAATGAAGGTCGAGCGCCTGGCTGGACCAGGCAGCATAGTGGACCATCGTGTCCTGGGCGGTGCTGGAGATAGCGTGGTGGGCGCCGATGGTGTGCGCATAGAAATCAAAGCAATTAAAGAGAGGAAAGAGAATGTTGTGAGTAAAGAGGTACCTGGTCTATATTTTGCCTGTGAACGTAAGTTGGCATTGAAAGGCAAACGCATCAGTGCCTCAGACTGGTTGGGCAGAACCAGCAAAGATTTATCATACGGTGATCGTAGTGCTGCCCAAGACTCTTTATATAGCGAAGAACAGCTCTTCAGTCGATTGATTGAAGAGATGGAGAGTTCGGGGCGGCCACTGACCATTTTTATCCACGGATGCTGTGTCAGTTTTAACGAAGACCTGATTCAGGCCAACGATATTCATCAAGCGCTGCAAGCTCAGGGGCTTAACGGCCCTCTTTTGGCTTATGACTGGGCCACTCCTAATTATAATTATCCCGGTTCGCTAGCACGTCTGCCTGGTTGCCGCACCAATTTCACAGCATTTCTCCAACGGCTGGTAAGCAAAATGGGCCGCGATAAAATTGTGATCGTAGCTCACAGTCTAGGTATTCATGCCCTGCAAGAATATTGTCAGCACGCACTTAAACAAGAAACAGCACCGCAGCAGATGTTTTCGGCTGTAGTGCTCTGTCGACCTGACGTTGACGTCAGTTCTTTCAAGCATTCACAAGAAGCAATTAAAATGTATTCGGGCAAATTGATGTTGCTTTGTGCCACCAACGATATCAATCTCAAGCTCTCCTCTTTCATTCGCCGGGCAGGCTACAATTTCGGTGATGATCCCAAACCGCGCCAGGGCAACCATTTACGCCTCGGCCAGGCCAGTGTAGCTGGTCCGCTGGCAGCCAATCTGGCTGTTTACGACATCAGTAAATTGAGGCTCAAGCATTTGATTCCCTACAAGCTCATTGCCAGCTTGCTCACGGGTGAATGCTCTGACTTTACGATCGATAAGGCTGAAAGCGGCGTCCTCAATGTCAAGAGTCGATAACTGACAACTTCAGCTATAATTCCTATAAGCTCCGCAGTTGTAGTACGGCAATTTCTGCACCGTGGCACTGGCGAGCGCGGGGTCTTGATGGATGCAAAATTAGAAAAACAGATTTCATCATCTTCTTCTAAGCCAGGTCAACCAGAATTGGCTAATGTGCCCCAGCGCAAGAGCCGCAAACAGCTCTGGGTGGGCATTGTTTTGGCTTTGGCCCTGGGCGGCTATGTTCTAAAAGATAAGCTCGTATTTTTGCCGCCGCAATCGCAATCTCAAGCAGACAACGCAAAAATGGCGACGCGCTCAAACACGCAAGCAGTGCTTACTGTGCAGTTAACCCCTGTGAAATTGCAAACGTTTGAAAGGCAACTACTGGTCAGTGGCACAGTCTGGGCCTGGGACCCAGTTCAGGTCGGCTCTGAAGTCAACGGTTTAAAAGTGCAATCGGTGCTGGTCGACGATGGTGCTCATGTGGTGCGCGGGCAAACGCTGGCCAAACTTAACAGCAGTATTATTGAAGCGCAGTTAGCAAAAAAACGGGCAAACTTAGCCGGTGCTCAAGCAGCTTTGACAAAAGCGATTCAACCAAATCGCCCTGAAGATTTGACCTCACTTAAATATGCATATCATCAAGCTCAGGCTAATGTGGCTCAAGAAGAAGCTTACTTAGCCAGAGCGCAGGCTAATCACGCAGAAGCCGATGCTAATTCTAAACGTTATAGCTGGCTGGTTAGTCAGGGTGCGGTTAGTGCGCAAGACGCCGACAACCGCAACACGCAAGCAAAAGTATTTCAAGCTGAAGTGAATAACGGCGAACAGAAAGTGAAAGCGGCTAAACTGGCTGCCCAGCAGGCACGCGACCGTTTGACTATGGGCAATTCTGGTGGTCGAGCAGAAGATGTTGCCATTTCAAAAGCGCAACTGGCCGAAATTTCTGCCGGCATCGCCGAGCTGCAATCGCAGTTGGCACAGACCTCGATTCAGTCTCCCTGCGACGGAATCGTTCTTAAACGCAGCGTACACATCGGAGATATTTCCAGCATCAATAAAGTCATGTTTGATCTGGTACGAGATGGTCGCCTTGAGATGCGAGCCAATTTGCCTGAAGCCGATATTGCTCTTGTTCAAGCCGGGCAGCTGGTGCGCATTGGTGAGGTTAAGGCGAAAGTGCGCGAAATTAGCCCCATGATCGATCAAGAAAGCAGACTTGGCATGGTGCGCATTGACTTGCCTAAAAATACCCACTTGCGTCCCGGCAATTTTGTTAAGGGAGAAATTGGCCTTGGTCAGCAAGCGGCATTGGCTGTACCTTCCAGTGCGGTTGTTTTTAAAAATAATCGAGCGGTAGTCTACAGTACCGGTGACGATAAGAAAGCGCACATGCATTTTGTGGAAGTGGGCGCACGTGATGGTGACTTCATCGAACTGCGTTCAGGATTAAAACCGGGTGATCAAATTGTCGCCAAGGGAGCAGGTTTTATCAAAGACGGTGATCTGGTTAATATTTCGGAATAGAGCAATTTATGAGTTGGAATCTTTCCACATGGTCGATTAAGAACCCGGTTCCTGTAATCGTGCTTTTTTTAGTATTGACTTTGATGGGGGCGATTTCTTTTGTCAAACTAGGTATCGATGAAAGCCCTAACATTGACGTTCCGGTAGTCACGGTGTCGGTGTCGCAGTTGGGTGCCGCTCCCGCTGAGCTGGAAACACAAGTAACGCGAAAAATAGAAGACGCCATTGCTGGTATCGGCAATATTAAACACATTGCCTCCAGTATTACTGACGGTGCCTCGTCGACTTCAATTGAATTCAATCTCGGCACCAATACCGATAGAGCCGTCAACGACGTACGCGACGCCATCTCTAAAATTCGCCAGGATATGCCGCAAGGTATTGAAGAGCCGATTGTTCAAAGACTCGATTTTGTCGGTGGGCCATTTGTGACTTACACAATCGACTCTAAAGTCTTGCCCCCTGCTGAACTCTCCTGGGTTGTAGACAATGATGTGGCCCGGGCCCTGCTTTCAGTGCCAGGTGTAGGCCAGGTGCAAAGAGCGGGTGGTGTCGACAGAGAAATCAGAATCAATCTCGACCCGACCAGACTGGAAGCTCTTGGTATTACCGCTGATACCGTCAGCAATCAGATTCGCCAGCTCAATATTAATTTGCCTGGTGGGCGTGGTCAGGTAGGAGAGGGTGAGCAATCTATTCGCTTGCTTGGCAGCGCCTTGACCGTAGAGCAACTGGCCAAGACAGACATTACTTTACCCAGCGGCAGAAGAGCGCGCTTAGACACCCTGGGGAAAGTGCAGGACAGCACCTCTGAAGTCAGACAAATGGCACTGCTCAATAACGAGCCGGTGGTGGCTTTTTCTGTGGTGCGCAGCACCGGCTCTAATCTGGTCGATGTAGAGCGGGGCGTTGACGCCAAAATCAAAGAGCTGACCGAAACTTTGCCGGGCTCTTTGAAGGTGGTTAAGTTGCGCAGTAACGGCCGCTATATTAAAGATTCTTACGACGCCTCACTGGAGTCTCTTATTTTCGGTGCCCTCCTAGCAGTGTTTGTAGTCTGGATATTTTTAAAAGACTGGCGTGCCACGGCCATTACTGCCATTGCCATACCATTATCGGTGATACCAACATTTGCCGTTATGCAATGGGCCGGTTTTACTTTAAATGGAATGTCTTTGCTTGGTCTGGCACTGGTCATTGGTATTCTGGTTGATGATGCCATTGTGGAAATTGAAAACATTGTCAGGCACATTCGCATGGGTAAGCCTGCTTATCAGGCCTCTATTGAAGCGGCTGAAGAAATCGGCCTGGCTGTTATTGCCACCACTCTAACAATCGTGGTGGTCTTTGTACCGGTAGCTTCGATGGGTGGCATTCCCGGCCAGTTCTTCAAACAGTTCGGCCTCACCGTAACAGTGGCCGTGCTGTTCTCGTTACTTGTAGCACGCATGATTACGCCCATGATTGCAGCCTATGGTATGCGCGCAACTGAAGAACAAATCGACAAGCGCTCGTTTATGAAATACTACGGCCCGATTTTAAATTTGGCCATGAAACACCGTTTAACAGCCGTAATCTGTGCTTTCGTGCTTTTTGGCGGTTCTATTGCCTTGTTTAAATCAATGCCCACGTCGCTCATGGCCAATGTCGATCGCGGCGAAGTCTTGCTGACTATAGAAATGCCGCCTGGTTCTGATATCGAAGATACCCGGTCTGTAGCCGAGAAATGCAGCGCCATTATCAAAAAACATTCTGAAGCCATCAATGTGGTCGGTTTTGTGGGCACACCGACTTCGGCCAAACGCACCTCCGGCGGCAATCAAGGTGATGTCACTAAAGCCACTATTTATATTTCGCTCAAACCGCGCAATGAAAGACATTTGAGCCAACAACAATTTGAAGAAAATGTGAGAGCTGAACTCGATGTTATAGCCGGCGCCAGGCTTAGCTTTTCGCGTTCAGGGGGCATGGGTGGTAAGCCACTGCGCATGGTGCTCACCTCATCTGACTCTAATCAGCTTGAGCGCGTTGCCGAAGAAATTAAAGACCAGATGCGTTCAATCAAGGGTCTTTATGATGTCAGTTCATCAGCGGGCATTTTGCGCCCTGAAATTTTAGTCACCCCAGATTTTGATAAAGCAGCCAGGCAAGGTGTTTCTGTGCAGTCTATTGCCCGCACCGCACTGATTGGCACCCTGGGTGACAGTGAAGCTAATCTGGCTAAATTCAACCTGGATGATCGTCAGGTCAATATCAGAGTGCAATTAGATCCGCAGTACCGCAACGATTTGCGTATTATCGAAGACATGAAAGTGGCGGCTAACGGCGGCCGTTTAGTGCCCCTGAGTAGCGTCGCTTCAGTCAAATTCGGCAGCGGGCCTTTTCAAATCGATAGATTCGATAGACAAAGACAAGTAACTCTTGAATCAGGGCTGGAAAGCAGCATTCCACTGGGCGATGCCATTAAAAAAGTGCATGAACTGCCGGCTTTTAAAACCATGCCTCGCACCATATCTGAGTTGCCTCTGGGCGACGCTGAGATTCAGAGAGATATTTTTAGCGGCTTTGCCACCGCCATTGGTTCGGCAGTTTTATTAATTTACGCTGTGCTTGTGGTGCTGTTTGGCGGATTCCTCCACCCGCTAACGATTATGATGTCATTGCCCCTTTCGCTCTGCGGAGCCTTGATTGGTCTTGTGCTCTTTCATCAGTCAGTCGGGCTTTATGCTCTCATCGGTATCACCATGCTAATGGGTCTTGTGACCAAGAATGCCATTTTACTTGTGGAATATGGATTGATGTCGATGAAGCAAGGTGTGCCGCAAAGAGAAGCGATTATCCTGGCGGGTGAAACTCGTATGCAGCCGATTTTAATGACCACAATTGCCATGATTGCCGGCATGATGCCCGTAGCTCTTGGGCTTGGTGCCGGCTCGGAAGCTCGGGCACCCATGGCCATATCGGTGATTGGTGGACTTGTCACCTCGACTATGTTTACATTGATTGTGATTCCGGTAGTCTTCACCTATGTCGATGATTTTCAACAGTGGCTTAAGCGAACCGCTTTTCGTTTCGTTTCCAGCGGTGCCAGTGAAAAAGATAGTATGCGCGCCCAAATTGATAGTGCGCTCAAAGAGCCATAGCGAAGAATACTGCACAACTAATTTACTGGTGGCGTCATGCTGGCAACCTGGTTCTATCGCAATTTCATAGCCCATCTGCTTTTTTTGCTTGACCCGGAAGAAGCGCACGACTTTGTCTTGCATCTGGTGCCGGCCTCAACCGGTATGCTAAAAGTTGGGCGGGCAGCTATTTTTAACGATGCTGTTTTGAGCGCATGGCCGCGGTTGCAGACAACTATTGTCGGTTCTAAATTGGCTAATCCGGTAGGAGTGGCTGCGGGTGTAGATAAAAACGCCAGGTATGTTTCATCGTTTCACGAATTTGACTTTGGCTTTATGGAAATAGGGTCAGTCACCGCAAATCTGTCAGCTGGTAATGCCAGGCCCCGATTGTTTCGCCTGCCCCAAGATCAGGCAGTCATTAATCGTATGGGCTTAAACGGGGATGGAGCAAAAAAAATTGCCGCGCGGCTGAATCAGGCCCACCAGTCGGGAATGATTCAGTTTCCTGTGGCTCTCAATATTGCCAAAAGTAATTTACCAGGCTTGCATGGTCAAGCTGCGGTGGCCGATTTGCTTGCTTCTTTTGAGCAATTTCAAAATAGCAATTTGCTTTACGTCACCATCAATACCAGTTGTCCTAATACTCATGATGGCGCCCTCAATGAAGCGTCTGAACTGAGGCAAATATTAGAAGCAATCACTGCGGCAAATAGCAGGCTATTTCCGCTTTTTCTCAAGCTTTCACCTGATAGCAGCGACGAATTTATGCAGCTGGTAGTGAACTTAAGTAGAGACTATGCCGTGGCCGGTTTTGTTTGCGGCAATACTTCTGTGACCCGCGCCAGATTAACCACAGAAGCTGCTGCTGTGGCCAGATGTGGTATGGGTGGTTTAAGCGGGCCGCCAATTAGAGAGCGCATGCTCACTCAAGTTAGTAAAGTCTTTTCGCTTAAAGCTGCCGATCAGCAAATCATCGCTTGTGGTGGCATATCTAGTGCTGCCGATGTGGTCGCCGCCATTGCTGGTGGTGCTTCAGCTGTTCAGCTTTATACCGCTCTTGTTTATCACGGGCCGTTTTTAATTATGGAAATGCTGGCCCAGCTGGCCCTGGCATTGGAAAAAGAACAGACATCTGTAGCAGAACTGGTGGGCAATAGCGGGCTCGGGCAAAAAATAATTGCTCAGCTGGCGAAGTAGCTTGTGAGAGGAGAGAGAAATGAGTGAGACCGGCATCAAGACGAAGGCATACGCAGCTGCATCGGCAGGTAGCGAATTGGTACCATTTGAAATTAACCGCCGCCAACCCGCGCCACAAGACGTTCTTATAAAAATCAAGTTTTGCGGAATTTGTCACTCTGACGTGCATCAAGCAAAAGATGAATGGGGTGGAGCGATTTTCCCTATGGTGCCTGGACACGAGATCGCAGGCATTGTTGAAAGAGTCGGCGAGCAAGTGACTAAGTTCAAGCCGGGTGATCGTGTGGGTGTCGGCTGTATGGTCGACTCGTGTAAAGCATGCGAATCATGCAACGAAGGGCTAGAACAATATTGTGAAAAAGGCAACGTCCAAACATATAACGCCCTTGCACTTGACGGCAAAACACCTAACCTTGGAGGCTATTCCGAGCAGATCACAGTACTGGAGCGTTTTGTAGTTAGTATTCCCGATAGTATTCCGCTCGATAAAGCTGCTCCTCTATTGTGCGCAGGAATTACGACATATTCACCGCTAAAGCACTGGAAGGCCGGTCCCGGTAAGGACGTGGCCGTTGTTGGCCTGGGCGGGTTAGGGCACGTTGCCGTCAAAATCGCTCATGCCATGGGTGCAAAAGTGACCGTGGTAAGCCGCAGTCTCGGCAAGATTGAAGACGCCGTATTAATGGGGGCGACTGGCTATGTAGCTACAAGCGATCAAGCTTCCGTTGAACGCGCAAGTAATAGTTTTGACTTGATCATTAACACTGTCTCGTCAGCAGCAGATATGAATACTTACCTTAACATGTTGAAACGCGACGGCGTCATGGTACTGGTTGGCGCACCTGCTGATCTTCTTCCTGTTCATCCATTTAGCCTAATTCCAAAACGTAAGTCGCTTGCCGGATCGACCATCGGGGGCATCCCGGAAACTCAGGAAATGCTTGATTTTTGCGGACAACATAATCTTGCTGCCGATATAGAAGTGATACCAATACAACAAGTAAACGAAGCGTACGAGCGGCTGCTGAAGAGTGATGTACGCTATCGCTTTGTCATCGACATCGATTCTCTAATTGGAGAAAAATCATGAGCTAACCTTGCTAAGCTCGTTGAGTTAAGCTCCGTCCAAATTCTTTTTATAGAATTCTTCAGCCAGTAATATGCTCAAAGCCGCAACCGGCACGGCAATGAGGGCGCCGCTTATGCCAAGCAAGCTACCACCGATGATCACCGCCAGCATTACCACCAGAGGGTGCAGGTCAACCTGTTTGCCGAGCAACATCGGCACAATGAAATTGCTTTCCACGCCCTGCTCGACTACAAATAGAGCGACAGTGGCCCAGCCCATCCATGGTGCTTGTATAAAGCTAATGATGATAGCGAAAACTGCTGTAATCATGGTGCCCACAAATGGCACCAAATTGAGCAGGCCTGCGAGCACTCCCAAAATCAAAGCTTTATCGTTGCCAATCAGAGCCAGGCCAACACCAATAAAACTTCCCACAGTCATGCTGACGAGCATTTGCCCGCGCACATAGCCGCCCAAGCGAATTTCAATTGGCCGAATTAAACCGGCCCAGCGTTCCCTCTTTGGCGAGGGAATCCAGCTCAGTAATGCCGAATTAATTTCTTTGGCAGCTATTACGAAATAACCGGTAAGAAACAAGATAAATAGGGCATTTATCAATGTGCCAAAAACCGAACCGGTTACTTTCAGGAGTTTATTTAGTGTGGTCACACTCAATTGCTTGACGTCAGCTGCGGCAATATTGGTGTGAGTAAGATCGGGGCCGCCCATGTCGCTCAGTTGGTGGGCTTTGTCTAAAGCCCAGTCGATATATCGTGGTGTGCTATCAAACAAGCCCCGGGCCTGTTCTCGTAAGACCGGCATTATACCTGCGCCTACGCCAGTGTAGGTCGCCGCCACTATAACGTAGATTGCCACCACCGTGACTGCCCTTGGTATTTTCTTTTTTTCCAGATGCTCCGCTACTGGTGCCAGCGCTGCTGCCAGAGTCAGTGCTGCTATCAAACAGATAATCAAAGCTTGCAGTTGAATGGCAGCATAAATGGCGAATCCTGCCAGCACTAAATATAGTACCAACCGTGCGCTGTCGTCTTTCATTTGTTTGCTCCAAACTTTGTTTTTTGAATCTCGCTTATATTGGTATCGGGCGCTGAGTAAGGGTCTGAGAAGCCAATCGAAAGGATGGATACTTTTTGGTTTGCTGCAACTTTCAGCCCAATTTGCTGTGGTTCGACGCTCAACATATAATTGGGTAGGTAAGTCAAATCGTATGCAAAATCTTTTCCTGATTGAGATTGTTTGTCAGCGCCAACGCTTTCCAACTCGATATTGGTGTCTTCGGCACTGGTGTAATTGCGTGCTACAGCTTTTACTTGAGCTGCATCTTCCGGGTTTATAAGTAATTTTAGGAACCATAAGTGGGCATCAGCAGCCGGATACTGAATTTTAAATGGCAGCCATAAAATTGCCGGTGAATCAAATGTGTGCAAACTTATAGCGGTGTTGCTTACACCAATGAACGGTTTTGCTCTGCTGACATTCTGCCACTGGTCTGCTTCACCTGATAGCCAACCCGTTTTTTTTAACCAGTTGAAATCAGTGAAATCAAGACGTAAGGGCTTTGTAACGCCGGTTTGCGCCGGCAGCTTAAGCAGCTTTCGATCGCCGTCTAGCCAGAGATAAATGTCGCCGTTTGTTTCAAGTAAATTGGATGATTCATAGCCACCATATTCTGATAAAAGAAAAAGATCTTGACTTAAATCAGTCTGACAAAAGGGAGGTGAAAGCAACCTTTTTAAATTGTCAAGCGAGCCTATGGGTGAGACCGGGCCGCGTGCGGCCGGTAAATTGGCAAGCAATAGTTTCTTGTGCATGGTTTTTAAAACCATAGCTTGTTTGCGATAAGAAGCGACAATTCTACTGGCTTCGATATATGGTTTGAGATTAAGAGTGAGCAAATAACTCCACGAGAGATAGAGGCTTATCAGGGCGGCAAGGCCCCCGACAATAACAACCTTGGCACGTTTTCTTGTGACGTTACCGGCCTCCAGAGCGCAAATGGCAATCAACATTGAAAGAGGGGCTGCGCTCAGAAATGAGTGATGGTTGAAACCAAATAGTATGGTCGATGCTAACCAGGCCACTAAAATTGCACAGGTCACCGCAGAACCTGTTGGGCTCGCATTTATTGCCCTTGCTGTTGTTCTGGCTATGTTAGGCTGATCGGCGACTGGATGAAAGAGTTTAATCAGAAGCACAATTAAAACAGCACCCAGTGGCACTAGGGCGATCAAAATGTTTTTTGCTGTATCTATCTGGTTGACCGGAATGAAAATTTGCAAAAAAGTGTTTTTGTCTATTTGAGCAAATGCACTGAGCAGGTTATGTGGCCATAAAAAATATGCTGCAAAACCGATGAGCCAAAATGGGGCACTGCATTTGATAGCATCAGTTAGTGAATTTTTGGCAAAAAGCCGAACCGCCGGATGAATGGCTAGCATCGTTATAACTGCTGCCAGGGTAAAGCAGTGGGCCTGACAAAGCACGGCTGCTGCTGCAAGAAAAAGCGAGAGTACGTAGAACTTTTTTTCTTCAATTAATCGGTAGCGTAAAAATAGAAAGAGTGAGGCAAGATAAAAAATCGAAGTCAAGACTTCCTGGCGGCCAAGAAGCGGTGCCAGTATTTGCGCGTGCTTGGGGTAAACTGAAAATAGCAGACCACTCCAAACGGCCGTAATGGCGCCATTGCGATTGCCCATGCGGCCGGTTAACTCAAGAGTGATTAAACTGACGAAAATCGCGCAAATAATGGTCAACAAAATATTGACGCAGTGATAGCCGATGCAATTGCTGTGAAAAACAAAATAGTCAATTAAACAAAGGCTCTGAAGATTATTTTGCAAAAGTGTAAAAGAGCCGTTTAATGCACTGGCCATGCACTTTAGGGCTAATGTCTCAGATCCAAGTAAACCTATGGTCAGGGTGCTGCTGAAAGCAATCGCACATGAGCACGCTATAAAAACTGCTCCAATGAGCATTTGTGTTTTAGTCGAAGCAAAATCAACGGATGATTTTTCCAGTCGCCGTTTTGGTGTTTCACTGAGTAGTGTTTGCGGGAAAGTCATTGGTACTCTTAAATGTGAAAATTTAGTGGATCGCTAAAATAGCCGATGAGCTTGCCGTCTTGATTTAGTGCCGCTATACGTAGTTGAAAGAAACCGTGACCTTTCAATCCAGTAAAGGTAATGGGGATGGCACTGCCTCTCAGCTTAGTGAGCGTGCCTGAAAACTGTGCTTCTTTACTCTGGCGATTGTCCCTAAAGCTTCCACTGTAATGTTCAAACCAGCTATTGGGTTTTGACACTTCATAATAGACTGTTGCCGCTCCGGCCACACTACTGGCATCGTAAGAGAAGGCCGCGCGTTCAGTTAGCCCTTTAGGATTGCAAATGCCGTCTACGTCTTCAACGAGGGTAATACCATCGCTTTTGAGTATGGGGCGCAGGCCGGAGAGGCTGCCAAATTCCATGCCGCCTATAGTGAGACTTTCACCTGGGTCTAAAGCTTGCAAAGATAAAATGATTTGCGAGACCCCACTTAGTGCCAGCCATTTTTTATGCTCCGATACATGAAAGCGCAATCGATTGCCTTTAATTCTCGTTAGAGGCAGGCTCAGGGTCATAGAATTTCCTTCAATTCCGAATGCTTTCAAATTCAGGGCTGCTTTGCTGCTAACTTTTCCGCTGTAAGATTTTGCGCCATTACATTCGATATCAACATAATCCCAATCAATTGCACTAACTGAAAGTAATGGCGAAAGCAGCACTCTGGTGCTGTCAATTAGACCCTTGGCCTGCGGGACAGGAGCCAGGCCTGCCGTTTGCAAATTTGCCGGTGACGTCGCAGTGCTCCGTAGTGATACTGGCGAGAGTCGCATATTTTGCCGATCCCAACGCACAAATATGTTGCTGTCGTCAGAGCTTAATGATCTTACTCTTGAAATATTTACTAAGTCGGCGTCGCCGAATGTTGCTGGTTCAAAGCTCTTTACCCGCTGATAGACAGCTTCTTTCGTCAGAGGTGGGCTTAAAAGTACTGACATGGTTGCGGCGTTGTAGAGCATGTGCGCACCACGATAAGTCTGCGGCACATTTATTAAACACAGTGATTGGCCGGCGGGCAGTTGCAAGACTTTGTCTGCTACCGCCTGGCGAAAGCGGCTTACTTCCTGCATTGCGTAGGTCCAGGGTTGATTGTTACCCTGCGTAATGAACAGCAAAATTGTGCAAAACCAGGCTGCCAGAATTATACGCAAGCTATTAATGGGCCGCGCGAAAGCAGCACCCTCACCTGGAAAAAGCAGCCAGGCGAAGATTAGAGCGATTGGAGCGGTGCCGTAATAAATCAAGCGACCGCCCTGCAGCGAATCGGTTAAATTCCATACTTGATAGGTCGGTAGGAGTGATAGAACAAGCCAGCCCAGACCAAAGAGCAGCCCACGAAGCGCTACCGATCGTGCTTTGCCAGTGAAAAGCAAAACACTAAAATTGACCAGCATGGCCATGTAAATAATATTCAGTTGACTATTAAAGCTATGTCTGGCACCAAATACTTCAATGTTAAACGGATAGAGTATGCGCCAGAGCGAACCATCTAACCAGCGCCGGCCCAAGCTCTCCGAAAGACTCTGACCGACAGATCCTTCGTAGCCTCCAGATATGGTGCCGAGTACGATTAAGCGAAAAACAAAATAACAGAACAAAATTATCCAGTATGGCAGAGTTTGTTTGATGGCAAGCTTCAGCCGTGGCAGCGGTTTCAGTTGTTCTTGATTTAATAGTTGAAAGAGTAAAAGTGTGGGCGGTAGAGTTACAGCCATTTCTTTTGACATGAGACCAAAGATGAAAGCAACAAGACTGAGCTTGGCTGTCCACGATGTCGGTTTATCACTCTTTAAATAGAGCCAGAATGAGGCCAGGCAAAAAGTTAGAGCGACACTGTCAACCCTGGCGATAATCCAGTTGACCACTTCACTATGCAGCGGATAGAAGCTAAAAATCAGACCGGCAGCCAGGGCCAGCTTTTGATTTAACTGTACTTGCCCCGGCCGGAAAGCAGCGCCGACGCGCTTGACTAAAAGATATGTCAGGCAACTGGCGGCCGTCTGATAAAGCCAGTTAGTGAGGTGGAAAACAAATGGGTTTGCACCGCAGGCTAAATAATCGATGGCCAGAGTGATTGAAATAAGGGGCCGATAGAAAGTTGTGCCCTGGGCCTGCATCCAGTTGCCCGTGAAATTGGCCAGAAGCGGTTGAAACTGCTTTGATATAGCGTGATAGAGATAATCTACATGAACAAAGTCATCGGCCAGAAAGTAACCATTGAAACAATTGCTGTAGGCAAGCCAGTTGGCCAACACAATGGTAACAATGGCCAGGACACCGCAAAGGCGGCTTTGTTTGTCGATAATAATGGCGGGAGAGTTCATATGCGCTTCTATTATATTGTTGCCAAGCAGCTCTATTGGCTTGAGAGAGCAGATTTGAATGGAGATAATGCTTAGAATGCTTAATACACGAGTAGGTCAATTATTTTTGTCGGCCTGAATTGGAGAGCTTATTTTGTTGGGTGACGGTTCGCTCAAATTTCCAGACGGTTTTTTATGGGGGGCTGCCACCTCTCATTTTCAGGTGGAGGGCCATCCCAAGGAAATTGAGGCGCGTCTTTCTGACTGGGCTCTCTGGACTAACGAATCTGGTCGTATTTCAGACAGCACATCTGCCGACAAGGCATGCGAATTTTACCAGCGATATGAAGATGACATCGCCTTAATTCGCGACATGAATCTCAATGCATTTCGACTTTCTTTTAATTGGCCTGCTCTTTTGCAAGAGCCACCGGGCACTCGAGTCGCCCCCAGCCACCTCGACCCTGAACAGGTTGAGTATTACCGCCGCATTCTGACCAGTTTAAAAGAAAGTGGCGTTACTACCTTTGCCACTTTGTTTCACTTCACTCTTCCAGACTGGTTGGCAGCGGCCGGAGGCTGGACTTCCGCCTATGCGGTCAGCGAGTTCAAGCGTTTCACCGAGCTCTTGGTAGCAGAGTTCAGCGATCTGGTCGACTACTGGATTACTATCAACGAACCTCTGGCTTACGCATACCAGAGTTATGTCTCAGGTGCCTGGCCACCAGGTACTAAAT
>CASBPX010000113.1 GCA_949127735.1 Candidatus Obscuribacterales bacterium | reverse complement strand
CTGCTACTACTCCTGTAACAACGGTCACACCAGATGCGATACCACAAGTCAAGCGCTATTACGAACTGGCTCTGAGTAAATTAGATGATTTGCTGGCGAGACAACCCGATGATGTCTGGGCCAGGGTTTACCGGGCTCATTTGCAGGCTGAATCAACAGGCAATATTGATCAAGCCATGATCGAATGGCAAAAGGTAAAAGACGCTTCACCATTGAATCCCGCAGCCTATTTCTTCCTTGGCCAGGGTTATCTTAAGAAGGGCAATCTAAAAGAAAGTATGAGCAATGTCTCTAAAGCCATTGCCCTAAGGGCCACAGGAAACTGATTCGATGTTCCACTTCCTCAAGTCTGACTGGTTCAAATTGGTGCTGGCCCTGAGCATTCTCGGTGTCATTGTCGGTTTGCTATATTACGCAAAATGGAGCGCCACTATTGAAGAGGCCGAGTTTGCCGCTAAGAAAAAAGCTAATCCGACTGCCAGTAACGTTGGGTTTGACAAGTTCGAGCTTAAAGAAGTAGACGAACACTACAAAACCCGCTGGCTCTTGAGTGCGAAAACCGGAACTATTATCAGCAACACCAAAGACGTCGCACTAACCGGCATTACCATGAAGTTTTTCGACGGCGATAAGATAAAAATGCACGTGACCGCACCCACGGGGGTGGTCAACCAGAAAAGTCTCTATGTGCTACTCAATTCAGCGTCTGGGCAAAGAGTTACTGCCTCCGGACTGGAGGGGAAATCAATGATGGATATGGAAAAACTGGAATTAGAGAAAAAAAATCAGTTCAAGGCCTCTGGTGGTGTTAACATCGCCATGGGGGTAGCCAAGGTGACCGGCGATCATGCCACAGGTCGTTTTGCCGGAACATCGTTCGAGAACGTAAAAATAATTGGCAATACCCATACCGTCATTGCCAGCGGGACACCATAAAATGTCTATTTCAGAACACAGCACCAAAATGCTCAAGCTCAAAGGAAATGAACAAGCAATGAGTGGCTCCAAAGCTAAACGAACTTTTTTATTGATGCTTTCCGCTCTAGTCAGTGTGCAAGTGCCACTAACGGCGATGGCACAACCGACTGCCACACCAGCTGCGCCTGCCGCTGCTGGTGGTGCCGGTATCGACATTAAAGCGGAAGAGCAAGAATTTTCAGACGGGTCTATTATCGCTCGCGGTCACGTGCGAGTTCTTTATCAAGACACCGTTGTAGTTGCACCTGTAGCTACACTTTATCGCGACGCAGTGACCGGGCAGCCGCAGCGGGCAGTGTTCACTGGCCATCCGCATCTTGTGCAGGGTAACAACAAAATCGATGCTGATGTTCTTACTTTTGAAATGGCAACTTCAAAAGTAATAGCTGAAGGTCATGCTCACTCAGAAGTAGAGAACGCGGCTCCACCAGAGCCGGTAGCTACGCCTGTAACTCCAATGCCCACTATTGCCGGTGCAAAATTGAAGAAAGTAGCCCCGGCAAACAGCGCCGAAGCAGCACTTGCCCAGGCCGCCGCTACTCGAGGCCCACTTGCTCAGCAAGGAGATTCAGACACTAAAATTCACGCTGGCGCAGCGGATGCAGGCGGGTCTAGTACAACCACAGCAGCGGTTGGTGCCCCAGCTAATGAAGGGCCAACAACAATCATTACCGACTCTGACAAACAAATATATGAAAGAAGTGCCGGTCAATTTGAAGCAATCGGTCACGTAAAAGTGAAAGCCGGCGATATTGACGTCATCTCCGATCACCTGCGTATGGCTTACGGTATTGACCGCAAACCTGAGGCAGCCGTTTTCACAGGCCATGCCAATGCCACACAGGGCCAGAACAATACCCAATCTGACACTATGACCTACTTCCTCAATACCAAACGCTTACAGGCCACTGGCCATGTACGCTCGAAAGTAATTCAATCAGGTAATAGCACTACAGCCAAATCTGACACCGTAACCGCGCCTATTAATGAAGGCAAAATGGAACCGATTGTCAATGGTAGCGCCCCTGTTGCCACCACTCCCAGTGCGCCAATCATTATTGTTTCAGACACTCAAGATAACAATAAACAGACAGGCCGTCTCGATGCTATGGGCAATGTCAAAATCTTCTACAACGACACTGTTGGCATCGGCCCCAAAGTTGTGATGGTGCGCGACGCTTATGGCCAGGCCGAAAAAGTGGTGTTCATCGGACGCTCGCAAGTAACTCAACCAGGCAAGCGCTGGATCGGCGACCGCATCACTATGACCATTGCCGATAAAAAGGTTTTAGCCGAGGGTAATACCAAGGCCTTTATTCTGCCGAAGAAAAATGCGCCGGCTCCAGGCTCGATGCCCGCCAATGGTTTCACTCAGCAGGAAGAATTTAAGTTGGCCGGTAGACCTATCTCGGAAGGCGGCAAGCTCAGTACAACGAGGGTAGAAAGACCAGAATGAGCTCGGCCATGTCCTCACCATCGTCTATGCCTAAGACCATGGACGATACTAGAACTCTCAGAATCGATAATTTGCAAAAATCCTACAACGGCAGGCGCGTTGTCGATGGAGTGAGCTTTTATCTCAATCGCGGAGAAGTGGTGGGTCTGCTTGGCAGAAACGGAGCCGGCAAAACAACATCATTTGACATGGTACTGGGTCTGGTGCGTCCAGAACGGGGCTCAATTACCCTTGGTAGTAAAGACCTGACTAAAATGCCTATTCACTTACGCAGCCGCATGGGTATTGGTTATCTGCCCCAAGAAGCTTCGATTTTTCGTAAATTATCTGTAGGCGATAACATCAAATTGATTCTCGAGCTGCGAAATATTCCAGCCCGCGAATATAAAAAACGCATTCTCGGTCTGCTCGAACAGTTCGGGCTTGAACATCTTATCGATGTAATTTCAGGCAGCCTCTCCGGGGGTGAACGCAGACGACTAGAATTGGCTCGCTGTCTGGCTTCTGAACCTGAGTTTATTTTGCTCGACGAACCATTCACCGGTGTTGACCCGATTTCGATTACCGACATTCAAGGCCTGATTCGCCGCCTGCGAGATGAGTGGAATCTTGGTGTGTTAATCACCGACCACAATCCCAGGGCAACTTTAAAAATTACCGATCGCGCTTATTTAATTGACTACGGCAAAATTCTTGTGGCCGGCACATCAAGAGAAGTGGCTGAAAGTCCTATAGCGCGCAAACAGTATCTGGGCGAGGATTTCAGTCTGTGAGCATTGGTCTTAAACTTCTCGATCGTTATATCGGCAACGAGTTCTGGCAACCACTGCTTTTTGGTATTGGTATCGTCACCGGTGTGTGGTTCGGCGCAGAACAACTGCGAACAATTTTCAATTTAGTCACCAGATCTGGTGTGCCTTTGCAAATGGCCATTACGATTTTGGGCTTACACTTGCCTGAAGTAATCGTCATGACTATTCCCATTGGTGTGCTACTGGCCACCCTGTTGGTCTTCAATCGACTATCAGGCGACTCTGAAATTTTGGCACTGCGAACCAGTGGTGTGAGCTTTTACCGCATTATGGTGGCACCACTACTCTTTGGTCTGTTTACATCAATTGTCAGTTTCGCTCTCAGTGAATTAGTTGTTCCAGAAGCCAACCGCACTTCTAAACGCCTGGAATTTCTGGCCATGTATAAAACTGAATTACCGTCAGGTCAGGCCAATTTCACTTTCATTGAACGCGGCAAAGACCTCAATATTGAACGCATTTTCTTTATTGGCTATTACGAAGGCAAAAATCTGAGCAATATTATCATTCTCGATTTTACTCGCGCTCACCTGACACAAATTGTTTGCGCAGCCACGGGTATTTGGGACAACGGCATGTGGACTTTGCATAAAGGACGAACCTACGTTTTGTCTGGTGATACAGACATTACCCGCATCATGCAGTTTCAAGATCTGGTCATCCCCGGCTTAGGCACAGTGCAAAAGGCACTAGGGGCCGGCAAAGTTTCGCCCAAAGAAATGAACATGTTCGAACTGAAAAATTATCTCGACGTGCTTCAGGGCTCGAATTCTATGAGCAACGACCTGCTGGTGAAATACTATCAAAAGGTTTCGCAACCCCTGGCTTGCTTGATTGTGTCACTGGCAGGCGCGCCGCTGGGGCTCCTCGCTCGTCGTTCGCGCACCAACCTGGGTCTGATTTACAGTGCGGTTGTTGTCTTCCTTTACTATGTGCTGCAATCTTCGTCGGGCGCCCTGGGCGATGCCGGTCGAATCGCGCCGCTATTAGCCGCCTGGCTGCCGAACCTTGTTATCGGCATCATGGGCGCGGTAATTCTATATATCAGAGCCAAATAAAACAGTTATCGGCATGCCACTGGCGCTTGCTTGTTGTACAAATGAGACTGCTCTAACTTTAGCTCATGGCAATTGTGTCTCAGCTGCGTAAATACCGCATTGACTATCTCCTTATGCGCCCTTAATCTGGGGCATAACCCAAAATCTTCCCGACAGCTGCAGGCACCCCATTGGCTAGCACTAGTCAAATATCACGCTCCATAAATGCTAACCGGCGTCGCAACTCACGCCTGCTATTTGCGTTCACCCTGGTTGGCGTAAGCCTGGTGGTGGTTCCGGGAGTATTTTTCGTGTGCCAGGACGGCAGCCAGCGCAATGAATTTTGCCAGCGCCTGAGTACACTGACCACGGGCCTGGGTTCGAGTTTTTCAAATCTAGATATCTCCAAAATCTTCGCCGGTAAAAGTCCGGGCGGCAGCGACCTTCCAGTAGCCCAGCAAGAAAATAGCGAGAAACAGAAAGCGCAGCCTGTTGCCGCTGCACGCACCATAGGGGTCACCGCCGGCAACGTCAAAATGATTGACGAAGCCGTCAATTTGCTCGAAGGTCAAATTGCCCAAAATCCTAAAGATGCTTCGCTTCATAATCGCCTTGGCTTAATTTACGCCGAGCTCGGTGAGTTGGGACAAGCAGAAGCTCAGTTCACTCATGCCATTCAGATTGCTCGCACCGAAATTAGAGAAGGGCGAACAAGTCTCGAGGCGAAAAAGGCAGCCGGTCAATTTGATGACGCCAGTCAGTTGATGCTCAGCAATTCGAAAAATGCTCTGGAGCTATCTACCGCTCATAGCAATTTGGCTCGGGTTTTTGAAAAACTCGGACAGCAATCTAAAGTGGTGGCACAACTCGAGCAATTAAACAGAGACGTGCGCATCGGTGAGGGTATCAGTGGTATATCGACAATGTCGCCACTCTCTCAAAATTTAGCTGTTAGCAAAAGAAGTGATGCCTTGGCCAAAAACAAAGCTTCGATGCGCGTTGTAGAAGGTATGGCTCGGGCCGAAGCCTTGATGCAAGCACATCTCTTGCCCCAAGCAATGCATGAATGGAAGCAGATTGTAGAAATCGATCCTACGATTGCCGAAGCTCATGAAAAACTCGGCACTGCCGCGCTGACAACAGGAAATATTGCTCTGGCCACACAAGAATTAAAAAAAGCAGCCGAGTTGATTCCGGGCAAAGCAAGTATTCATGCCGCTTTGGGCATATGCTATCAGTGCCGCACTAGAAATAAAGAAGCGATTGACGAGTTTAATAAAGCTCTGGCAATTAACCCCAAAGACCCTCAAACATCTTTTAATTTAGGAAATGCTTATGCAGCGCTGGGACAGAACAAAGATGCCAGACGTTGTTATTTGCAAGCAGTAGCAATCAGACCAGAAATGGCTGTAGCACACAATAATTTGGCCACTCTTTATTCTCTTAGCGGCAGCTACGATCAGGCCATAGAACAATTCGAGCATACTCTTAGTTTGGCACCAAACATGGCTTCAGCTCACTACGGACTGGGCCTCGCCTTCTACAATAAATCAGAGTTTGACAAAGCGGTGCGCGAATTTAAAATCGCACTTTCTATAAATCCGGCCCTGGTTGACGCTCACACTAAAATCGAACTCTGCCATCACCGCAACAATGGTCAGAATCAAAAAGAAGTAGGTTTTGCTTCAGGATCAGGTTCAGGTTCAGGAGCAGGCGGCAGTCAAATGTCTATGGGCAGTGGAGGCAGACGAGTGCGCTGCGCTTCCAATGTAGATGAAGGACGCCATCGCGCACTGACAATGACCAGCGTCAATGGTGACAATGTGGTTGCCCACCGTCAACGCAAAGTGTCAATGAGTTCTTCTATTGATGAAGGCAGCAATCGAGCGCTGGTGCAACGACTAAACTAGGCCATGGTAGAGACAATAATTTTAGTTGGTCTTTCTGGTGCAGGTAAATCGAGCATCGCACAAGTACTTGCCCAGAGACTTAATTTTGAATATATCGACAGCGATCAATTTATTGAAGAAAAAACAGGTCAGACCATAAGCGAACTCTTTCAGCAGAAAGGCGAAGCCGAATTTCGCTTGCTCGAAAATCAATGGTTGAAAAGCTTGCCGCACAAGCCTGAAAGTGGCGAAAATCATCGAGGTCGAGTAATCGCCTGTGGTGGCGGACTGCCCATCGCCGCTGGCAACATTGAAAAATTGAATCACCTGGGTATGACTATTTATTTGCAAGCTGAAGAAACAGTGTTGGCCGCCCGAATTGGCAAGGCTCAAAATCGGCCACTGTTATCTGGGTCTGAAGATCTCGTAGTCAAGATAAAAACGATGCTGGCGAGCCGACGCAGCCGTTACGAACAAGCCCACATGACAATCGATACAAGCCACAAAACCGTGGCCGAAGTGGCAGACGAGATTCAAAGAATCCTCACAAATACAACACTTTGAGCCGAGGGCGTTATAGTATCTCTCTAGGGTTCCGGAGGACACGATCTTGTCAGCAGTGACACAAGATGAGCTAATGTACTTGCAGTCTCAACTCGAGGGGCTGGAGTCGATTTTTATGGAGCTCATGCCGTTCAGCATCGAACTGAAGCGCCAGCATGTTCAAGATTATTATGACAAGCGCTTTGACGCCGCCACTAAACCGGTTTCTTCCGTGGCCGAGACCGAACTGCGCCGCCAGTTCAATACCAAGGCCAACCAGGTGCGCAACCTTGTAGACAGCGCCGAATCACTGGGTGATGCCGGCAACAAACTAAATCTCATACGTGCAGCCGCATCCTTGCCCGAAGAGCGCAGCAAAGGTTTATTAAATTCGGTTTTGCAGTTTTGCAAAGGCCTGGTCATGGAGACAAAGACCGAACCTGATTTGTTGAAAGAAATTATCGCCTCCAAAGAACTGAGGGCCGTAGAAGCACGTGTGCTACTTGGTTCGACTATGTTTATCATCGCCGACGAAGTCAAATATGGCGAAAAGACTCTGCCACTGCGCGATTTGCTCGGGCAGCTTTTGCAGATGGTGAGACAGGAAGGCTTACTCACTCGCAATGATCCATTCCTGATTGAAGCTCAATGCGCCATGGAAGCCCTTGAACTTGACGCCGAAGAGGCTGAGGCAGCCCAAGCTTGAAAATACTGGTTATAAACGGCCCCAATTTAAATTTATTGGGTACCCGTGAACAGTCGACTTATGGCAAAACCACTCTCAACGATGTGGAAAACAGGCTGAAAGCGCTTGCAGTGGAACTGTCTGACACCCACAGTCAGAAGCTTACACTCGAATTTGTTCAATCGAATGTTGAAGGCGAACTGGTATCAGTAATTCAGTCGACTTTAGATAGTGATGTAGCCGGTATTCTCATCAATCCTGGTGCCTATGGGCACACATCCATCGCCATGCGTGATGCTTTTCTGGCAGCAGCAGTACCTTTTGTTGAAGTACATGTCTCAAATATTTATGCCCGCGAACCATTTCGCCACCATTCTTATTTAACCGATATTGCTAAAGGTATAGTCGCCGGTTTTGGCGCCAACAGTTATGAACTCGGGTTGAAGGCGCTTTTTGAGGCCTTGTTGTAATGTAATTTATTCAGCTGCTCGTTCAGCTGTTCGACAGCATCAAGCGGATATAATGAACTCGGAGTAGAATATTCGCCATGGAAAACCACAACCAGAGAGCAGTTGGAGCAATTAATTCAAGCATGAATGATTGTTTTATAGCCACCAGACATACAAGACTACTAGGCCTCTTATCTAAGTCGATGCTTTTACTTAGCCTTGTGGCCGCCATTAATCTATTGAGCTGGCAAATGACCTGGCAAAGTTGTCAGCCCGCACTTTGCCAAGAGGAAGACGCCGGCCCTGGCCAAAATCAGCCACCAGCAAAGCCAGAGCCAAAACCTGAAGCAAAGAAACCCTTATCGTCGGAGGCAGTCAAGCATTACAATCGCGGCCTGGAGTTTCACCAGTCTGGTTTTCTGGTCAAAGCAATTGAAGAATATAAAGCCGCCATCGCTGCTGACGATCGCCTTGAGCAGGCATACAGTAACCTCGGTCTGATTTACATCTCTCAAAAGAGCTATGAACTGGCCCAGGATGCCTTTGACAAAGCATTATTTCTCCGGCCAAATCGCCCCACTTCATTGAATGGTCTGGCTTCAGTTTTATATGCCCGTGGCAAGGTAGGCCCAGCCATCGATAACTGGCAAAAAGCGGTGGAGATCGATCCCAAATTTGCCAGTGCTTATTTCAATATGGGTACTGCGCTCGAGTCGCAAAAAAAGCCCGACGAAGCTCTAAAAGTTTATGTCAGAGCCATTACCATAGCACCTGATATGGCCGATGCTTACTATCATATGGCTAACTTGCTGAGCAAAGAAAAACATCCGGCGCAGGCGCTGGTACTCTTTCGCAAATCTGTTGATCTGGCACCCGAATCAGAATTTGCCCGAGATGCACGTAAGCAAATTTCCGGCATACAGAGCCAGTTTGTTAAAGAGTCTGGCAAAAGCACTAAAGCCGCAAACAAACTCGTAGGCGAGAATACGATCACCACACCGACAGCTACCGAGTCACCATCTATGGGGGCAACAAAAAAGGATATTGCTGATACCGCCAGGCGTGACGCGGAAAGAAAGCAAATACTGAAAGAGGCTAAGGCAAAGGGTTTGATTCCGAAAGAAGCGCCAAAAGAGCGTGGTGCCTTTTTTGGTTTTGGCAAGCCCAAAAAAGTTGATCCTAATTTGAAAATGTTTGTGCAACCGCCACCGCAGCAAACACAAGCTGACCTCTATCCAAATAAGTCTATCGAGATCGAACCGTAATATGTTTGATAAAGAAGCCAAGCTCAATGAACTTGCTCTGGTGATTGAAGGCAAAATTGTCGACGACAGTGATCGCGTGGAAGTTTGCATTAAAGGCACAGTGCTTGGATTTCCGGCGACTATAGAAGCCTTACGCGCAAATTTTCCATTTGGTGCTTCGTTTTTTTTAGAAACTGACGTACTGAAGGAACAGAATTCCAGCAGAGATCAGAATGGTTTTACTCTCACCATCAGCCCGAAAGTAGTAACCGGATTCTGGGCTAATTTCAGCCGCATTTTACTAATTGATCACCAGACAAAAATGATCGGCGACAAACGCTTTGACAATCAATATCTGGCAGTGACAAATAACGATGAAGAAGCGCGTCGCTTTATCAGATATCCGGCGATGATGGACAAAATTACTTTGCTCTCGCGCACCTGCAACTTTACAGAGGTGCATATTCGCGCCGGTCATGGTCTAGTCACAGTGCAACCAACATCAATTGAAAAACTTGATGGTGACGTGGTGCGCGAGTCTTTCAGAGTGATGGGAGAAATGGCTCAAGTAATGTTTGAGGCTTTTTAAATGAGCCTATCGCGTCCGCAGTATATTGCCGAGGTGCAATCGAAATTGCGAGATTATCTCGTCATTAGCCCAGACGAGTCGCTGCGCATCGAGACACTAATCAAGCAATTAGCCACTGGAGACGTGGCTTTGTCTGATAGAAATAACATGGTAGGACACCTCACAGCCAGCGCTCTGGTGCTCGACAATGAGGGCACGCATGTATTGCTTATCGCCCACAAAAGCCTTGGTCGCTGGTTACAACCAGGCGGTCACATTGAGCCTGACGAAGAGCTTGAAGCCGCGGCTCGCCGTGAGTTAATGGAAGAAACAGGCTTGAGCGCAGTCAGACTGCTGAAGCAACTGCCAATTGATGTTGATAGCCATGAGATTCCGGCTAATACAGCTAAAGACGAGGGCCCTCACTTGCACCACGATTTTCAATATCTGTATCAGCTGACCTCGCCCGCTACCATTGCGCTACAAGAAGATGAGGTAGCACAGTTCAAATGGGTAAGCCTGGATGATTTAGCAGGAGGCGACTATGGCCGCCGCCTGTGCCGAGTGAGCGCCAAGCTCAGGGCTCAAAACGGCCAAAACAGCAGCCTGGTGGGCATCTAAGCCAAAAGCAAAGAGAAAAGGATTGTTACGGACCAGGGTATTTATCTAGCTTTGTGATAAATTTACTTTGTGGGCAGTTACTATAAGTAAAAGGCTAACTCACATACAAGCACAAAAGAGGTATCGGTTATGGCAGACACTACCACAGCGCCTACTTCCACAACCATTGTCGGTCTAACTGAAGTTGCAGCAGCAGAAGTTAAAAGACTTCTCGTTGATGAGCAAGGTAAAACTGGTCTGCGGATGGAAATTAAAGGCGGCGGTTGCTCAGGAATGTCTTACGGCATGAGCTTCGACAATGCTCAAGAGAAGGATCATGTAGTTGAAGCGCACGGCGTCAAACTTTTCATCGATCCTAAAAGCGCTATTTATCTGAAAGGAACAGTTCTGGATTTCCAGAGCGGTCTTGAAGGACAGGGCTTCGTCATCAAAAATCCACAAGCAAAAAGCTCATGTGGTTGCGGCAATTCATTCTCGGTTTAAATACTGAATTTTGAAAAGCACTTAGTTAGATAAGGAGAACGTGCCGGTCATTTTGTCCGGCACGTTTTTTTCAGCGAAGAACTTAGACGAACCTAGCAGGTATAAAGCTCTCTATGGGAAAACTTCAAATTTACAATCAGTCGTCGGCCCCAGCAAATGCGATGCCTCAGGCTACTGGCTACGCGCCGGCACCGTACAATTTAATTGAAGTGCATGGCGCTGACGCCGAGCGTTTTCTCAATTCGCAAACCACAAGCGACGTGAAAGCTCTTCGGCCGTATCAATCACAGAAAAGTGCTCTGCTAGATCGCAAAGCGAAAGTGGTGGCCTACTTCACTCTCTACCGCAAAAACAAAAGCTATCGCATCGTTTGTGAGAGCGCGCAGACACAAGCCATTCTCGAGCATCTAGAAAAGTATGTTTTTTCTGATAAAGTAGAGTTTTTCAATCTCAGCGCAGAGTCTATGTTGGCAATAATCGGCTGCGACGCTCGAGTATTGATCGACGAAAATTTGACCGGTGAAAAAAATCTTGCTCTTTTTGATCGCGATTTGATTGACGGCGAACTGGCTAATATAGGCGTGCATATTTTTAAAGCACATTTATCTAGCCGCGAAGCATTTCTGATTTATTGCGACGCTCAAAATTTTCAGAACCTGCAAACTAAGCTTGAACCTAGTTTTGAGCGCTACAAGCTGAAAAAACTAAGCGCCGATGACTTACTGGTAGAAAGAATTGAAGCCGGTGTTGCCCAATTTGGCAAAGATTTTGACAGCGACAATTTGATTATCGAACTGGGTATGGAAGATACTGCCATAAGCTACACCAAAGGCTGCTTTCAAGGGCAGGAAGTATTGGCAAGAGTTAAAAGCCACGGCTCACCAAACAAACAGCTGGCAGGGCTGATTTTGGAACCGGCAGCAACCATTGAAAGCGGTACTCCTCTTATGGTGGCGGGTCAAGAAGCGGCGCAAGTTTTGTCGAACGGCTACTCAAGCAAATTGGGTAAGCAAGTTGCTTTGGCTCTAGTTAAGCGCGATTACCGCACTCCTGGGCGTGTTTTGGAAGCTTCGGCAGGCGAATGGAACGGTACAGCCAGCGTGCAAATGCTGCCTTTTATACAAAATTATGATCTTAAGGCAAAAGCTCGTGAACTCTACCAGGGCGCATTGCAACTCTACACCACAGGTGGTGCAGTCGAAAACAATATTAGCCAGGCCATCACTGATCTACGCACTGCTCTTTTGCTTGACAGTACAATGGAAGATGCTTATGAAGCATTGGGTGTAATTCTTTCAAAAGAAGGCCAAATTGATGAAGCTGTACAGCTCATGGAGGCGTTAGCCCGCATCAATCCTGACTCGATTATGGCTTACGCTAACCTCTCTGTATTTTACCTGGAACAAGGAGGCGGTAAAGAAAAAGCTGAAGAAGCTAAGGCTCAGTCTATGAGCATTCGTATGCGCCTGGCTGCCAAAGAAGCCATGCAACAGCATCAGGAAAAAGAAGACAATGTCAAAATTGAAGCCGAGGCTCGCGAGCGGCAGGCAATGTTTGAGCAAGTAATTGAAATTGACGCCGACGACTTATTTGCTAATAACGGCCTCGGTAATTGCTACAACATCTTGAAAGAGTATGCTCTGGCTGAAAAATATCTGCTCAAAGCCCTGGCGATTAAACCGACTCACACCGTGGCATACCAGGAGCTGGGCACTACCTATGAAGGCCTCGGTCAATTAGACAAAGCCATTGATACTTATAAAGCAGGCATTGATGTTGCCGCACAGAAAGGTGACATGACACCACTGAAAGCGATGCAAAGTCGCTTAGACGCACTGTCGAAACAACAGTAAAGGGCAGAAAATGCCTCGATCAAAAGCACTGAGCGCATTTGCCATAGCCATCTATGTTTTCATGTATGTGCCCATTCTCGTGCTAATAGTTTTTAGTTTCGACAATTCACGACTGGCCGTAGAGTGGCATGGATTTACTTTGCAATGGTATGAAAAGCTCTTTCACAATGAAGCGGTGGCCTCAGCATTAAGCAACAGCCTGATTGTGGCCTTAATTTCAGTGGCGATTTCAGTAGTTATGGGAGTGCTTGTAGCGGTGGGCCTCAGCCGAGCTAAATTTAAAGGCACCTCGATGGTGCGAGGCCTGATTGTCTTGCCGATCATTGTGCCTGAAATTGCTATGGCAGTAGGGGCATTGATTTTATTTATTGCCATCGGAATGCCACTGGGCCTGGCCTCGGTCATCGTTGCTCACATTGTCTTTTGTCTCTCTTATGTTGCTCTCACTGTAATGGCCAGACTGGAGGGTCTCAACCCGCAACTCAACGAAGCCGCCCTGGACCTCGGTGCCACACCAGTAGAGGCTTTTTTCAAAGTAACATTACCGATATTATTGCCCGGCATCATATCTGGTGCCCTGCTGGCTTTTGTCTTGTCTTTAGATGATTTTGTCATTACTCAGTTTACTGCCGGTGTTGGTGCCACGACTTTGCCGCTGCGCATTTACAGTATGGTTAAATTTGGTGTCAGCCCTGAAATTAACGCGCTTTCCACCCTGATGCTGACTGTGACAATTTTAATTACCCTCCTGGCCGAGTGGGTGAGAACCCATCGCAACCAAGCGGCAACCGATCAATAACGATAAAGCAGTGGTGGTATATAGATAAAATATGGGGTCAATGCGTCTTTCACTTTAGTCAGCATTGGCTTTTCAGCGACGCTTTCGTCTCTGACAATGACAAACTTTTCGTTCCGTTTGTACAGAGGCTTATCGCCTTCACCCACGCCAAGCTTTTCAGCGAGTTCCTTTTTATCGAACTCTTGTACATATTTGCTCAGTTCAGGCGCTTCCCTTGCCAGTTTAGCCCTAGATTCAGGGCTCTGACGATAGCGAGCTACACCCTCGGCGAAATCGTCACGACGTGTATAGAAGTAATCTGACGATGGCTTAACCAGCGCTTTTTCCATCATCTGGGAGTTAGTAATCAAACCCTCAAGTGAATCAGGGTGTACGAAGTTGCCCTTCCCGTCCACTTCTACCCAACCAGCAGGGCTCTCACAATTGGCATTCTTTCTCTCGTTCCAGATGTAGAGTTTGTCGTCGGTGGTGACTTTAGCCCAATTATCATTTTCCAAACGCCTCCAGCCAAATTTTGAATAATCAGCCGCGCTGGCAGTATTCTCTGCCACATGGCCAAACTCGTGTAAGAAGTCATCTTCAACCGAGTTTAAAAGACCAGCTTGTTTTTCGCCGTCGGATCTTTGCTCACTGGTTACGGCACCTCGTGGTGGTCCGAAGACGACTATGCGATTAGCGGCGCCCTGAGTTTGCATCGAAGGCTCAAACTCGCGTAGTTCGTCTATGAACAATATTCGCAAAGCATCGCTTGAACTAAGGCTGGCACGAGACTTACGCAGAGCTGAATCTAAAGCGTCGAGCTCATCGAGGCGAGGCTCGCGCGCACGGTTGCCATATTCAGGGCTAGTTGCAGCAGTTTCAAATTTAAGTTTGAACTCCCTTTCCATGGCTGACTTTTTGTCATTCAACCTGGTGGTGAGCGCCTTGTCTACACTGTCTAAACCCTCAGGCGATTTTTCAAAAATACCCAGGGCAACATCTTTGCCACTGGTATTAATAGAGCACTCATACTTACCGTCGCTATTCACGCTAACTTTAACGCCGTATTTTTTACTCAAACTCTCAGCAGTTTTTGGGACTTCTTCCTTTACTTGATCGGTTGGTTTACTTGAATCTTTTGTATCTTCGCTCTTCTCAACAGCAGGTACTTCGCATTGCCCTTTGACCGCTAGCTTTTTCTCAATATCTTTTGCCTTAGGTTCTTCTTTTTGGTCATCAGGTTTAGTGACTGCACTGACCGGCTTTACTTTATCTTTGCCGGAAATTTTTATACCCGGCAAAAACTTTTCTACAGCTGAAGTCTCGTCTTTACTTTCTTTATGACCACGCCTGTCCTTCAAAATATGCTGAGCCTGCTGACTGAGCTGCTTGGCGTCGTCGTCGTCATTTTTCTCATGCCGGCGATGCTGTTCTTTGCTTTCAGTTTTGTGATGACCTTTTCTTTCGTGAGACATTGTCTGCTCCGCTTGATTTTGACGAGTTAGTAAGTTTGTTTGGTGTATGGCTGCCGATGCAGTGACACTACCTGCAAGTTGCTAACAAAACGTTAACCGGCAGCTCAAAAACGCCTATAAGGTAGGCAGAAATCAGGCAGAAATCAGGCAGAAATCAG
>CASBPX010000112.1 GCA_949127735.1 Candidatus Obscuribacterales bacterium | reverse complement strand
GAGCAGGGGCGCCTGGAGCAGGAGCTTGACTTTCATTGCCCCAACCAGAACCCCAACCACCACCATCAACAACGGGTGCAGCAGCAGCTGTAGGTGCGGGAGCACTGATACTTATGCCCGCACTGTTCATGCCGCTGGGAGGTGCAAAAGCTTGCGCCTGACTTGATGTAGGCTCCATTGCCGGCTGATTACTTCCCCAGCCGCTTTGATTGTTTTGCGCCGCTGCTGGTGCGCCGCCCCAATCTAGACCTCCGCCAGACACGGCACCAGAGGCAGCACCCATGTTTTGCTGAGTCGGTGGCTTTTGTCCAGGTGGTGCTAAACCAATAGCCGAACCAGGATGCTCTTCATAACTGCCAATAACGCTACCAGCAGGCGCACCACTCCAGTCTAAGCCCTGAGCCGTTACCGGTGCGCCCATTTTTTGTTTAATCGGCAAACCGATTGGTGTAGGTGCATTCCAGGCTGAAGCACCTTCTTCTGGTGCTGCGTAATCTTGCGGCCGGCTAAAATTGCCACCACTTTGAGGCTGACTGCCGGAAGTTTCTTGACCGTGCTCCTCGCTCTCCATATCTAAAGGCGAAAGCTTTTGCGATTCTGAAACTTTGCGCTTGATTGATTCAGCCAGTGTCAATGGTGCTTCATCAAGTGGATTGCTTGTGGCACCGGGCATGCCAAACTTTTCACCAAGAGATCTGGTGGTTGATTGAGCATCACGATTTTCCATGGCATCGTTGGCACGGGAATTGATTTTGCCAAGGCGCGAGAAAGTGCCGATTGAATTTTCCAATTCTTCTGCTGCCGCTTCTGCCGCCTTTTCTTTGCGGCTTAGCTTCATGCCGGGCATGCGTCTGTCAGTTGGCGCGCTGACTTCATTTTCATGCTCGTCATCGACATCAACTTGAAGTTTGCCTTTTTTCGCTCCGCGGTTGGCATCGACTTTTTTGTCGCCGCCTTTAGCTTTGATAGCACCTTTTGACTGACCGTTTTTGCTGGCACCTGATTTGGCTTTTACACCGCCGCCGCCACCAAACAAGTTGGTGAACATAGCAAAAATCGAGCCTTTTTTCTGCGGTAGTTGTTCCATAATCATTCTCGCAAGAGCTTCCGGGTTTTGTGGACGAAGGTCATCGGGCAAAGGTGTATCTTGTGCGGCCTGGATCATTTGATCAAGTTGATGGTGAAACTTTTGACCTGAGTCTGATGTTTCCAGATGGTTGACGAACGCCCGATGCTCTTGCTTAGAGAGTTCTTCATCGAATGATCTTTGAATCAGTAATCTGTACTCGGCGTCAGACATTAGCTATTAACCTTTTTACTGTCACTAACTGATAAAATTTAACCGCGGCCCAAACATTTCACTACTTGCACTCGAGAGCGGTAGAGCAGTGCCATACATCTTTCGACTTTTTGATTGGTTATGATGGAAATCTGTTCGTAATTGAGGTCAAGGCTATGCCTGAGCAGGAAGATTCTTTTCAACTCTTGAGGCAATGAGCCGATACAACGTTTGACTCTTTGCACCCCAAGCAGAACCGTTGTTTCCCAGTCCATGCTGGCAGATCCGTCTTGAGCAGGGTCTGCTTCTTCTTCGTCAGGTGGCCCGCTGTTGGCGCTGTGATATTCGCCCATCGCCTCAACAACATACTGAGAAAGCCAGTCCCAGATTGACATATCAGGGTTTTTAGGCAAACTCTGATTGAGAGCACTGAACGCATTATTGAAGGAAGATATGGTCACTTCAGCCGCATGCTCATGATCGCCAGTTCCCAGAAGGGCTACGGCGTAGATACGTTCCTGGTGCACCCAGATAAATTCATTGCGCTTGTCACTACCGCCTTTTTTCAAGTCGGTCAGTACTGACATGGCGGACTGATCAAATTCTTTGGTGTTGTTCTTCGATGGAAGCAGAGGCATTATTTAATGGTTAACTCACAGAAACTATAGACGTGCGTGCTCAGGACCTATCGGAGCCTGAAGGCTGCCTCTGTGAAATAGTGCGCATTGTGGGGGGATTAAACTAGCCAATAAGATAGAGGTTAACTTCCCTCACTTGCGCACTTACTTCCCCCAATTCTGAAAGTAAGCTGCAACCGCCAAGATGCCTACTATCAGTTTACCTGATATAAGCTTTACCGAGAGTATCCATAGACATTGATTTGCTAAATTACTGAATATTCTTGAACTTTTATTCACCCCCTCCGTCAAGTTTTAGTAAATAGCCTGTCGCTGGTTAAACTCGCTAACATAGATGTACCACTTTTAAATGGTGCTAAGCGCCTTGAACAAACTTCCGGCTGATAAAGCCTCAATTTCCATTATTCTTTACAGTGGTTAGGACTGATAAATCAAAATGTCTGTTGTAAATAGCTCCACCATTGTCATAAAGAATGCCACCATCGAGGCTTTTAACCTCGGTTCAGTCACCCAATCGCCTCGCACCGTCACAGCGCTCGACCTCGAAGCGGCCTGTGCCAATTTGCTTTTTGAGCCGTCCGGCAAAGTGCCTGACATGGTACTGGCAGCGGTAAAATTTGTTTTGACCGATTACTTTACCCAGGCGCATCAAAGCGGGCTATACAATCGCCAGATAAAGTTGTGGGAAGCACTTTCCAAAATTGCAGTTGTAGACGTAAAGCAGTTGTCTCGCGGCATGTTTCAAAAAGTGACCATGCCGGTCTACGAGTTAAACTTCAAAACCAGCACCGGGCAGACACTAGTCTGCGCTTTAGTAGTAGAGCCGCTTTTTAGTAAAACTGTAGAAAATGAGAATAATCACGCTCAACTTGACTTGTTCAAAGATTTTCTTGGCCGCGTGGCCAAATTACAAGCGCGGCACGGCGATCAGGTACGAGGTGCATTTGTATTTTTTGATTCGCCTTTTCCGCCGGCTGTTTTAACCCATGTGGAAAAAGCAACCGGGGCGGCGGATCCGGTTGCGAAATTTGATTCCATATTACCTGCGCCTTATAACACTCATATCAATTTGATTGTAAAACTGCACGGCAGCCCTAAAAACGATGGTCAAGCCGATGCTGATGGCCTTGAAAATGATGAGGCAATCAAAATGGGTGGCCAACTATTTCTATTGCACCCGCAGTTGCGACGGTCCAAGCGTCCAGCTGACGCCAGCGGCAATAATAAGGCTCAAATTATTTATAAGTATTAGTCGGCAGTTAAAGAGGAATATTGCCATGTTTGCGCCGGGGGCGCTCCACTCTTTTATTGGCTTGAACACTCAAAGCGGCGATTAATTTCGCTCTGGTTTCTTCAGGCATAATCACATCATCTATATAGCCTTCTTCAGCAGCGATATATGGATTAGCAAAACGCTCTCTAAATTCACTGACCAATTCAGTGAAACGATTGTTTCCATCGGCTTTACCAGCGGCTTCTTCACTGAGTTCTTTGCGATAGAGCAAATTGACGGCGGCTTCGGCACCAACCACTGCGATTTCGGCAGTAGGCCAGGCGAAGTTAAAATCTGCACCCACATTTTTTGAACCCATTACATCAAATGCACCACCATAGGCCTTGCGAGTGATGACAGTGAGCATCGGCACCGTAGCTTCGCAGTAGGCGTAGAGCAATTTGGCGCCGTGTCTAATAATGCCGCCGTATTCTTGCGAGGTACCGGGCAGATAGCCGGGCACGTCCACGAATGTCAGTATCGGAATATTGAAGGCGTCAAGAAAACGCACAAACCGAGCGGCTTTCACCGAGGCGTTGATGTCGAGACAACCGGCTAAAGATTTGGGTTGGTTGGCGATAATGCCTACAGATCTGCCACCTAATCGGGCAAATCCGGTAATGATGTTGGTGGCAAAGTGCGGCGAAATTTCAAAAAAATCACCATGATCGAAAATGCGTTTGATCACGCCGTACATGTCGTATGGTTTTGTCGCTTCAACTGGCACAATGCTGTTGAGTTCGGCCATGTCGACTGGTTGTAGATGATCATTGGCCAGGTCAAAGGGTTCTTGTGGTGGTGCGTCAAGATTGTTGCCTGGCAAATAAGAGAGCAGCTTTTTAGTTAACCAGAATGAGTCTTCTTCATCTTCGGCCAATAACTGCGCTACACCAGATCTCGAATTATGGGTCATGGCACCACCCAGTTCTTCAAGAGTAACGTCTTCACCAGTGACGGTGCGCACAATTTCGGGGCCGGTGACAAACATCCAGCTTTTGTCTTTGACCATGATTGTAAAATCGGTCACCGCCGGGCTGTAAACGGCACCCCCGGCGCAGGCGCCATAAATTACTGAAATTTGTGGTATCACTCCCGAGCAGTTGACGTTGCGATAAAAAATATCGGCATAACCTGCTAGTGACCGCACACCTTCTTGAATGCGGGCACCACCGCTCTCGTTCAAACCGACTACAGGACAACCGGCTTGTTTTGCCAGGTCCATTATTTTGCAAACTTTGCGAGCAAAAACTTCGCCAAGTGCACCACCAACAAATGTGGCATCGTGAGCGAACAAATATACTGGGCGTCCGTCAATATGAGCCTGGCCTGTAATTACTCCGTCGCCGGCAGCCACTTTATTTTCCATGCCGAATTCAAGGCACTTGTGCACGGCATAACGATCAATTTCCAGAAAAGTGCCAGGATCTACAAGTTGATCGATGCGCTCACGCGCCATTAGTACTCCACGTTCGTGTCGCTTGGCGCTCACCGACTGGCTCACTGTGCCCGCTTTCTCTCGTTTGTCCAGCAGCTTTTTATTTGGATCTTTGTCTTTGAGCAGTTCCATCGAATTTGACCTCTTGGCGAAAATAAAGCCGACTAGAATGCAATGCCCTTGGAGGCAACGAGAAAGTAGTGCACTATTGTAAGGTAAATCGACATGGTGCACACGTCAAGAATGCTGGTAATGAACGGCCCACTGGCATGAGCTGGTTCTACACCCAGTCTACGGAAGATAATCGGCATTAATGTACCGATAATTACCCCAAAAGTCATTGTGATGAAAAGAGAAACACCCACCACCACTCCCAGTTGGTAAGAGGACTGGTGCAGGAAGCGAGAAATCAAATAGGTGGCCAGGCCGCAAAAGAGGCCCAACAGCATGCCTACTTTGAGTTCGTGAAAAATGCTGCGCAGAGCGGCTTTTAAGCTGAGCGGCGTTTTACCGCTACTTTGAATTTGAATACAAGTACTCTGAGTCGCTACTCCGCCGGTGACTCCCGACAGAAGAGGCATAAATGATGCTGCCTGCACCATTTGTTGAATCACGGAATCAAAATGGGTAATTACTGACGCTGAGCCGCTTTCAATCAAGAGGGTAATGATTAACCATGGCAGTCTGGCAGAGAAAGCACTACGGACGTTGTAATTAAGGACATCCTGATTTTCAGGGCCGGTCGTAATACCAGAAGATTGGAAAATATCCTCAATCGCTTCTTCTTTTAAAACATCGATGACATCATCGGCGGTGATAATTCCAAGCAATTTTTTATGGGCGTCGACCACAGGTAAAGTCAGCAAGTCATAGCGGCTTAAAATCTCTGCAGCCTGCTCCTGGTCGACCTCGGCTTCTACCATCACCAGATCTTCGTCCATTACGTCTTTGACTAAAACTTCAGGCGCAGCGGTGAGTAATTCTTTGAGTGTTACTTCGCCCACAAGCACTTCTTTTTCATCTACGACATAGACGTCGTATATCTCTTCTTCTAAGTCTTCGTATTTTTCACGCAAATACACAAGAGCTTCGGCCACAGTCATATCGGCATGGAGAGCCAGATAATCGGTGGACATGATGCCGCCGGCAGTGTCTTCCTTAAAGGTCATCAGCTGAGTCAGATCTTCTTGAGCTTCTACGTCAGAGACCTGCCGAATCAGATCGCGCGCCTTTTCTTGCGGTAATTCACTGAGCAAATCGACGGCATCATCTGGTGACATGTTGCTAATCAAAGCCACAATGCTGATGTCGCCTAAATCGCGCAGCAACTCTGTTTGCCCGTCGGGTTCGAGTTCTGCCAACAGGGCGGAAGCATTGTCTAAATCGAGCAAGCGAAAGCATGAGATTCGATAGCTCGGTCCCAGCTCTTCAAAACATTCAGCCAAATCGGCAGGGTGCTGGTCATTTAATAGCAAACGCAGTTTCTGGCGTTGGCCCAAGTCAACCAGCTCCGTCAAAACATTCGGCGCGAGTAGCTGCTTTTCTGTCATAGGCATAACCCTACCAAGCCTGAGAGGTTGGCAGAAGACCTTTTGTCTAATTCGTTAACAGTTAGTGAATTTTAATCGTCCAGATATCCAGCCAGCCTAGATGACCAGTTGGGCTGACGCAATTTGCGAAAAGCTTTGTGTTCAATTTGACGCACACGCTCTCTGGTGATGTTAAACAGACGTCCAACTTCTTCAAGAGTGCGTTGCCTGCCATCTTCAAGACCGTAGCGCAAATGCATGATGTCACGTTCGCGGGGCGTTAACTGGCTGAGCATGCGGCTCAAGTCTTGACGCATAAGTTCTTCAGCTGTGGTGGCATCGGGCCGCGTGGCTTCGTTGTCTTCTATCAGATCACCGATATATGTCTCATCATCGCGGTTTAGCGGCATTTCCATAGAAACAGGCTCGCGATCGGCCGCCATGATTTCTTGTACTTTACCCACAGGAATTTCGAGAGCGGATGATAGCTCGTGCTCGTTGGGCTTACGGCCTAACTCTTGAGCTAACTTAGCACTGGTCTTTTTCAACTTATTGATTGATTCGACCATGTGCACAGGTACACGGATGGTTCGTGATTTATCAGCCAGCCCTCGGCTGATAGCCTGTCTGATCCACCAGGTAGCATAAGTAGAGAACTTGAAACCCTTTGTATGATCAAACTTTTCGGCAGCGCGAATCAGGCCCAGATTGCCTTCTTGAATTAAATCTTGAAAGGGCAGGCCTCGATTCAAATATTTTTTGGCAATAGAAATAACCAGTCGTAAATTCGCTTGAATCAGCTTCTTCTTGGCCTCGCCATCACCTTTAGCAATACGTCTGGCTAATTCAATTTCTTCGTCCGGTTTGATCATTTTTACGCGACCGATTTCGCGCAGATATAAGCGAACAGAGTCTTCAGTGAAGCCACTGGCCTCTACTTCCTTCTCCGGCTCATCATCGGCCTCCGGCTCATCTCCAGTGCCAAAGACGTCGGCGTAATCTTCTGAGAGTTCATCAGTAACTTTGGCGGCCAACGCGCTTAAACTCCAATTGGTAGAGAAGTAAATTCGGAAAAAACTCAATCGAGCAGCGGCAGAAAATCGCCTGCGCTTCTTTT
>CASBPX010000111.1 GCA_949127735.1 Candidatus Obscuribacterales bacterium | reverse complement strand
TTGTCTGAGACTCTGAATCACGGTATAAATTTCGGTGACTGGAAACAGACCGAAGCACTCTGCAATCAAATTCTTGAGAAAAATCCTGATGATGCCGATGCGCTTTTGGCGAGGGCACGACTGAAAATTTATTTTGGTAAATCGAATGAAGCCATCGCTGACTGTGAAAGAGTTTTAGTTAAAAGTCCTCAGTATGCTCGGGCTTTGCTAAGACGAGGCACACTATTGTGCGATGCTGGCAAAAAGCAAGAAGGAGAGACGGACTTAAAGTCATATTTGTCGCTTACTCAGTTAGCTCACGATGCAGGCACTTTGTCTGGTCGTGCCACCGCTTTTAGTGCTTTGAAAGATCCAGAATCAAGTAAGAAACAGTCTCAGGAGATTATTGGTAATACGGCTTCTACAACTGAACATGCCAATATTCTGCACCGCGGAATCGCGCAGGCTGAGCTAAATAAGTTTAAGGACGCTATTGAGACGCTGACCAAGCTGAAACAAATATATCCAACGTCGCCTTATCTAGGCTTGTGGATTGCCTACTGTCACTCAGAGAACGGGCAGTCAGAGCTTGCGCTGAGAGAGTTTGCTGCCGCGGCCGAACGGGCGCCTAGTTCTACTAACATTGAAGGCAGCTGGGCATACGCACTAGAGAAAGAGCAGAAATATGACGAAGCGATTCGCCATTTTGAGAAAGCGCTTTTACTTGAAAATGACAATCTTTTTGCGTTGAGGCACCGCGGTTGGTGCCACTTGAGGCTGCAAAATAATAACAAAGCTTTAGATGATTTCAACAAGGCTCTTGCTCTTGAAGAACCAGATGACACAGGAACATTATTATATCGTGCTCAGATTTATCACAACTTCGAGCAGCACAAGGAGGCTATTGCGGAATGTCGTCGAGTGATTGCGCTTGATGCCAGAATTGCTACTGCCTGGTGCCAGCTCGGCGACTCGTTAGCGCACTTGAAGCAATGGAAAGAAGCTTATGCTTCCTGCACTCACGCTATTGCTTTGGCACCGAATGACACCACGGCTTTTTGTATTCGAGCCTGGGTAAGAAGAGAAATGGGAAACAGAGAAATGGCTTTTGCTGATTACGGCAGAGCGATTGCTATTGATCCCAAGTTGGAATTTGCCTATTACTCAAGAGGTGTGATGTATCGGGACGACAAGCTGTATACCAAGTCTATTGCTGATTTGTCCGCTGCAGTCAGGTTAAGCCCAACCAGCGCAGTGAATTATTGTGCTCGTGGCTGTGCCGAAGTTCGCAACGGTGACTATAAAGAAGCAATTGCAGATTGCACCAAATCGATTGAACTTAATTCAAATAGCCTGCATCCCTATCTTTCAAGGGGTGAGGCCTATTCGGCATTAGGTCAAAATACTTTGGCATTGAGCGATTTAACGCATGTTCTGGATCATCATCCTGTAAATACCGAAGCCTTAAGCGAACGCGCAAAGGTCTATGAGAAATTGCATAAAACAAAACTTGCAGCGGACGATCTGGCGCGGTTGAAATCGTTGAAATAGGCTCAGAAATGGCCTTAATGTGGTTGTTTAACCCGGCGAAATTTTTCTACCGGATCCTTTGTGCTTGGCCTTGCCGGGCAATTTTGAAGAGGTAATCGCCCTTCCTGCCACTGCTTGTCTTAGCTCTGCGTGCTCGAAGGCCGACGCCATGCGATCAATCTGACTTGTGGTCACGCCAAGATTCGCTGCTACGCTGCGCCATGAGGTCACGGCTGTTCCCACCTCATAAGCTATTTGATTTGCATCTTCCGCACCAATTTCAAAATATGGCGCTACTTCTAGCGCGAGTTCAAGCGACGCGGTGGCGTCATCAAGATTGATAGAAGTGCTGAGCACGCGCGGTTTTATATCTATCGGCACCGGATTAATATCGTACGCGGGGGAGAGACGCCAACCGGCTAAATCGCTATACAAAAAACCATGATTTCTCAAATGGTCGTCGGTGTTAGAAATTAGAATGCTTAGCACTATGCGACGCCACAAGATGCGCATATCTTCTGTGGGTGCGCCGCCAACCTGGCGCAACACATCTACGAATTCCAAATAACTTCGTTGTTCATTGTGTCTGGCATCAAGCATGCTCATCGACGACATAAATGGAATGCGGGTTGCTTTCATGCGATCGAAACGTCGCAGCAGAAGGACAGGCCTTTTTGCAACATTTTCCAGTCGCCATTCCGGCACGTTAACGCCAGCTTTGCTCGCGAGAGTCAGGGCGACGGCTTCCCATAGAACAGTATTGATCTCGTCGCCCTCGTGCGGGAATTTTGCTATCGCTAAATGCCCATCTCGATCGCGCACGGAAGCCTTTGGGCGGGCGCCTCCTAGAGAAGAACCCGGGGCAAGCAGTAAGCGTAAGTCTTCATCTGATTCCTTGTCGCCTAGTACGTTTTCTGATGCCGAGAGTAGTCGGGGTAGTTCAATCAATGGCGGTATCTTTTTCTTTCCGTTTTCTGCTAAAAAAGGTCCACCTGCGCTTGCCTTAAAGCGGAGTGCGCCTTGACGTGCTTCGTCGTCAACCATCAATAAATAATCGATCTCACGAAGGGTCGGAGCTGTTTTTACGTCGCCTTCCGCGCGCCGATGCTCAGCTCTACGCATTAGCACGCGGCCCCATCTGTCCGGGGCGGAGTCACCGATGGCACCAAAAAGTGCGCGATCACTATGGAAAGGTCCAGGACCAAGTGTTAGAGCGGGCTCTAGCGAAAATCGTAAAGGATTAGAAAGCCAGTCTTTGTCATATTCGAACGATGCACTGTTTTTTTCTTTGCGCATGCGTGTCCACAGACGACCGACAAGAAATGGATTGCCGGCAAGATCAACATAAACCAGCGTCTCTGTCTCCATTACGATGCTCCGGGCTTGTCCGGTGGCGCTGCTTTCTTTCGTGGAAGCCTGATGCGTTTTGGCAGGCGCTCCTCTTCAAGTTGGCGCCCAAGCGTGTCTTCGACAGCATCCGCCAAGTTACCAACTCGATCAATCATACCGAGCGCAAAGAGAATTGTTGCGTAAGTGCCCATTGATACACCTTCGTCGCCGTTCTCAACGTTGTATAAGGTCATTCGACTGATCGATGCTCGTTCTGCCAGGAGTTCTGTCGGTATGCGACGGCGCAGTCGAGCGTCTCTAATGTCTTGTCCAAGCTTGCGCAGCGCCCGGCGAACGGGTATAGGGGTAGAGGAGTTTGCTGTTGATTTGGGCATAATGTCTACTATAATTATCGCTATCATTGTTAGCGTAAATGATATTAGACGTTATTGTCAAGGCGGTGCTTCGCGTAAGCAGAATAAAGTCTATAATAATAGACGTTATATGGTTTTGCGCCAATTATGTTATACGTAATTTAGTTCTTTGTTGCGGTTGAATCAGTTAGCCAAACCACAAATCACTAACTGCATCACCATCGCCACCCGCGCCGCCGCGGCTTCAACCGCAGGAATAATTTCGCTTTTTTCTAAAGTGCGCAGATATTCGTTATTAGAAATTCCGCGAATAGCTAAATTAGCAATGCCGTGTATAGCAGCCACCTGAGCAATGTAAGCGCTTTCCATATCTTCAGCGTCAACGCTAAAGCTATCTCGCACAAAGTTCAACTGTTCCAGGCCTTTTGTCCAACCATCAAGAGATCCAATAACACCAGCCACTACTTTAGCCGGGCGCGCGGTATGTTCTGCCGGCCAACCTGGTGCCTGCCACTGCTGAAACTTTTTTTCGAGCGCAGAGTTGGCCGTCAGAGCCAGCTTCAACAGCTTCTCGTCACCAGGCAATTGATCACAATGCACCGACTGGCCATCTTTTAAATAGCGAATAGCGGTGGTGGCAATGAGCAAAGTTTTGCGCACTTCCAGAGTTTCTTTAGAAGAAATGATTTTGCATGCAGCACCAAGCACGATATCACCGGGCATTAGACTACTGTCTATGGCTCCTGCTGCGCCACCATGCATGAGCAAGTCTGGCCCATACCCTATCAAATGTTCAGTGGCCGCTGCGGCGTTTGCGGGGCCAATAAACGAAACAATAACGGTGAGCTTTGTCTGTTCTAAATCGGCCTGGTAAATTTGCCAGGGAGAACTCTTTTGCAGAGTCAACTGCGGAAATAATTCCTGCAACGGTGCAAGCTCAAATTGAGTCGGTATAACAATGCCGATATGAACCGGCTTGCGATCAGGCTCTCGCGCGGCCACGGCCTTACTCTACTTCAGCGTATATCTGGGCCAGCTCCGGAACGTCTTTCGAAACTACCGGATTTTCGCGCAAGAACTTATCGATAGTGCTGGTAATGCGCCACAACTGAAATAAATTGCCTTGCGCTTCGACTTCGCGCATGATTACGGCACGTTGCAGCTGCATCTTGTTTTGAATCAAACGAGAAAGAGTGGTGCCGCTAAAATGGAAACAAATATCTGGCTTGTGCAATGTGGGGTCAAAAGGCACCACTTCCGTTTCGCCGGTGCCTTTCGAGCGCAGCAGCCAGCCATGCACGCTACCGGCGCGCAGATGAAAACCAATACTGGTGCCATTGATTTTTGCGTCTTTCAATGCACCGTGTTCAATGCGTTCAGGTACAAATTTTTCAAAATAGTAGTGCGCCAGTTGCTCAGAATAATCGAGCACACTGGGCTCATCGATAAGAGCAACATGCTCGCCCCAGTTGTGGCTTTTGCCTGACTGAATCATTTTGTCGAAATAGTCTTTGTCTAAGCGCATCGGCGGCATTTGATAGCGTCCCGCTACTTCGAAAAGATTTCTCGTTTTGACTTGAACATCATCGAGTAAAAGTTTGCGCAAAGTGCCCGGCAAATTGAGGCCGTCTTGTTCGCTGCAGATAATTTCCTGGCAATTTAAAGACTCGGCTAAGTGAGTCAGCCATTCGCGATTGAGTGTCATTTGTGTCGACACCAGATTGCAAATGCGCGGGCGGCCTTCGTCTTCAATATAATGGAAGAATGTACTGACTGCCACATCTACTGGTAAAAACCAGAGAGTAGAGTCGGGATTGTAAGCCAGTTTAAGAGATGCCGCGGGGAAAAAGGGCTTGGAGGTTTCTTGCACGATTTCTTTTAGCAAAGTATAAATGCCGTCATATTTTATTGATTCACCACTTTTGGTGTCGCCGCTCAAAAGTGGCAGGCGTACAAGGTACCAGGGTGATTCACTACCGGCGAGATTTTCTAAAATGCGCTGTTCATACTGTTGGCAAATGCCTTCCCAATTTGAAAGTGATTTTCGTCTGACAAATTCAAGTTCTTCTGGTACCACGCCGTCTTTTTGCACGCCGCCCCAGATAGACGAGATAATAAATGTTGGTGTACCACGGAAAGCCTTCATAATCGCTTTGAAGTCGGCACCGGCAAGTGGTGCTCGCGGCGAGCGAGCTTCATCAAAATTAGGTGGCAGGGCACTAAATATGATGGCATCATATTTGTGATGCTTGACCGCTTCAGTAGGCTCAACAACTTTAAGTCGATCTTTAAAAACACGCTCATTTTCTTTGCCGCCGAGCGCGGCGTAAAGCATGTTCTGTGCTTGAGTTTTCAGGTCAAGCGGCGAGAGGCTCAAAAGGCTTAGCGAAGACTTGCAGGCAAAGTGAACATGCCAGCCCCGTTTGACAAGATAGGCGGCTAATGGCCCGTTAAACGAAGTAACGGGGCCCCAGATGTAAGCAGTTTTTTGAGTGGTCATTGTTTTTGCCGAACTATCTCTAAACTCTAATTTTCTCTGTAGATTTGCTACTTATTTGGACAAAAAATTGCTGAAACTCATTTCGCTATTGGCCAAACAAGTGCCTGCAACTTCGTCACCAAGCCTCATACTATCTTCCCTTTCATACGCCCGATAGCTTTCCAGGGGCAGTATTACTAATACGTAAAGTCCGGCCAATCCATTTAAGACCTTGTTAATCACTATAGTCACTGATGGGATGGGGATTAGAGCCAAAATCAAAGCGAATATTTGCAGCAGCAAAAGTGGCCCCAGGTAAACAATGTTGCGCATTAAAGCTTGCTTGAAAGATGGCTGATTGCCGCTGAAGATGTCAACCACCTTGAAGCCCATTAAATTCTTGCCAAAGCCGCGCCCTTCAAAGAAATAATCGCGAGCGATTAAAAACAGCATAATCACCAGGGTACCGCTGAAGAAGTGGTTCACCAGAGGTGTAACCATCACCATCAAGCTGAGCACAAAGCCGATACCAAAATCGATGCCCAGGGCGATAACGCGGCGGCCAGGCTCTATTTTTTCGGGCTCAAACTGAGCATGCGCTCTTTTTTCAGCCAGGCCCTGATTGAAATTATTCCAAGCCCTGACTATGGGGTTACCGGTCTTAGCCTCGGTCTCGGTGTCATATCGGTCTCTTCCGGAACCGCGCAATGGTCTGGGCATATGCATCCTAATTATCTGTATCTCTATCATAAAGCAACAGCGGCCTGAGCATTCACTGTTATTTCTCCTGACATCGAAGTGTAAGGAGAACTTTTGATTATGGTGCGCCAACTTGCCTTAAAGGGAAGCTACCATGGAAGTGTGAGCAATCACTGAGTATCCCGGAGAAATAGAGAGAAGGTGCGCCATGACCACTGCCGATAGAGAGACCGTAATTGTTGATGGTTTGCGCACTCCTTTCGGAAAAATGGGCGGCGCTCTTGCCAACCTCAGTGCTGTGAAATTAACCAGCCCTTTGATTAAAGAGTTGGTGGCCCGCAACAAAATCGATCCCAACACCATTGATGAAGTAATTATCGGTCAGGTTCTACAGGCCGGCTGTGGTCAAATTCCGTCGCGGCAAGCTTTGCTTGCAGCCGGTTTGCCCAATACAACCGAGTCGACCACCGTCAATAAAGTCTGTGCATCTGGTATGCGCGCAGTCACTCTGGCCGATTTGCGCATTCGTGCCAACGACGCTGAAATTATTTTGGCCGGCGGTATGGAATCTATGAGCCAGGCACCTTATTTGGTGGAAGCCAATTCTGCCCGCTTCGGCAAAAGAATGGGTCACGTAGCTTTTAAAGACGCCATGTTGGCTGATGGTCTTGAATGCCCAGTGGCCAATGTGCACATGGCAGTGCATGGTGCCAATGTCGCCGACGAATTTAAGATCAGTCGTGAAGCGCAAGATCAGTGGGCTTGCCGCAGTCACCAGCGGGCCGTCAAAGCCACAGAATCTGGTGCTTTCGCCAGTGAAATTTTGCCTATCGAAGTAGCCGCAGGCAAAGGTCAGACTAAGAAGATTGACCGTGACGAAGCGCCGCGCGCTGATACTAATATGGAGGCATTGGCCAAGCTCAAGCCGGTCTTCACTGAAAACGGATCTATCACTGCCGGTAATGCCCCTGGTGTTAACGATGGTGCCTGCATGCTTCTGGTGATGAGCGCAGCCAAAGCCAAAGAGTTGGGCCTTAAGCCACTGGCGAAAATTGTCAGCCACGCATCAATTGGCCAAGACGTGCCTTATTTGGCCACAGTGCCGGCCCTGTCTACACAAAAAGCCTTAAAAAAGGCCGGTTTGACGGTTAAAGATCTTGACCTTTTTGAAGTCAATGAAGCTTTTGCATCAGTGGCATTAAAGTCAATTGAAATGCTTGGTCTCGACCCTGAAAAAGTCAATGTCAACGGTGGAGCTGTAGCTCTAGGGCATCCTATCGGCGCCAGCGGCGCTCGCATTTTGCTCACTTTGGCCCGCGAGATGGAAAGACGTGGCTCTAAATATGGTGCGGCAGCGATTTGTTCAGGAACAGCTCAAGGCGATTGCGTAATTTTAAGCAGAGTAGGGCTCGACTAGTTCACAGGAGCTGCTGATAGTGGAGATTTCTGACGCTAAACACGCTAGCCAGATAGACGAAGCGCGCATTCAAATAGAAGAGCTGCGGCGGCAAGTAGAGCATCATCGCTTTGCCTATTATGCATTAAGCGAACCTGAAGTAAGCGACGCCGATTTTGATGTTATTTATCGCCAGCTTGAAAGTTTAGAAAAACAATTTCCTGAACTAATCGTGCCTGAGAGTCCGACTCAAAAAGTAGGAGCGGCGCCGAGCACTGATTTTACTCCCGTGCGGCATCGCATTCCATTGCTAAGCCTGGCCAATGCCATGTCTGTCGACGACCTTGATCAATGGCGTGAGCGCCTTGAGCGTGGTCTTGAAGTTGAAGATAGTCGGCAATTTGATTTTGTTTGCGAGCATAAAATCGATGGTCTTTCCATCGCCTTGACTTATGAAAACGGCAACTTTGTTCGCGGCGCCACCAGGGGTAATGGCGCGACCGGTGAAGATGTTTCTAACAATTTGCGCACCATAAAGGAAATGCCGCAACAGTTAAAGCCTGTTCTAGTGTGCGCCGATGGCTCCATTGCACTTGATGCGGCAAGCTCTGAAGGCGCTGAGCTTAGAGTGCCGGCACTGGTAGAAGTGCGCGGTGAAGTTTATATGGCTGTGGATAATTTCACCACGCTCAATCAAAGTTTAATTGATAAAAACGAAACTGCTTTTGCCAATCCGCGCAATGCTGCATCTGGCTCACTGCGCCAGAAAGATCCAAGTAAGACGGCAAGCCGCAAAGTTTCACTGTGGACTTATTTTCTCTATATCGTCGATGACACCATTAAACAACCACGCAGTCAGTGGGAAAATTTGCAGCTATTGGCCGCACTTGGTTTTCCTGTTGAACCCAATCGCACAAAAGTAACCGGCATTCAAGGCATTCGCCAATTTGTCGACCATTGGGCTGAAAAAAGACACGGGCTCAATTATCAAACTGATGGTGTTGTAATTAAATTAGACGATCGCAAACTCTGGGACCACCTCGGCAATACCACTCACAGCCCGCGCTGGGCGATTGCCTTTAAATATCCGCCCGAAGAAGTGGAGACCACGTTAGAAGACATAAAATTTGAAGTTGGTCGCACTGGTGCGGTGACCCCTACTGCCTGGTTGGCACCAGTAAAACTCGCCGGCACCACAGTCAAGCGCGCTACTCTGCATAACGCCGATCAGATTGCCAGGCTCGATATACGCATCGGAGACACCGTAGTGGTGCGCAAAGCCGGTGAAGTTATACCTGAAGTTGTCTGCGTTAAATTTGAAAAGAGAGCCGAAGATAGCCAGTCTTTTGTTTATCCAACACACTGCCCCGCCTGCCAGACTGCACTTGAGCGGGTGGGCGAAGAAGTTGTTTTCCGTTGTCTCAATGTTTACAGCTGCCCGGCTCAAAAAGTGCGCCGGCTGATTCACTGGGTGGGCAAGGAAGCCATGAACATTGACGGCGTAGGTGAAATGCTGATTGAACAGATGGTGCGCGCGCATCTGGTGGAGAGCCCATCTGATTTTTATCGACTCACCGAAGAATCGCTTCTAACCCTTGAGCGTATGGGCAAAAAATCTGCCACCAATATTCTGGCTGCGGTGCAAGGTTCTAAGCAAAGGCCGCTGGCTGCGCTGCTTTTTGCTCTCGGTATCAGGCATGTGGGCCGCTCGGTGGCCGAACTTTTAGCTGAACGATTTAATTCGATGGAAGCACTGCAAGAAGCTAATTCTGAGCAGATGTGCGACATTGAAGGAGTGGGCGCGGTTATTGCGGAAGGTGTAATTGAATATTTTGCCCAGAGCGAAAATCAGGCTTTAATGATTGAGCTACGCCAATTAGGCGTCAAAATGGCTGTTGACGCCGATCAGCAAACGGTGATTTTGCCACAGTCTCTGGCCGGCAAAACTTTTGTGATTACCGGCACCATGGAAAAGTTGGAGCGGCTTGAAGCTGAGCAGCAAATTAAAGCTCGGGGCGGTAAAGCCACTTCTTCGGTCTCGAAAAAGACCGATTATGTTATTGTCGGTGCTAATCCTGGTTCAAAAGTGGCTAAAGCGCAGGAACTTGGTATAAAGATAATTGATGAGGCTGAATTTTTAGCTTTACTCGAAATTTAGTGCTGCGAGGCTAATTTGTGAATCTAAAGGGCAGACTTTCGGCTTTTACGGCAACGATTTTGCTTGCTTCTGCTGCGGCGCCTTTGCTCACACTGGCTAACGGTGGCTGGCAGAGCGCTTGTGCCAAGGGCCAGAAGAATACTACCGACCCATCTTTTAAAAACACAAAGCTCGGCAAACAGCTATATGAGAAAAAAGATTATGACCGGGCCATCGACGCTCTTTTGCAAGCCACATATTTTGCTCGCAATGGATATGCGCCAGAAGCATTTTACTATTTAGGTCTCAGTTATAAAGCCAAAGGCGATAATCGTAAAGCCAAAGAAGCTCTGAAGAAGCACCTTGAGCAAGCTGTTGATGACGCTGTCTTAGGCAATATTGCCATGGCAGAAGTGTTGATTGATTTGGGCGAACTGGATGGCATCGAGCACTTTTTGTCAGATGCTCTGATTGGCTCAAAGGTTTATGGCCCGGTCTGGTGCTCTGCCAAGTATGTTCATGCCAAACTAGACGTGGCGCGTGGCCATGATGCGGATGCTGTTAGTCGCTACAAAGAGGCTCTTGGTCAGCGGCCCTGGACTTATTTTGACGCATGGATCGGACTGTGCGAATGTCTGATGAAAATGAAAAAGTGGTCTGATGCTCACAGGTATCTTGACGAGCTGCTCACCACCAATGCTGTGGTCAGAGGTATGAATTATGAGCGCACCCATTTAGACCTGGGTATCTGCTCCCTCGCCAAAGGCAATCACCAGGGCGCTATCGACAACTGGCATAAATGTCTGGAGTATAATCCCGATAATCGCGAAGCGCATTTGCAGCTGGCCATGATTCTCGATGCTGAAAATCATATTTCGTCTTCAATTAAAGAGTATCGACATTTTATTCGTCTCTGTGACGATCCTAAAATGCAATATTTGCCTAAAGATGTGCGCTCTAAGCAAGTGGAAAATCGCATCGCCATGTTAGAACAAAAGTTGCAAACAGAAGCACCAGCGCCGCGCGCCAGTGTT
>CASBPX010000110.1 GCA_949127735.1 Candidatus Obscuribacterales bacterium | reverse complement strand
TTATTGCGAAGAAATGATGATTGAAGAGGGCCTTGCGGCTGCACTCTCGCCGGATGACACGATGGCTCAGAAAAAATTGGCCATGGTTCAAGTGCATGACGCCCTCTTGCGCGCATGCCGCTATATAGTCGGCATTGAAATGCATACTCGCAGCATGACTTACGATCAGGGTCTAAAATTCTTTGAAAATGAGGGCTTTATGGAAAAAGCCAATGCTGAGCGCGAGACCAAGCGGGGCACCAAAGACCCTACTTATTTGGTTTACACCCTGGGCAAACTAAAGATTTTAGCCATGCGCGAACAATACAAAGCTAAAATGGGCGACAAGTTCAGTCTTCTGGACTTTCACGATAAATTCTTAAAATGCGGTTTTCCGCCCCTAAAAGTAGTTAAGGCCGAAGTACTGGATTTAACTGATTAAAAACCTCAAGAAAATCTTTAAGCAGGTTTTGTCCGGAAACAAACACAATCAGTAGTCGTCGAAGTTAAATGAGCCAGCAATCACCACATTCAAAGGAAAGACCATGAAACGTTCAAAGAGTTTAGTCGCCCGCTCTGTTCTTCTCGTTGTCAGCTCAGTAGCACTGGCAGCTGGGGTGGTTAGTTCAATGGTCTTTTATCCTGGAACTTACGCCGGCGGGCATTTCTCGGCTGCAGCAGCCGGTGGCCTGGGCTGGAAAAACAGTTTGAGTGAGGGTTTGACTGAAGCCAAAGCCAAAAACAAGTATGTTCTAGCCGACGTCTATACAGACTGGTGCGGTTGGTGCAAGAAACTAGATAAAGACACTTTTGCCGACGCGCAAATGGTCAAATATCTGAAGGGCAAATTTGTCTGCGTTAAGATCAACGCTGAAGGTTCAAAAGAATCGCGTGATGCCGCCAGCAAATACAATGTTCACGGTTTTCCATGCTCGCTGGTGTTTGATACGCGAGGAAAATTCATTGGTCGCTTAAGCGGCTATATGGAACCTTTGCAGTATCAGAGCGCTCTTGAACAATTGATCGCTAATCCTACTGCTAAGTAACCGAATAACTGCTGCCAGGTAATTTTTAAGGCTGCATCACTTGATACATTGTTTCAAGGGCAAGCGGTCCGTTGCCACAGCCACGAATATATTCTTGAGCGATTTGGCGAATATGCTGCATGTCTTTCAAATTAGGCATAAAACCAAAGCGCATAGATCTTGAATTGACCAGTAAGTGCCGCACGAAGCGTAAGCCGGCGTCTGTGGTTTCGTTGTTTTCTGGTCCACCGCTGCCGGCGACGATGTTTTCAACCACTGTATTCTCTATGGCAGATTCAATGGAATGTATTTGAGCGCTGACATTTCGGCAGAGGTCAAAGTCGATATGCTCGAATGAGGCGGGGTCAAAGTTCATTGCTGTTTCCTTTAAGGGGGCGTTTTGAATGATGAAGAAATTGTTGAGGTGATGCAATTCACTCTAGGTGCATCACTCATCCTTGGCAACTAAAGAAACGCTAAGGGACTATATCTTCAATACATACATCGGCAAAATGCTTGGAAAACCTGCGTCTTTCAATGGCTTGAGCTTTATAGCTAATGTGAAGTAAATTTGTTTTCGTTGCTTTTCTGTAACTTTCCAAGCGAGGACCACAGATTCAAATGGCCACCACCAGTTCTACTTCTGATGCGAACGCTCGTGCAAAAGATTCAGGTAACCAACTCACCGCAGGTAACAACGGCATGAAATGTCTCATCAAAGAAGATTTAGACCGCGATGGGCTGACTTTGATGAGCGATCATCCGGAGCCGCAATTGAAGTTGGATGAAGTGAAAATCAGAGTTCTCGCAACAGCTGTTTGCGGCACCGACAAGAGCATTTTCACCAGTTCTCTAAACGAAGGTATTCGCAATGAGATGAAACGCTATATAGGAGAAGGGGTTAAGTATTCTCCGATAGTTGTAGGTCACGAGTTTTGTGGCATCGTAGAAGAAGTGGGTGAAGGTGCTGAAGCCGGCAGCAAGGCTGCGCCAGACCACCTGCGTGTTGAAGTAGGCGATTACGTCACCGCAGAAATGCACCTGGCCTGCGGCCATTGTCTACTATGCCGTACGGGCAGCGAACACATTTGCACGTCAGTAAAAGTCAAAGGCGTGCATTTAGATGGATGTTTCGCGCGAGCGGTCACTGTTCCTTATAAGAATGTCATTCTCCTTGGAAAAGGCGGTGACACTTCCATGATTCCGCCACGCATCGGTGCCATGCTCGATGCCTTTGGTAATGCAGTTCACACTGTTTCAGAAGCCGACGTGCGGGGAAAATCAGTTGCTATTCTCGGCGCCGGACCCTTAGGTTTAATGGCAGCGGCATTGTGCAAAGACTTCGGTGCATCGCGCATTTATCTAACTGAAGCCGCTGATGTCGACAGGCGCTTTAAACTGGCTGCTGACTTTGGTGTTCGTCATTGTTTTGATGTAGGCCAGGGTTCTAGCAAACTTTATGCTGCCGTTGGTAAATATGAAACTGGTGCCAATGGTGTAGATGTGGTGCTAGAGATGTCCGGCTCGCCTTCGGCTTACACAGACGCTTTTCATATTGTGCGCAACGGTGGCCTGGTGATTTTGCTCGGCATTGCCAGAAAACCGCTGGCGAGCTTTGATATCGCCAATGGTGTGATCTGGAAGGGCGTAACCGTTAAGGGCATTTTTGGTCGCCGTATGTTTGACACCTGGGAAACTATGCTCAACTTACTTAAAGAAGATCATAACGGCCTACAGGAGCGACTCTCGCAGGTGATCGCCCCTGGCCTATATCCTCTTGATGATTATCAAAATGCGTTTAAGTCGCTGGTAAGCGGCAAAGAAATGAAATTAGTATTTACCCCTCAAGATGCAACTAAATAAAGAGGTTAGGAAAATGAGCCAGAGCGTAGCCAAAAAATTGGGAGTGAAATCACTTTACCAGGCTCTAGAGCGAGAACTTGAGCAAGCTAAAGAAGCTAAAACTTATAAGTATGAAGTGCCTGTAGACAGCGTACAAGGCGGAGTTGTGCAGGCCAATGGCCGACAGCAAGTGATGCTGGCATCGAATAATTATCTTGGTCTGGCTAATCATCCACGCATTGTCGCCGCTGCTCGCAAGGGCATTGATCAGCATGGCTATGGTCTGGCATCGGTAAGGTTTATTTGCGGCACTCAGAAAATTCACCTTGAATTAGAAGAGCGTCTGGCGAGATTTTTAGGCACAGAAGCGGCTATTCTTCACTCTTCTTGCTTTGCCGCTAACGAAGCTTTCTTTGCCGCCTTAGTAGGAGCCCAGCTGGGCGCCAGTGATTATCGCGATGTGATTTATTCAGATGCTCTCAATCATGCCAGTATCATCGATGGTATCAGACTGTCTCGTATCGCCGTTAAAACCACCGACTTGAGAGCTTATCAGCACAATAATATTCAGCAATTGCGTACAGCCATAAGCGAAGACAAAGCTAAAGACTACCGACTTTCAATTATTGCCACTGATGGTGTATTCAGCATGGAAGGCGAGTTTGCACCGCTGCAAGAATTTGTGGAGCTGGCCAAAGCAAATGACGCGTTGTTATTTGTTGATGAATCGCACTCAACCGGTGTGCTTGGTGCAAGCGGACGTGGAACTCCTGAACACTGCGGAGTACACGGCAAAATAGACGTGATTTCAGGCACGCTTGGCAAAGCCCTTGGTGGAGCTGCCGGTGGTTTTATCGCTGGCAAAAAGCATCTGGTTGATTTCTTGCGCCAGAAATCGCGCCCTTATACTTTTTCTAACTCCTTACCGCCGGCGATTGTCTGTGCCGCTATTGAAGCAATCAATATGTTGGAAGAAGACACAAGCCTGGTAGAGAAATTGCACCAGAATACTGACTACTTTAGAAAAGAAGTTAAACGATTAGGCTTCACTATATTGGAAGGCATTCATCCGATCGTGCCCGTGATGGTTGGTGAAGCTGCCACTGCCATGGATATGTCCAATCAGTTGCTCGATGAAGGTGTCTATGTGCGTGGTCTCTGGTATCCCGTTGTGCCTAACGGCGAAGCACGTTTACGGGTACAGATTTCTGCCGCTCACGAAGTGGCCGACTTAGACAAAGCCCTCAGCGCTTTTGCCAAAGTAGGCAAAAAACTGGGTGTCATTTAGACAGTCTCAATGAAAAGGATCGAACAGATCAGGTGACAGGTTTTTCGAAGCTGAAGCGTCGTAAATTGCCAGCGTAGCTTTTGGTGATTTACCGAAGCCCTTAAACCAGAAGCTTCTGCTGCGCACTATTAGTTTCTTCAAAAGCGGTAGCTTTGCCAGTTGCGGCAAGCTTTTTTCAGTTATTGATGTATCTTGCAGCTGTAACGTTTTCAGTTTTGTCAACTTACTGAGGTCTTTAATTGAGCCGTCACCAATTTGTTTGTTGCCACTGATATCGAGATTGGTCAGCTTGATGCATTGACCTATAAATGGCATCGCTATAGCCGTACAGCCGGTCTTGCTAACGTTAAGCTCTATCAGTTTTTCGGGCAGACTTTTGATTTTACTCAAAGTGCCCGGCTTTAAACTAATTCCACTTAAATTGACGATCCTCAAGGGCAGACCTGTGAGTGCACCAAAACCGGTGCCCGTCACGTCTGTGTTGCTGAGGCGCAAATCAATCAACTCTTTTAAAGACCCAATGATCGGCAAAGACTTATCAGTAATAAGAGCGTCGTTTAAATTGAGCCGCCGAATTCTGGGAAATTTCTTCAAGTGCGGCATGTGTTTGTCTTCAACTTCAAGCTTACTTGCCGAAAATTCTTCCACTTGATCTCCCAGCTGTTCAAGGCTCTTGAGGTGCTCTAGACCATCGAAATTGAGAATCATGACAATGGAGGAATTAGCAGGAATTCTGACGTTGCCCTGAGCCACTATTCGTGTGCGCCTGGAAATGGACTGATGATTTACTTCATCAAAATCGTAGACCATCAATTGTGCTAACGACTTATCACTGGGAAATGTAACCGTAATGAACTTTTTGGCCGCCGGCGCCGCCAGAGTGCTAGCTAAAGCCGACATTGAGATGCACGCAAGTAAAGTAGCCGCTAGTTTCGGCCAGCATTGGGCAAGAGTCTGGTGGTACCGCGTATGGTGCCTGTCAATCAACCTGTGCTTACCTGACTTGTTCGGCCATCCACATGCCACCACCGTTGGTTTTGCCTTCCATTCTGGTGCCCTGATACTCAGCTTCGTTGACTACAGAAGCTTTGCCTCTAAATTCTAGCGATCGCTCACCTTTTGCCTTGTTTTTGCCACTGGCCTTAACCGGTAAATATTTCACCCACATTTTCACTTCGGGATATTTATAGACTCCTTTTATGTTGAATGCTTCTTTGCTGGCCCTGTCCATACCGTGACCGGTAATTTTGTTGCCGTCTTGTTCTAGATACATGCTGGAGCGAACAGTTTTGAATTCGAACTCATAGCCGGCATCCCATTTACCAGAAAGATGTGGGCGGTGATTGCTGTTCACTGGTGGTGGAGCTTGTTGTTGTGTGGGTGTTGCGGTTACACCACCGCCCCCGGCAATCTCAGCGTCCCACTGGCCCTCGGCAGTCTGACCGTTTTTTACTACTTTATAAGTGCCCGACATATAGGGCCCGGAATATTCGGCCCCCTTAGCCATTTCGAAATTACCGCTATAGACAATTGGCGGTAGATTGGGGTTTTCGTCGACGTGATAGCGTTTGTGAAATCTGATTGACTTGCCGTTAATAGCACCGGCATCAATGACAAAATTTTGCTGGTCGCTGTCGTCAGTGCCCAGGCCCTGAAAAGATGCGCCATTCTGGCTGATATTCATATGAGCCGAGCGGGTCTCGCCACCCACAGAATAAGATATTTGCCAGTTGCCAGCTACTGGGGTGTCCAAGGCCGCCTGACTAGCACCGCCGGTATGGCCAGGTTGGTTAGAGAGTTTGACTGTTTGGCAGCCACTAAGACTAAAGGTGGTAAGGCAAAGGCTAAGCAGCACGAACATTGCAGATCGCACCTGGCGAATAGAATGGCTTAAGCGGAAAGAATCCATTTAACAGTTTGTCCTATAGGATGACGCTTTAGCATTCTATATTAAAACCGTAAAAATCTCGTCAGGCCGCTGAATTGTCCTGCTGCTTAGCTGCCCATTCTTGCGCTTGCTGTGGTGTATAACCACCAGACATGGACAATTTCAGAGCGTCGTTAATGGCAAAACCAGAAGTCAGCCCAGACGATTGTAGATTTGCTCTCTCGGCGCTAACTCGCCCAACTTCGTTGAACTTCGCTGCACAAATAGCCATGGCACTGTTAGCAGCGACCATTCCGGAAGTGCTAAAGGAAGTTAGTGAGTGACCGAAAGCGGCGCTTGCCGCATTATATGCCGCACCGAGAATACTTGATAGATATCCAGCGTCCATTGACCCAGGGTTAGACATTGCAGAAGCAACAATAGATGCTGCATTGGAAGCGGCTGCACAAGCTGCAGCAGCTTCTGCTGATGCTTGCGTTGCTGAGGCCTCAGTGGCCGATCTGGAACTAGAACTGTAGCTACCACTGTGTAGTAGTTCACCCGCAGACCCATAAACTTGATCGTCATGGGTAATACCAAAGGCACTGTCTCCATAACCGTATATGACATCGCCTTCGGCATTGGCCTGCATGAGGTTATTGCCTTGACTGTCATTGAATTTTATGGCCATTTCCTTACCGGAAGTGTCCATCGTGGCAATGACCACCCCTTTCTCATTTACTTCTGTAAAAGCGTGCTCTTTATCCTGCGGGTTGACGATGGTGGCATTGCCAATTTGCTTACCGGCAACATCTTGCTGAACCTGTTTAAACTTGCCGTCGCCCTGAGCATCAACGTTTAAGGTCTGACCATTTCTTGTGTCGGTTATAACAACATCAGAAGTGGCATTAGGATTGCCATTCATCCGGTACCTATTGTTGTGTCGACGGCCAGATTTATCGCAGGCTGACTGATCGAACTCGACGCCGCCATTGATTTGACGTATGTCATTCCTATATTGAGGATGGGCTTGAAAGAATTCGCGCATACTCATAGGTTCAGATTTTACGCCGTTATCGTCGGTAATTACTGTACCAGTCTTAAAATCGAGTTTGTGAGTGACGCCAGAGGGCTTACCGTTCTCACCATTTGGCACGATAGCGAGAGTTCGTTCCTTCGAATTAAGAGTAACTGAGTCATTGTCACGGACGACAGTTACGTTGTCACCATGGGTAACAAATTCGCCTGCTTGCCTGCCTCTTGTTACATCATTACCTCTGGCTACGAGAACATTAACTCCGGTAACAAAATCACCGTACTGAGTTTCAACTTCTTCTTTAGAGTAGTGCGTAATTCGACCGTTTTTCTCTGTCTTGGTTGCTTCAAAAGTTTTAGGATCGTATTCAATGATGTCGCCTGACTTGATGTCAGTGGTGTGGCGAACACCAGTAGTTTTATCTACAACTACTCTAATTTCTTTACTGTCAATGGCCATATTGCCGTGAGCATCGAACATGTAGCTGTTGCCAGTGCCCTTATCGACAATTTTCTTAGTGCCATCTTTAACAGTGGTTGTTTGATCTGAAGTGGTGCCTTCAAAGCTGAAGTAATTGTATTTATCATGAGCCAGCTTGTAATCGCTCTCAGTACCAATCTTAGTCGTAGTGTTAATGCCAAATTTATCAATACTAGTGTCAAGTTTAGCGATGTTCGAGGTCACGTCGTTCCATGTGTCAGATACATATTTAGTGGCAGATTCGAAGCCGTAAGAAACTTTCCCCCAGATAGAATCAAGGAAGCTCGTTTCTGGCTTAACATCCAGCGTGAATGGCTTCGCCGTGAATTGCTCGCTAGGTTTGAAGACGGCTGTGCTAAGAGAGAATTGCTCGCTAGGTTTGAAGACGGCTGTGTCAAGCGACAATTTAGCGCCAGTACCAAAATTCAATGGTGGTACATCAAGGTGCAGTGGCTCTTTAGCCTTGGGTTCAATTTTAGGAGGCAGCAGGGTCGCGTCAACTGGTTTATGGTTAAAGAATGCAGCCACAGAAGAATTGCGAATTTCCCTTAAAGCTCGCTCAGCAAATGTCTCTTCAGGTTGAGTGGCGCTCTTTTCTGTTCCTTCTTTCTTTTCTACGCCTTCTTTCTTCCCTTCTGTACTTGCTTTATCTTCCGTTTTTGTGTCGGGCTTGGCCTTATCTGGCGATGCGTCAGCTTTTAGTTTCTCCGCAGCCGTCTTCTCCGCCTCTTTGTGGGCGGGATCAGCAGATTCTTTAGTTTTGTCGACTGCCTTAGCAGGGCTATCAGTCATCGCGGAACTCCACTGAACGCAAAAGAAATTTTTGGGATGCCGGTTGGGTTTGGTAAGTCAATTTATTGTGATTTAGACCAGAGCCCTTGTCAACGCCTCACTACGTAATTCCACCATGGCTGGGTGCGTATTTTTCCCATGAGCGAACATATTTAATGTTACTAATGATTGTATACCCCAAAATTTGGCACTTTTAACGCTATTAGGGTCAATTCTGTCAGTGAAGGTTTCGCTCGCGGTAAGTCCCTCACGAAGTCACAGCACTACTGTCGGGCATTGGCTTGTATGATTAGGGATGTTAGGTTCTGCCGCTTCTTTCATTTGGAGTATCGATGGCCATTCCCATGAATACAGCAGTAACCGTTCTTCTTATGAGCGGTGAGCAGGTTGATGGTGAGGTAGCTATGGCCGACCAAGGCACATATCTGTGCTTGCGGCGAGAAAATGAAACGCTTTACTTGCCCTGGTCAGCAATAAAAGTAGTGCGGGGGCCGGCATTGCCTGAGCGCGGTGTGGGCAGCGCATTGAACAAGTACAGCGTCAGTACGTGACCTTGTAACGTCAGGGCGTTTTATCATTTCGCCTGGAAAGCAAATCTTTTACAGTTTCGTTGGTTACGGGAGTGGATACCGATGACATTGGGCTGGTTTGAAAATCATTGACACCAACAGCGGTGCCTGTTTTGTCAAAAACCGCTCCGCCTGAAAAACCTTCACGAATTGAAAGGCTGGTGACCAGAACGTCTCGATTAGCATCTTCACCTGGTAGAGGCTGAATCATATTACTGAACGTGCCACGTTTTTGTATTTGAGATGCGGTACCGGTAGATGTATAAATCGCATCAGATGTGTATGGTTGTCCTATAGTGATTAGCTCAGGTGACTGCGCCGGGTCAATAACTGTGTCGTGAAATTTGGCGGGTTTGCAAATAGTTTCGGTCTCGGCGCCGGTATCAATTTTTACAAGAGCTAGATCGCGGGCAGGATCAGAAGTGATCACAGAGCCCAAATATTTCTGGCCATTGGCCAGCACAACTCCAACTTCGCCGGCTTTGACATGTTGCTGGGGCACTCCTTTGGTCACATGATCGTCTGTAATCACTAAGCAGCTGTTTCCTTCTTTGCCGGCGATGACTCCGCTGCCGCCCCAGGTTTTATCTATTCCAGCTGGTTCTTTACCAGTGCCATCGCTTTTGCCCTGCATTTTAAGGTGAGCGACGCTGGGCCGTAGCTCTCTATACAGTTGAAGCACATCGATGTCGCCGCTGTTGGCTGGCGGCGATTGATAGCTTTGAAGATCGCAACCGGGCGATCTAAAGTTGCGGGTTATAACAGGCAATTCGTTTTCTTGCGGCTGAATGGCGCAGGCTTTGCCAAAAAAATCTTTAGCAGTTTCTTGAATCTTGGCTGATGTTTTTGGGGAATTTATTTGATCCATTTAAAAATCCATGCAGACCTAACCTGAAAATTTTCATGCTCTGTTTTGATGATAAAGCCGATTTGCAGCTTAGCAATACGTATATACACGGCGCTAAACTTGTTAGCACTGCAATTAGCAGAAGCTGGTGAACAGCTCCTTAAACTTCCCAGCGATCGACCAGTGAGTTGGCTTCAAACCATTGTCTGATGCGCAGTCGCACTCTTGATTCTCTAAATTCTTTAAAGCGTTCCAGCTCTTCCGGGTAGGGGGTGAGAACTTTAGTAAAACCGGACAATGGGTGCGGGCTTTCAAGGGCCATGTCTAAGATTGGCACCAGACCTTTATTTTCGATAGTTTTTTGAAAATCGCGGAGGTCGTCTTTTAACTGCTGTGGACCAGGCTTGGGCAGATATAAGTAGCGCTCTTTATGTTTTTCAATTTCGTCAGTCAATTGTTTTAAATCATAGAGATTTTGGTTGACCAATTTGACTGCACCATTCTTGGTATCAAGATAATAGTTGTTGTCCGGGGCTTCGTCTTGCCAGGCGTGAATCAGTGAGACGAGGTCGAAGACCAACTCTTCATGGTACTCATCTGCATCTTCATCTTCATCTTCATCAATGTCGTCGTCGTTTTCGAAATCATCAAAACGAGATTGTGGTTTTTCTGTACTCATGTCTAATGCACAAACCTTTCATAAGAGGCCTTGAAGACTTTGTCGTCAGGTTTTTGATCGACGGCGGTTTTCAGTTCTGCTTCACCGGCTTTGCGTTGACCAAGTTTTTCAATTAATAACATGCCCAGCTGATAGTGGGCCTCTGTATCGGCAAAATTGATCTCAATGGCTTTGCGAAATAGAGCCTCTGCTTCTTTATATTGTTTCGTTTCAGACGAAAGCCACTTGCCCATGGCTGTTATATAAGACGAGTTGAGCGGTTGTAATTTGATCGCTTCTTCAAGGGATTTTTTTGCTTCTTGCGGTTTGTGCAATTGTTCCCAGGTGAGCATGGCCAGCAAAAAGTGAGCCCGGGCATTTTCCGGATCGGTCTCAATGGCAGTCTGGTAGGCCAGTCTGGCGTCACCTGGCTTGCCTAGCTTTTCTAGCAAAATTCCCAGTCTTTCGTGAGCCAATGAATAACGTGGATCAATGGCCAGAGCAGCGCGAGTTTCTTCTTCCGCGCCGGCAAAATTCTTAAAGAGTAGTTCCTGTACTCGCGCTATGCCTAAGTGGGCCGCTGCATTTTTTGCGTTGACTTTTAAAGCACGCTTGTAGAGGTCATCAGATTGATCATAAATTTTGCGGTAGGTCACAAGACAGTCTGCCAGTGCCACCATCGCTTCATCATAATTAGGATCCATCTGAATCGCCTTGCGATATTCGCGCTCAGCTTCGTCAATGCGGCCTCGCTGATTAAGTAAGAAGTTGGCCAGCAGGTAGTGCGGTGTTCCCTTGTCAGCGCCGAGTTCAATACCTTTTTTCAGTTCCACTTCAGATTCTTCGAGACGTTTTTTGTCCTTGGCTAAAATGTTGCCCAGTTCACTGTGAATGCGAGCATTCGCTGGTGCCAGTTCGATAGCTTTACGAATTTCCTTTTCCGCTTCCTCAATTTTTCCTTTACGCGCGTAAAGCAGGTGACCAAGTGAAAGGTGCGCTTCCCAGTCGTCTGCATCACTCTCAACTGCTTTGCGGAATAGAGCCTCTGGTTCAGTCAAATCACTATTGTGTTTCTCTAAAAGCAAACCAAGATTGACCAGCGCTCTGGTGTTGAGTCCATTAATTTCTAGAGCTTTTCTGTATTCTTGCTCAGCTTGATCAACGCGGTTAAACTTGTGCTCGTTGATATATCCGAGCAAATTATGAGCTCTAGAATTTAACGGGTCGAGAGTAATTGCCATTTGCACTTGACGCAAAGCTTCTTCTACGCTGCCCTCGCGCAGACTGGCAAGGCTTAGCATTTCTCTTCCTTTAGAAGAACTTTCATCATTAAGCACCGCCCGTCGGGCGGCGTTGACCATATCTTTTGTACGGCCCTGAATGTCGTAAAGTTCGGCCAGGGTAATGTAACCATCAATAGTCTCAGGGTTGGCTTTGGTAGCCAGTTCAAATTCGTGGATGGCATCCCAGGTTTTGTTCTGATCCACCAACTGATTACCCAGGCGCACGTGTTCTACGTAAGCGGAAAAATCGCGTCCGCCTCCGCCAATTGATCTTGAACCGGGTGTAGCTGACCCCAGGGAGTCGCCAGGCAAGCTGATGGGCGCCTCTCTTGTCACTGAGGGTGGTGCCGATATGTTTAGACTGGGACCGGAGAATACACCAGCCATCACCGGCGTTTGCATTTCGCCTTTATCTTTAAGCACTGTCGCTTGAACTTTTGAGCGCATGATGTTGAAGGCGTCTTCAATATTACTGTTGGTTTTAGTGCCCGTTTCTTTCAATGAATCAATGAAATAGCGAGTGAAATAGCTGTTGTGAAGGTCGTCTGATTCCCATGCTCTTTGATCAGGAGAGCTTGATGTAATTACCAGCGAGCCGACCCCTTGAGCGGCAGAAAGGCCGTCTATGTTGGTGCGAACTATGCCCTTGTGGCCGACTCGTGCGCCGGCACCACTGTAGCAAGTATCCATCACCAGCAGCATTCGATTAGTGTGTACTCTCTCTTTAATAATGCGCAAAAGCTGGTTCATTTCGATGCCCGTGGCGAACAATTTTTTCACTTGAGTATCGTAGGCAATGACATAATTCACCCCACGAATATCCGCTCCGGCAGGAGATCCGTGAGTAGAAAGATAAATTACAACAAGGTCTTTTGGGTTGGCGGCGTGAGGCAAAAAGGAGTCGCCCAGTGCGTCCATGATATTGATTTTGGTGGCATCCTTATCAAGCAAAAGCCGTACATGGTCTGGTTTAAACTTCCCCTGCGCAGGGTCAACCAGATAATTGTAAAAATCGCGCGCGTCTTTAGCTGAGTATCGTAGTTTCGGAATGCTGGGATCGACGAAATCGCCGATGCCTATAATCACGGCCCATTTGTCTTCAATAGGAGCAGTTGAATTAATCGCGCCAGTTTTGGCTTCCACCAGGCAGGGGGGTGTTATCAGGCCAAATGCCAAAAGCAAAACTAAAGTACGAGCGAACCAGTTGATATTTTTGCGCATAGAGTCAATATTCTGTTGAGGGGAAACCGTTGTAGTCTGTAATTTACCGCTTATATCTATCTACGTTGATGAGTTAAGGCTTATCGGCGCATGAGCGGATTATCATATGCCTGCTAATGCCGCCTAATTAGCGCCAAATTATCGATGATTATTGTTTAATATATTTATGCATTCGCTTACTTCTTCATTACACATTCCCAGAGGCATCCGTTTTGAGTGCACTCGGTGTGCCAACTGTTGCCTATCATGGCCGGTGCCATTAAATGAAATCGACGTCAAGCGTTTGGTAGGCGCTCTGTCTACTACTGAAACAGAATTGCCGCTTAGTTTTCTATCAGCAGCTGAAAAGCAAGGTGGTCTAGTTGGCTTTACCAGGGCATTAGAGAAACGAGCCGACGGCAAGTGTTCATTCCTGGTTGATGACGGTTGCTCATTGCATGCCATCGCTAAACCGGCTATGTGTCAACTCTTTCCCTATACCTTTATGGATACTCCAGCGGGTACATTTGTCGGGCTTTGCTTTGCCAGCAGCGGTGTAATTAACAATAGTGGGCGACTGCTTAGCGATCAAGATCAAGAGCTTGTGTCTACATTACTGCTTTTTCGTTCTCTCTTTCCCCAACTTGAAAGTGAAACACTAGCCGGTTGGCAGTCAATAAAAATTGCCGAAGGCTTGCCTTTAAGCTATGAACAATACAGTGAAGTTGAGACCACATTGTTGGCCGATTTGCAATATTCAATGATCGCGGACGGCCGAGCGATTACCCGCAAAGATGAGACAGCCACAGCCATTCTGGCCAGATTTTTCAGGCATGTAGGCGAACTGTGCCCTAACTCTATGTGGCGTGAAAATTTGCCTGGCAGTGCCGCTCGTCCGAAGCAAATAGACCAAATATTATTGGCGAGTTTTGCTTCTGCTTACACAGATGAATCACAAAGTCATAGATTACTTGACGACAGGCTGATTGCAGAGTCTGTTTCTGCATTTTTAGTAGCTCCTGGCGAGAGTTTAATGTTGCCATTTGCCGGTGCTAAATTTAGTATGGGCCAGTTACTGAATGCTGCCTCCGGCCCACTGCCTCCAGCCTGTGAAGATCTTCTTGCACGTTTTGTATATGTGCGTGTCTTTTCAAAAATGTATTTTGGGCCAGGCTTTTCAAATCTTTCATTGCTGGCTGGCATTGGCCACTTAATTTTACTAGTCACACTTATGCGCTTATCGATTAAAGCTAAAATTCTGTTGTCCAAACCTGCTAGTAGCGCTAATTCTAGAAGCGACGATGAGCAAATTTTATTTTGGCTTACAGGCATAATCAGACAGGTCGACAGCAAATTAACTAGTGCCAGATATGGTGCCAATACTAAGGCGATGCTTGAAATTTTCTTTTTGGATCGAATGCGATGTGAGCGGCTCTCCAATTTAAGCTGGTAGAAGGCTAATATAAGAACAGTGCCGTTACCTGAAGATTTAGGAGCTGGTATCATTAGTAAATGCCCGAAATCCCAGACCACGTTCCAATTTACATATCTTCTGACTTCGCCGACGATGAGCCGCCGCCCGAAAGTGCCGATACGGCTTTGACCGGCCAGCCTCGACTGGAAAGTAAGGTTACCCCAGCCGTCTCTCGTGAGTCGTTACTGGAAGATCGCCCTGCCGCAACCTGGCAACCTTACTTGCCGCCGCAGATGCGCCCAGAAGCCCCTGGCTCAGCTACCGCATCGGATGGTGATGTGACACCCAGCAATGGGGCAGGCGGAGCTGTAGCGTTTCATTTTAGTAAGAAAACTACTCTTTTGTTGATGGCATTAACTGGAGTCAATCTTTTTGCCTTTGGATGTTGGGCTGGTTATTACCTGATTCCGCGCGAACCTGTAACCACAAGCTTAAAGCCCAGCATGGCTAATCTTTTTGCTGAAAGCCGCTCTGATAAGACTCCGGTTAATTTGATTGCTGATATTGCCTCAAAAGCTAATCCATCGGTGGTCACTATTGACATCAAATTTAATGGTGCTCACAATAATGCGTCCAAACCTGGTCCGACTATGATACCGCCGGCGGAGGCATCAGGGTTAATCGTCAGATCAGACGGTTATATTCTCACCAATTCGCATGTCATCCATCGTTACTCTGACGTTACTGTCACACTCGATGACAAACGCAGTTTTCCTGCTCGCTTAATCGGGCGTGATGATTTTTCTGATCTGGCAGTGGTGAAGATCGACGCTGACAAATTGCCGGTGCTAAAATTCGCCAATTCTACAGCTGTGCAACCAGGTGATTGGGCCATTGCAATTGGTTCGCCGCTTGGCTTTGATCATACTTTGACATTGGGTGTGGTCAGCGCCATCAACCGGTCACTGGCTGATTTTAAAAACCGTGTTGATCTGATTCAACACGATGCAGCTTTAAATTTGGGCAATTCCGGCGGCCCTCTACTGAATTTAAATGGTGAAGTAATCGGCATCAATACCGCCGTGCGCAGTCAAGCTTTGTGCATTGGTTTCGCTACACCTTCCAATGTGGCTGCCGACGTAGCCAGCAGGCTTATAGCAAGCGGGCAAATACCAAGACCCTACCTTGGAGTGTACATGGAAGATGTCGATCCTAATCGCACCAGATCACTTACCCTGCCATCACATCCGGTGGCAGTCAAAATCGTACGCTTAGCCGCTGGCGGACCCGCTGAAAAAGCTGGGATGGCTACAGGAGATTTGATTACTAAAATCAACGGTGTAACGGTGCGTTCGCGCGTTGAAGTGCGTCAACAGACGCAGAACAAAAAACCAGGAGATCAGGTAGACTTTGTGGTGCAGCGCGGTACACGCACTGTGCCGTTGAGAATGACTATCGGCGACTTATCTAAAGAAAGCCCTGAATTTTAAGCTCAAAAAGGACATCAATGAGTCTTTCCGAAAAAGAGTGTATTCCCTGTCGAGGTGATGTACCGCCGCTATCTGCTGACGAGTGCCTGCCCTTTCTGGCGGAATTAGAAGCATGGACAATTGTTGACGGCAAATTAAGCAGAACCTACGAATTCAAAGATTTTCGCGGTGCTATGAATCTGGCCACTCAAGCCGGTGAGTTGGCTGATCGTATTGACCATCATCCTGATCTACATATTTCATGGGGCAAACTTAAAGTCGAAATCTGGACGCACAAAATCAACGGTTTAACCGAATCTGATTTTATTTTGGCAGCGAAAATCGATCAGCTTCTGGCTAGCTAAACACTTAATGTGGCCGCAAGACGTAAAATGCGCAGCCGGCGATTACCAGCACAATTAAAATGATCATCCATATCGGTACCGCAGGAATGTTGTACATTTCTGCTTTTTCGGGCGCCGGCCTTTTCAGGCCTTTGCCACCACTAGGTGCGGGTACGAGTGTTGGCGGAGCTGGACGCGGTTTATCTTGGGGGCTTGGAATTGCATCAAGTTCGCCCCATTTGTTATCGCCTGTAGCGTGAATGGGTTTTGATATTGCCACGGGCTCGATTTCGGCTTTTGGTGTGGGAATGGCGTCAAGGTCGCCCCACTTTGTAGCAGGCTCGGCTGCTTCAGCGGCTGGAGCAGGAGCTGGAGCAGGAGTTGGAGCAGGAGTTGGAGCTGGAGCTGGAGCAGGAGCAGGAGCAGGAGTTGGAGCAGGAGCAGGAGTTGGAGCAGGAGCAGGAGTTGGAGCAGGAGTTGGAGCTGGAGCAGGAGTTGGAGCTGCATTGGGACTACCTATGGCGTCCAGATCGCCCCATTTGTTGCCATTAGATGGTGCAGCCGCTGGTTCTGCCGACTGAGCGGCTGCTTGCACTTGCACCTGAGGGGCTGCGGGCCTGAAACCAGCTTCTGCAGCGAGATGAATTTCGCCGGTAGCTTCTTGTGCTTTCGCCGCTGGTGCGCTTGCTGCGCCACCCACTTTAGGTGCTGGAATTTTATCCAAATCACCCCAGCGATTGCCGCCCTCAGCAGGAGCTGGGGCTGGTTGAGGAGCTGGGGCTGGTTGAGGAGCCAGAGCTGGTTGAGGAGCAGGAGCCGGCACCGCAGCTGGTGCAGGAGAAGTCGCCTGAAGTTTTGCCACCACAATCTTAATTTGGTTTACCCAACTCTGTGGATCTAAAAAGTCTAGAGCACCGAGATTGACTGAGGCCCGCACCATGTCAGCGTCTAAGACACTTTTGCTAACGATAACAGGTAACTGAGGGAAGAGTTGCCGAGCCTCCGCCAGTAAATTCAGGCCCTCTACAGGCTCATCGTCGAGATCGATCCAGAGCAATTTAGTGCCGACTTTTATGGCCTGTTCAACTGCACGACTGCCGTCTCTTTTGGAGACTGTGGCAATGTAGCGCAATCCCGGCTCGTTTTTAATTAGTCCTTCCAATAACTGCTGCGTGGGCTCATCACCATCGCAGACTAGCAGGGTTGGAATGCTCACAATTAAGTCGCCCCTTTCACTGTAACCGAATAATTTGAGTACTAGTGTACTACCTTAAGTGAACAACCTTATCTGGCCCCTGTGGCCGCTTGAGCAACATTGCTATCAAGTGGGAAGCCAAGCAGTCTGCCGCTGGTATCAATCATGCGTTTGCGCATCTCGTCAACCGGCATAGTGTTCAATTCAATGTCTTTATACATTGAAAGTAACTGCATGGTTGACATCAGGCTCAAATGTTTTTTGCCGGCAAATTCTTGTACGGCAGGGCTGAAATCAGGCTCAGATCTTTCCGATGGATGTTTTGAAGACCATGTCT
>CASBPX010000109.1 GCA_949127735.1 Candidatus Obscuribacterales bacterium | reverse complement strand
CTGTTAACACTCACAACGAAGCATTTGTTTTTGGTGCAGATGCTCTGATTTTAGCGAATATGTGGATAATCAGTGCGCTCTACCTGGCGTCTTCTCTGGTAACACTGCAATTGGTTCTAACTATTAGAAAGACAAAAGAACTAGATTCAGCAAGACGGAGGATATTGTCATATCTTTGTTTCGGTGCATTGTCGGCGGCAATAATTTTAATTGGCACCGAAGTGCAAACACTGGTTGCTCACTATTATGAGCGGCAAGCACTAAATTCAAATCCTAAAATAAGCTTGCCAGCGCTCTCATTATTGCGACAAGCAAATTGCGAGAAGCAGTTACGATTGCTCTGCGCTGACTCTCGTTCAGCAGGCCTTGCTGGTCTCTTTATTCCAGTAAAATCAACTGAAGCTGAGAGGCTCTATTTCATGCTTGAGGGTAAACCCTTCGTCATCGAAAATGGGTCTAACACACCGACTGTGGTGCCAATCGAAGCATTCGGATATCTTAACTCGACCAGTCAGATGACTGCTGAGCAATTGAGAAATTTTGCCATCGGAGCGAAAATTCCCGGTGTGTCTCTTACTCGGTCAACTATCAACGGCAATCTCCATCCAGACAGTCTCTCTGCCACGCTTGTTTGGACCATGGTATTTCAGAATGAAGGTAAAGAAGCGCAACTCGCGCGAGCAGAATTATCACTACCTGAAAATGCCGCCATTACTGGTGCCAAAGTTTGGCAAGACGGTGAAGCCGTCGATGGCAATTTTTCGGCCGAAGGCGTCAGCTCAGCTTACAACAATGGAGGAGGATCGGATGGCAGACTGACTGAACTCGGTCGGGGAAAATATCTGCTACAAAGCAAATCACTGACACCAGATAGCCAGGTCAAGATGCAAGTGACTATGGTGCTGCCTATGGAACTAGAGCAGTTAGAAACGGCACAAATTAAATTGCCGCAAATAGTAGACAGCAATTTTTCGCTGGATGGCGATCACAACGTAGAAATGCTATCAGACAATGATTTCGAAAATGCACTGTCGGCCTTTACCACAGGGCAAAGAGAGGACGGCCTGAAATTCTTGTCTGGTTTACTAACAACTGAGCAAATCGAAAAATCGCCAGTTTCGTTTCTCTGCCGGCGACATCCAATAACAAATCTTGCTTCTTGCAAAGATAAAGGTGTTTTCCAAAAACACTTTCACAAAGTTGGAGCGACGACTCAGAAGAAACCCGGCAGCCCTGACCGACTCTATTTGACCAGACAAATTGTTCAGACTATTGCCAAAGCCCCTGGGCGAGTGGTGGTTGTATTAGACGGCTCAGTGGAAACCGCTAAATATCTTGACCAGATCAAAGAATCTCTAAATCATATTCCTAGCGGTATACCAGTATCACTAATGGTGGCAAGCAATGAAGACAAAACATTCTCTAAACCAGAAAATCTAAAAACCGCTCTACCTAAGCTCAAAGAGGTTAAATTCACCGGAGGGCAAGAAAATCTCAAAGCCCTGGTAAAAGCAGCAGAATTTGCCGGGCATACAAAAGAAGGCGTAGTCTTATGGTTGCACGGAAGGCAACCAGCTTTCCACAAGGAGATCTATATCATTTCTCCGTTTGCCTTCAAACCGGCTCTGTATGAGTTCGCCTACGACCCAGCAGAAGCAGTGGACGACAAATTCTTTAGAAACCATAGTGAGTTGTCGTCATTCTCTCAAGTAACAAGAAGCGGTGATCAGCTTGCAGATTTAAGTCGATTCTTCCGCCGCTGGCAAGCTGAACGAAAAGAATACAGTGTGGTGTCAACAATGAACTTGAGCCCAATGCCCAACGTTGCACCAGTTAGTGAAGCAGTTGAGAAAGAGGTTAGCTCTCTATTGGCTCGCAGTCTTAATTCTGAGCTCGTGGCACAGAATGCAAGGGCTGAATCTTCAAGCTTTGCGACAAAGGCCAGAATCGTTTCACTGAACAGCTCCATCTTTTTCCATTCTAGACAAGGACAAATAGTAGTTTCGAGCGGGCCAACTCTTTCTAGTGCAACCAATGGAACGATTGCACCCCAAGGTGCCGAAGCGATTATCGTTTCTGGAGTCAATACAGCTGGTACAGTTCGGGTCAACAACCTGGCCAATTTAGAGGCCTTGCTGAACATCATTTCCAACCTCATTGAAGTGATTATGGTAATTGGAGGAATTGTAAGCATAATCAAAGGCACGTTGCTGAAAGGGGACAGCGTGAATGTATTTCAATTAATGGAATTGAACCGCACGGGTTTGATTCTGGGAGGAGTGCTCTGCATCATCTTCGGTTTAGCAGTTCCAGGAGTCTTGAACTTCTTTGTGGCCTCAGCTCGCGATGCGGCGCTATTTAACTAGCGCGCGAAGTGAAACATTGATTGATGATTGTCAAAAGCTGGCAGTCATCAATCAGTGGTCACTATCTGTCAAAGTATCAATTTCATTCGAAGGCAAAATGCCACCGTACTGGCTCCAAAAGCTGCCCTTGCGACTATGAGCGGTGCGAATGTGAGTAAGGTAATCGGCGTGGCTTTCGACGTGTTTCCAGTCGGTGATTTTGTCGGACATGGCATCGAGTTTACGCAGATAACCGACTCCGTGATGATACGACTTCGTGTAACCTTCTCGCAGAAGTTCATCGAGCACCACTCGATATAAAACACTGGCAATAAGATGCCGGCCGTCAGCTTCCATGGCCTGGGCGAGAGGCAAAATATTAGCATAGAGACCACGTTTGAGAGGCACTTCGTGCTGCCAGAGATATTTCTCAGCTTCGTCGAAGCGTTTACCACTCAAAAGAAAATGTGCGTCGGTGTAAGTTACGCCATGCTTAGCGAAAATGTCAGGCATCTCGTTTTCGATGACGGTCTCGCGTTCGCTTTCACCAATCGCCTTTAAGAGAGCCTCGAGATTTTCTTCGCTGCGAACAGATTTGAATAACTTCCACGCCTGAGCTGTCTCGTCTTCCCTCATATTGAGCGCTTTGTAAACAGCCAGGAGTAATTTGTTGTATTCAGTCTGACGATTGCGAATAGCATCTACTTTTTTTAGCAGAGTAAGTGCACCAGATGCGTCGCCGGCACCTAAACGCAAGCCCGCGATTTCGCAAATATCTGCGGTAGACAAAGTGCTGCTACCGGCAAGGCGAGCTTGTTCAAAGATATCGAAATCGCCGATTTGTTTTGCCAATACTTCCACTGCAAATAACCATTCTTCTTCATGGCCGGGATTGCTTCTGGTGGCACTCTGCAAGCGCTCAATTAATTGACGTACTTTTTCTTCAGGAATATATTCAGCGGCACCATCGAAAATATTCCAACGAGCGCCAATTCGATCGTCGTCGTACAGACGGAAAAGCTGGTGGCAAAGCCATTCTTTATCTGTGCATTCACTGCCATAGTGCACAAGCATGTTGACGGCATCTTCTTGATATATGCGAGAGAAAGTTCCATCGTCACGAGTATTATTGAAAACATAGTGATCATTTTCGATGAAGAGACAGGTCAATCGGAACCCTTCAAAACTGTCATGCACACTGAGGCTAAGGTCGTGTAGCAAAAAATCAAGCCTTTGAGCAAAGACGATTGGCCCGGCGATGTCAGCGTCTTCGTCGTAGATACAACTGGCGATGCGATCTTCTATGCGAGCAACATTGGTGGCATCATCTGAGATAATTCGCGCGATGGTTTGATCTGCTTCATCAGTAAGCAGTGCCAGATCGAGCAATGCATCGGCAAGAGCGTCGGCTCCGAGTTCGATTAGTGCCCCGCGGCGGTCTTCAGGCCCCGCAGCATCAGGCTTTACTTTTTCAGTGCCTTCAATCGTCACTTTTCAATCTCTCATTATTTAGCGGCAGCGCCTTCGAGTTCGGCGATACGTTTATACAATCTGGCCAGGATATCCCAGACTTTTGGGTCCGCCGCAGGCAAGCATTCGTTGCAGAGGTCGAGGTCATTGGTGGAATAGACCGCTTGCTCGGCGTCAACCGGTGAGGGCAGACCAATTTCGCCCAGGCGCTTGTCACAACCGTCGCAGTAGGCGAGCATCGTTTCGCGGGCGTTCATTCTTTTCATATTTTCACTCTCTCGCTGGCACGGCATTATGATAGCTGTTAGCGCTTGCAAAGAGGGCGAACAGTTACGGAGCAGTAGCATTGGGCGTAAAGGCTGGCTAAGGCGCTAGACCTTATGGTATTCTGAATAACTCGGTTTGCTCGGCAGACGCTTGTGGGCGAGTGGCGAAATTGGCAGACGCGCTTGACTTAGGATCATGTGTAGTAATACGTGGAGGTTCAAGTCCTCTCTCGCCCACCAATTTTCAAATGCCGCCTTGGAAACAGGGCGGTATTTTTTTATTGAAGTAGGAAACGCTCCACATCGCTAAGTTCCGAGAGCAAAAAGACGAAATCTATGAAGCTAGAGCCGAAAGCATGGAAGCTAGAACCGAGCAATCCTAACTATCCTAAAGGTCTGGCAACAACGTTTTACACCATGAACTGGAAACCAGGCGAGAACATGATGGAACTCGATGAAGGAAAATGGATACTGCGCATGAAGCATGTATCGAACAACGCTTATGGCGCGAAATAGGTTTTGTCGCTATCGCGAACAGAAGTGTCTTTTTGCCCTCTCTATATTATTAGCAACAACTTGAGCAAACGGGAGATGACCCGCGTTGTGAAAGCCTGGCCGGCGCAATTATTGTAGCTTCGCCATCGCCTAATACCTGGCAGCGGTCGAATCCAAAATTCATCCAAAGCAAACCTGTCCAGGCACAGATTATGGCGTCAATGAGGTCTTCTCTGTGCTTGTATTCTCTCGCGCTCAAGGTTGAATAATCGCTGTAATTCAGTAACTGTCTGGTAGTATCATGAGAGTAAAAATCTATTTTCACATCATCGATATTTAGCTCAGAAAATTGACGAAGTAACAACTGGCAAGCTGCTCCTCTTACCAGCTTAAAATCTGTGACATGCATTTTCTTTGGCTTGCGCTTGTACACAGGGCGCTCACTGTACCCTAGCTCTTCGATGCCCACAATGGTCGTATATGGGTAAACTTCGTATAAATGAAGTCCTGCTGATGGAGGACCACTGTGGCCGGTGTCGTAACTCCAATAATTTTCGCTCTCAAGACGCTCTCTTAAACTTACACCAGCAAGGCTTTTCAAATTTCGATTCGAACTGTTTGCCGCAATTTTCCAGGGATAATATTTTTGTCCAACTTGTTTTTCACACAGGCGCTGACCGCTATCGTTGTTCACTACCAGGGGTGCGTCAATCATCGCCAGGGCATCGGAACCGCTCCACTTATTTATCCAATTGATTGTCGCATCGACTCCGGTGGTCCATCCGGCATCAAGAATTTTTCCATTGCTTTCAATTGCTATTACGCCAGTCTCATTGGCTTTCTTGATTGCAGTGCCTTCACCCCAGGCCAAATCAACACCTAAAATGCGCACAAATTAGATCCTCAGAAATGAGACACAAAATCGAGACGATGGACAGTTTCCGACTGTGAATGAGGGAATTATTAGCAGCCAGGTAATCGCATGGTGACGGTGAAGGTAGTGCCACCATTGACAGTGCTTGAGCACTCGATTCGGCCCCCAAGGGCGTCCATAATCTGTTTCGACGAAAACAAGCCCAAGCCTGAGCCAATCCCCTTCTCGCGCCCAAATTTTGTTTGCCAGAACCTCTGGAATATGTGTTCGTTTTGCTTTTCCGACATGCCGGGTCCAGAGTTTCTGACGAATACGATCAATTGTTTTTCGTTAAAGTTAGTGCCCACAATCAGTTCACCACCGTCCGGCGAGAACTTCACACCATTATCTAATAAATTAGACAAAACTCTTCGTAGTAAAATTTTGTCGGTCTGAATCGATGGAAGTTCAGCCGAAAAATCAAGAATAAGCTTCAGCTTTTTTTCATTGATGTTGAAAGTAAACTCTTTTAGGCAGTACTCCAAGAGAGCTGACACATTAACCGCTTCCAGCACTGGTACAAGCGAGCCAGATTCTTCTCTGTAAACATCCAACATGTTCCATATCATGCGAAGCATGCTCTTGTTAGATTCGATAACTAGATTCAATATCTTGTCTTGATCAGCTTGCCTTTCACGCAATGACCCGGCAGCAAGAAGCTCTAGAATCTTAGTGGCACCGATCAGTGGGTTCTTCAAATCATGAGTCAAGGCGGCCACAAAGTCTTCTCGCTGCTGCATCTTGGCTTTCAATTCTGCATTCGATTCCGCAAGTTGTTGTGTTCGTTCCGCCAATTGACTTGTTCGTTGTGACAACCCTAAGGAGACTTCTGCTAGACGCTCAGCTCCAGAAAGCATGCTCTTATTTGCTTCAATGATCTGAGTCAATATTTCCGTCTGCCATTCTGGTGCGGCTTTGCCGCCTGAAATATACTCCAACATCTGAGTGGCACTAATCAGTGGGTTTCTAAAATCATTAAGAGCGGCCACAAAACATGCTCGCTCATGGATTATCGTCTTTAACTCAATCTTCGAAAGTGCAAGATCTTCTGTTCGATCAGTAAGATTTTCATCGCTCTCACTAAGTTTAGTTTCTAACTGAGATACACGTAGAGCCAACATCGCTAAATTGTCAGCGTGCTTGCGAGTGGTCTCCGCAAATTCTGAGTGAACTACCGCCAGTTCGCGGTCACTCTGTATGAGCCGCAGTTCAAAGTCGTCGCGCTCACGCGTGCGCTCAGACAGTGTCTCTTGGGAAACTTCCAATTTGGCACGTAAACTGCTCTCATCTTGAGACGCAGCCTGCTCAACCCTGGTATCTAAAAATTCTTCGGATGGTAAAGTGAACCAGAAGGTACTACCCTTGCCCAATTCGCTTTCGACTCCGATAGAACCACCATGCGCTTCGACAATGGTTTTACAGATAGCAAGCCCTAAGCCGGCACCCCCCTTTTGGCTGCGGTCTGCAGCTACGACCTGTTTGAACCGTTGAAAGATCGATTGCAGGAACTCGGCAGGAATTCCGCGGCCCTGGTCTGTGACCCTAATAGTGGTGACCCCATTGCTTTGTTGCGCCGACACAACAATTCGTGATTGGCTTGGCGAGAACTTGATGGCGTTAGAAATCAGATTGACGAGAACTTGAAGCAATCGGGCGTGATCTGCCGTAACTTTCACTGATTCAACTTCTGCGACCAATGTGATGCCCTGCGAGTCGGCCGAGGTACAGACAAGTTGAAAGGCATCATCGACCAGTTTACTAAAAGGAAATTCGATTTTTTCCAGGGTGATGCCACCGGATTCAAGAGTATCGAGATTCAACAGATTGTTAATCAGGTTCAATAGATAGTCACAGCTGGTGGAGGCTATCGTTAAAAGCTCGGCACCTTCAGACGCATCACAGACACCGCTGTCTAGAAGGGAAAGTGACCCTCTAATGGAAGTTAACGGCGCACGCAAGTCATGACTCACCACTGACACCATTTCTGATTTTTGCTGCGAGGCTTGCCGAGCCACATCGCGCGCCATTAGCAGTTCCTGTGAAAGTAGATCCAATTCTTTGACTTGTCTTTCTAGATCGGCAGCTCGCCTTTTCTCCAATACCGAAAGTGTAAAGTCCAAAATATCTGTTCGCAATTCAAGAGCACTTTGGACTTCGCAACTCAACCATGGGACAGACTTGCCAGTCACTTTCTCCTTCCAAAGCTCAAAAGACTTGCGCGGACGTATCCGCATCCCAGCGTCGCCGAGATCCATTTTCTCGTGTTTGCCGGCCCAACTCACTTCCTCCAGTTGTTCAGGACGAAACCATAACAACCACTTTGAACCGCTGGTCGCTAAGCGGATCGCCAGCAAGCCGCTGGCAGAACTGGCGATAGGTAGAGCAGAAGGTAAGTGTTTTGCTGTCGAATCACTGACGAATACAGGGAGACTAATATCGGACAGTTCGGTAACAAGCTCGGCGATCTGACGCTGATCTGGTGTCTTCCCGACAAGAAAACACCGCTCGTTCCAAACCACCGCAGCCCCCCTGGCCCCAACTATTTGCAACAGCCGGCCGGAGCCAGCAACTGACAAAGGTAAGTCGTCTTGGCCAGAAATATGCAAAAGCAACTCTTTGCGAGCGTCTTTCAGCTCTGCTAATCTCTGAAACGTCTCGCGTTCCTCTAAAGCTGCGATTTGTAGAGAGGCCAATTGACAAAGAAAGTCGCAAACTTGTCTGACGCGATAATCCACATGCTTTGCGCTGGTGTGATGGCACGCGATCAGACCTCGCAACTCGCCATTGCCGATTAACGACAGTGACATCGATGCAGCCACTCCCATGTTTTTCAAATACTCAATGTGCACAGGAGACATCGCCCTCAAAATCGATTCGCTCAAGTCGATGGGTGCTGAAGTAAGCGGATTATCCGAAGGATAAATAGGTGCTGGTATAGCATCTACACTTACCAGCAAGCGCAAACGATTTCGCTTGTAAAGCTCCCGTGCTTGAGCCGGAATGTCACTTGAGGGAAACTTCAACCCGAGATAACTCTTAGCCTCAGGTGCTTTGCTCTCGGCCAATACTGTTCCATTCCATTCTGAGTCAAACAAATAGAGCATAGTGCGGTCAAAACCGGTCAATGCGCGCACAAACTGTGCAACCGACTCGAGCAGCTGTTGTCGACTGGTACACGCCAGTAACTGCGAGATTGCCTGGTTACTAGCACGAAAAAAATCCAGTGATTGTTCTGGCTTAAGACTCGTAGCCCCTTCAAATTCAAGAATCAGAAGCCCACCTGAGCGGTGAACCACTGCCTCAAACTCAATTTCACCAGTTTTGCCGCGAACGGCAAGAAGCAAAGGATTAGCGAGAATTTTGTCAGCCGAAAGCTGCAGCGCTAGCTCTGCTTGCTGCTCACTTCCGATCAGTGATTCCACCGGCTGGCCAATCAAATCTTGGGGTGCGATACCGAATATGGTGGATGTCGATTGGCTGGCTTGAACAATCAAAAAAGTTAGCTCATTAACAGCGATAAGGACGCCATGAGGCTGAATGGCGCCAGGAATATGGATTTTTTCATCGGCACATTGCAATTGGGTCAAATCAGGTACGGACATAGATTGATCCATATTCCCTCAGTTCACTACGCAAAGACTTACTGGGGTGCGCTTTTGTTCCGGCGGCCCCAATTTACTTTCGAAAACGTGACGGATACCAAGGACTCCAGTAGTCAAGCATCACCGAGTATGCATTTGAGGATACATCTTCGCACAACAAAGAGTGTTTCACTTCAATTTATATTTCGCTGCAGTACAAAATTTTCGTTTGCCAGTCGAGCGGCCATTCAGCAACCAATCACAGAGCCCCAGATTTTAATTTGCTGATTTGCGTCTCTGCTTCCTGCGCACCTTTCGCTTTCGCACCGCTCACGCGCACCACGTGCAAAACATCACCCGAAAGAGTGGCTTCGCTTGTAGGTTTTAGCTTGGTCACTTTAGTAAAGAAATTGCTTAATCCGCTACGCAATCCTGATTTTTCAATGTTGAACTCCAGCCCTGCCGGTGGTGCATTAGTGAATGACATATCGCAAACCAACTTAGCCGGCACAGTGTGCCCGATGAATCCGGTGTCGATATTTGTGAAATCGATCGTCTGCATGCGTTTGCTAATCGCTGCGAACATTTTCGTTAATTCAGTATCTTCGCTTTTAGTCGCGGGCGCCGTGCTTTCATCCTTTGCCGACAGAGTCTTAGCTACCCATCCACCCAGAGCATCGGCTTGTTCACCCAGCCGTGTGTATCCCCCATGCACCAGCTGCGATAGTGCCAGAGCCTTATCACGACGGGACATATAAACGCGAAGAATAGTGGTGCCTTTGGGGCTCGCATATTGTCTGACGTAATGCTGAACCAAACCGTCGTCAACGTCTGGACAAATCAGCGCTGCTTCCACCACGTGTGGTTTCTCGCGCAGTAGCGGAGTTGCCCTCACTAAAAGTCGGTTTCCCATGCTGTGTGCAATCAATCGAAGCTTGAGCGAATTGTCAGTGCACATTTTTTCGATGCGCAGTATGGCATCGTTAAAGTGCTCCTGGCTCCACTCTACATTTGTTTCGTCAGTGTCGTAGGAACGCAATTTGCCCACTGATGGCCACGAATAAAAGATCAGTGGTCGCTCAGAATTGTAGGCGAGGTCAGCGGCTATACGAGCGGCATTGACGAAGGTCATGTTGTATCCGTGCGCAAACAGCAAAAGATTTTTGTCATCAGTCAGCAACGCTTTGGCCTGCACTTTTTCGTAAAAGTCAGACTGGATTTTTTCGAAACTGTCGTCGTTCAAAGGTGCCGCGGTAATCGCGCCCAACTTGTCTTTGGGTTCGGCCTTTGCCCAGCCTAAATCTTGAAGGTGACTGGTGAGAGGTTTTTTATCTACATTTTCTACAACACAGTAGACCGTTCCCATAAACGGATCGTGCCTGCAGTCATTTATATATTTGCGGTGAGGGCCATAATGGGCCTCACCGCTTTTGCTTGGTTGCAGGTTTCGGTCTGTAACGAAATAGAGTGGCACCCTAACCAATTTGTCGGTTGAAGCCCTGTCAGCGGCACTGGCACTCGATGTGGAATAGAACAGCAGGCACAGCGTAATCGAAGTATGTAACGACCACAAGACTAATCGATAATTCATTTGCTCAACCCGCGCCACCCATGAGCTACAAAGCGTACAAGATTTTCCCGTTTTGCATATGACAATCTGCTTAGCCCGCGCCACAGAGAGCCCAACTCTAATAGGCACTGTCTGATCGGCATATGTCGGATAAATGCACCCGTGGGCTTGTATCGTCGCCCACTGCCCAGAATCTGCCAATATTCTGACCCCAATCTGCCTGGAAAGTCAGATAGTCTAAACCTATCGACAGCCAGGAGGGTTTTATGACCGAGATTGACAAATGCGACAGTACGATTCGGCCGGGTTCAAAATCACTTGATCTTGAAACAATTACCCGCCAGTCAGAAGCTGGAAATACAAAATTACTAGAGTCATCGCTGAACTGCGCCGCATCATTCCGCGAGCGCTCAGACGTGCTCGCCGCAGTGCAAGGCCTAAACGCCCAACATCGACTTCAAGAACCAGAAAAACACTTGCCGGTGCTATCGCTGGAAGTTCGCCAGTTGGCTGGAGTAAGAGGAAAGACTGAACTCTCATTGAACTTACAAGAGTACAAACAGTTCGCTATACCTCAGCCGCTCTTTCAAGAACACAACTGGCGGTCCTACAGCGGCTCGCACAGGGAAGTCGTGAAAGATTCGACTAAGCGCTAGAACACTCGCAATTACGAAGCAATCCACTTAGAGCCCGCACCTTCCAACAGCTTTCGAATAAAATCTGCGCCACCAATCATGGCAGGTGTTATCGCACCACGCTCGTCTCGCGAGCTGCTCTGTAAATTAAGCGCAGCCTCACTGATGATAATCGCAGTGAGTAAATACGGATCCGCGCCAGTTACCGTGATGCCGTGCGCCGTGCCATCGACTTTTGTATTTGCTTGAATTAAAAACTTCGAGTTTTGACGCTGCTCGATAGATGGCGCACCAGTAGTGATCTTACTGACGATAAAATCGCCTGCTACATTCATCGCCATTTGACCCAAAGCTGCCATGCCTTGAAGCACCACAAGTGGTGCCTTCGCCGTCATAAAGCTATCAACGTTTTGCACTTCTGTATGCCGCGGCAGCATGAACGCTTCTCCTGCAGGAAAAGACATAATCGAAACGGTTCGCCCATCAACTTGAGCTTTTCTTACAATAGCAGCTGGCTTGCCTTCGACGAACTTGCCGTTTTTCAATGAAAAACCTGAAGCCGCCACCGCGCGCACCACACTTTTGCGAGTGCCTGGGCTGGTATGCATTTCGTCCATGCTGTAAATCATTTCAATGTTTCTGCATTCTGGAAAATCAATACACAGTTGGGCTCCGAGTGCGTCACCAATTGCATATTCGTAAGCACACGCCGGCACAAGAACTATGCCTGCAGCTTTTGCCTGTTCATGATACCTATCGTAGACAAGTTTGATAAAGCCCTGTTCGCCGGTTGTATCAAGATAGTGTGCTCGTCTGGCAATTGCCGCTTGCACGACAGGTTCGCCAAAATCAGTAAATGGTCCTGCGCAATTAATAATTGTAGTACAGCCATCAAGGGCTCTAAATGTTGAACCATCTTGCACGTCAATAACGCGATACGAAGTTCCACCTAAACTTTCGGAGAGTGCACGTAACGATTGCTCATTTCTGCCACCAATAAAAAAGTTCGCCTGGCGTTTTTGTAATTCGCTGGCAACAAGCCTGCCTGTGAAACCCGTAGCGCCTATTATTCCGATCATGTGATTAACAGCCTTTGCATAGATCAGTTAAGACTTACAGATGCGCGGTAGAGATTAGATGGTATCTTTTCGTTGTCGGTATCAGATACTAACAGCAGCTCCAAATTGTTCGCGGTGCTGGCTTTGCTAGGTTCAATAGATACATAATTTGCGCAAATTCCTTCAAACTTTTCTCGGCCAGTGATGCGAATGATTTGTTCAATATCTCCGTTCGCGGCCATGATTCCCAATGCCGAACCAAGACTTGCGCCGTCTTTATATTCATCATCAGTGGCCTCAGCGGTGGCCAAAAATATTATGCGTCCATCAGGCATGGACACTGCATCGGTAAACTCGAGGTCGACACCATCGATTTCGCCCAGATTATATTCTCTCAGCGTTGCAATACAAGCGCTCATTGGTTTGTGCGTATCATACAAATCGTGCAAAAAAGCTTTGGTGTCGAGTTCAATCACAACACTTTTGCCTTTCTTCTTGCTACCGCGGTGAAAAATCTTTGTCACTTTTTCCGCAATAGCCATACCTTCTACATTCAATCCATTGATTGATTCAGCAAGCTTTTTCTGAATATCTGAAAAGTCTATTGGCACTGGCGATTCATTGACAATAACATTCTTTTCTAATCTGAGCATTGCTCCTGTAATACGATTAGGACGTGACATCGATGGCACCACCAGCAGTGCGCCATCGGCTGCGTGAGCACCAGGGTGAATGTGCGTTATTGTTTCCAAATCGGGCTTCTGTTTTTTTCTTTCTTTATAGTTGCTCGCAAGCGCACCAGGCAGCAATTTGATCCAGGTGCCTGGCTGGTTGCTCTTCAAATCAAACTGTGCCAAATGAAATTCATCATCAGCGACGATTACGACTCGGTTATCTATCCTGACAAGCCCGCTTGCTGAAACGATATAAGCCGGGCGGTCCTCTCCGAGTGGCTCGATTACGAGGTCTCGAACCTTTTCGATGGCAATCACGTTGAGTAAACTCCAGAGGTACAGCTATTGTACCTCTCATCAACGCTCAAACTCGCACTATTGGGCGGCGCTCCATCCATCTATGGCGGCGGCCAGGTTCGACTCAAGGCAAGGTCTTTCTATATAACCATCCATGCCTGCCTCCAAGCAAGCCTCCTTAATTTGAGGGTCGCTGCTAGCGCTCAAACAAAATATGACTGTGTTTTGGCTCGAAAAATTATCCAACTGTCGAATTTGCTTAGCGCATTCTGCACCGTTCACTCCAGGCATATCAAAATCCAGCAAGATTAACTGATAGCACTGCAAGACGGCTTTTTCGACGGCATCGGCACTGTTCTGAGCCTCATCTACTTCGAAACCCAGCTCTTCAGTGATGACTCTAGTGGCAAAGCGTGTCACGCCTTGGTCGTCTACAATTAGAGCTCTTCTGTTGGCTACTGGGTTCATTGGTCGGGTATCCTGGTCAAAATAAGCTGGATTATCTAAACGGCTCACACCGACGACATACAGCACTTTTGTGAAGATTCTGTGAACGTGCGAGGACGGCGAGGTGCATACGTCAGCAAGCTCTACAGTGAGAAGCCTGGATAATTGAAAGCTTCCTTAATCGTTCTTGCGTCGCGCTCGCTTACGCCTTGTGATCGCGCGACACTATGCCAGTTTGCTTCAACGTGGGCAGCCATATCTGAAATGATTTGATTTGCTTCTGCTTCCGCAAGTAAAAACCGTGAGCACTGGCTCAGTAGATTTTTAGCGTTGGCATAACGTCCAAGATTTCCGCACTCTAAAGCCAGGTCACGCCGCTCTTGCGATACCGCCAATGAGGGCGTCAGGTCGTAAGCCGGCGAAAGTTTCCAACCCTTGTCAAAGGAGATCAGTGCGTGGTTACGTGGATGGTCATCAATGTTGGAAATAAGTGAATTAAAGCAAATACGACGAAACAGTTCTGCTGCATCTCGCTTGGGCTCTGCCACCACTCTACGTAACTCTTCTGCCATCAATACATATGACCAACGTTCGCGTCGCAAAGGCGATTCGTCTGCTCGAAGCAGCGTTAAGCCGCTAATCATTCTTGCTCGGACATAACCCAGACTGGTTTTATTGCGATCGAATCTTTGCACCAGAAGTACTTCTTTACCGCCAATATTTTCTACACGACTGATCGCTGCGTTAATTCCACATTGTCGAGCAAGTACAAGCATTGCATGCTCGACCAACGGATTATTCCAGCGATCATCTGGACGCGAAAATTTGGCCACCCAAAGACCGGTTTCATCCTCGACAACCGCCTTGGGCCTGGCTCCCCCCATCGACGTTTGAAGGAGGAGCAATTCTCGAACTTGAATAGATTCAAGCTCTGTATTCACATTTTCTTCTCTGAGTAATTTGTCTGCGATCTGCTGAAGGCGCGCCAGATCAATGGTTTTATTATATTTTCGCATCGGTGCCGGAGGTTTTTGATTCAATCCAAATCCGAGTGCTCCGGCTCGATCATCGGGCGACTCCAGAAGATAATCGATTTCACTCAGCGCGATTTTTCCCGAATGCCGTTCAATAACGTGGCGTCCCCAAAAATCAGGACCCGCATCTCGCAGTGAGCTAAACACACCCTCCAGGCGTGCAGTCCGGAAGAGATCTTCGCCTAACTTTAATTCAACTGGATCTATGTCTACTGCATCGCTGCGTGATAAATATGTTCTCCCGTAAATAAATTTACCGGTGCTATTACCAAGCTTGTCCTTTGTAATTTCAAAACGACCGGCAGTGACACCAGTAGTTGCGTGCGGCAATGTGATGTAGACAAAACATTCAGATTCTGATTCTTTAGAAGTCATTATCAATACCACGAATTTTGCGTACACGCTGACGCTTGTGCACCGAATCTAGTATCAAACCTTCCTTGTCTTTTGATGGGTCAGCCACATCTCCCAACTGGTCAAGTTGATTGTAGAGCCAGAGCAAAGCGGCATAGACCACTATTCCGGTTGCCGGTTTGCCCTTTTCGGCATCCATCACCGCTCGCGGCCCTGTGCCAATGCGTTCGGCAGCATCGGCGATAGTCATACTGCGTCTAATTCTAGCCAGCCTGAGGTTATCTCCCAGTTGAACAAGTGCCTGCTCTACGGCAAACGGTGGCGATTCCAGCAACTTGTTATGACGAGCCATACGCTTGATACAGCCTTTTACTTTAGATTAAATGCTTTATCAAGCATATCACATGATACCACTGCCGAGACTGGTACCACCTGCCGAACATACAAATGTATGGGCCGGAGACAATGTCAAAAGCTGAACAGATAAGGGTCCGGAGAAAGCGCCCGAGAGCCAAGCTGACAGCCATGTTAAAGATTGTGAAATTCGAAAAAAACTGTAGCGGAGTCAAATATTTTTTGGTATAAAAGTAAATGTCCGATGTACGAGTCCGATGTACGAGTCCGATGTACGAGTCCGATGTACGAGTCCGATGTACGAGTCCGAATGTTCATTGTCCGATGTCCGAATGTTCATTGTCCGAGTCCGAATGTTCATTGTCCGATGTCCGATGACCATAGTCCGATGTCCATTACCAGCTCTGCTGGATTGTTCAAATGAAGTGGGAGCCCCAAGCATGGGGCTCCCGTTAAAGGCTTTTACTATTTCAATCTTTAGCGTATTTTGAAGAAGAGCCACCGCTATCGGTGGCTCTTCTTGGCTTGATATTTTCTCAAAACCTCACTTTACGCATATCTGAGACCAGATTGATCTGTCTCTCTAATCCAACGAAATAGTCGATGGCAGTCAATATTGCTCGCTCTACTTTCTGCCGTTAGCAGATGCTTAGTTTGCTCTGCCCTACAACTTATATACGGATTCGCATCGCGACTGAGCTTGTCGAGTAGTTCCGCTGGGCAATTAACATCTTCTGCCAATCCGAACCTCACATTCAGATCTTGATCGAAAGCCAACCGGTTACTGATATGGCTTGGTGTCGAAGGGTTAACGCCCACAGCGATTCGAACATCCGCATTTTCATCCCGAGAGAGAAAATCCAAAACATCCGCAGCAGTGTTAGGGTTTTCAGCAACTCGCAACCTGATTCGATCTACTTTACTGTTGGCTAGCGCTGCTAACAGGCGTGGTGAACAATTTGGATTTCCAGCCTGTATATCTCTTTTCAAGATAGCACCGTAATTCATATGAGCTTTACCTCCTTCAGTCTATTTAAATAAAGACGGCCTGGCGGCCGAGTCAACGTAAATAGCCTTCGAGAGCCGGTCTCATCAACCAGGAATCTCTTGCGGCATGGTCTAAGCACATCAAAAGCAAAAGGCGACCCCGGTGAACCGAGATCGCCTATCATCTACAACCAGCATGGCGAGCCGGTTTCTAATTAGTCAGGAACTATTCATTTTTTAAACGTTCTAACTGCAAAGCCTCCTTTTAAAGCAAGATTTTGAAGTTGTCTAACGAATGGAAATTGAACTTTCCAAAACCAAATTATCAAAAACTCTGGCGGCTGGCAAGAGGTTTTTTCCATTTTTAAGAAAACTAGCAAAACCAGGCACAGCACGATTCTGCAAGCCAAAGTTATCAATCCATAAAAAAAATATTTAGAAATTCCGGCTCACGTTTATTTTTGGTTTTAAAATATTTGCAGAGCAAAGGTTGCTGGTAACAGATGAATATCACAGTTACTTAGACTGACTAATTTAGCTCTCCGCCGAGCGCGGCAATATCAAAAATTCGAATTTTTTCCAGCAATAGAAGGAGGGTAACTTATGTTCTTCCAGGAACTTGCATCACCATTTGACAGGGCAACACAAATGAACATTCTGCAAGAACGCCTAAGCAGGCTCATCAACGATGTCCAGGAAACAAGAAATACTGAATTTCCGCCTATCAATGTTTGGGTCTCAGAAAAAAATATCGTTGTAGTTAGCGAAGTACCTGGCATTGAGCCAGACGATATTGACCTTGCAGTTTGCAATCAGACGGTGACTTTAAAAACCAGGCGTGAACTCTTAGAGCCACACGAAGGGCAAACAGTGCACCGCCGTGAACGCGGGCACGGTCAATTTACAAGATCAATTGAATTGCCTTACGCAATCGATGCAGAGAAAGTAAATGCCTCATTCTCTAACGGCATGCTCCGCGTCGAGTTTAATCGCGCATCGGCTGACCTTCCGAAGAAAATTACAGTTCATGCATCGTAAGTCACTATCGTAAGTCAGAAAGAATTTAAAAGGAGGTTTCAATCATGAGTAGTGCTATTGCTGAACGGAAAAAAGAAGAAATTTCTACTAATCAAATTGGCGAACCTGTCCGCAACAGGCGAGTATTCACGCCACTTGCAGACATTTACGAGACCAAAGAACACATCCTCATCCTGGCAGACATGCCGGGTGTCGATGAACAGTCGATTGATATCACTCTAGAGAAAAATGTCCTGACAATTCAGGGCTTCACTCCATCAGAAATGGAAGCTGGACTTCGCCTTGTTCACTCCGAGTGTCCAGAAGGTAATTACCGCCGCATATTTGCCCTCACTGAAGAAATTGATAGAGACGGCATTGAAGCTACCGTGAAAAATGGCGTGCTTAAGCTCGTTTTGCCGAAGTCGCCAAAATCGATGGCAAGGAAAATTACCGTTAAGTCTGAATAAAATCACCACACGCTTCGAAGGAGCCTCGGGCAGCCGGGGCTCACTTCGACGAAAAAAGAAGCAACAAGGAGGTACCGCAATGGACAAGCTAAAAGTAAAAGCAATTAGTTGTTTAACGCTGACTCTTTTGACTGGCTTTGCCGGTGGATTTGCCAGCAAAGAACTATTCGACAAACAAAATTCGGCCAGGGCAGATGAGATTGCAAAAGATGTGCCGGTGCACAAACTACACACCGCAGCAATTATATCTAATCGATTAGTCGCGCCTGACTTGTGGAGTATTTTTCTAGACCCCATGTTTATGCCGGTAAACCTGGCCATTGCGCCGCTGGCATTGCCAGATTTTGTCAGTCTACCGATTGACGTACCGGCGGTGAAAACCGTAGATGATGCTAAAGAACTGCAAATCGTAGCTCAATTGCCAGGGCTAACAGAAAAAGATGTAGATGTTCAAGTCGGCAAAGATATTGTCACCATCAAGGGTGAAAAGAAGCAAGAAAAAGGTGATGAAAAGTCATTTTCCAAAGTGAGCCAATCTTTTGTTCGCACAGTACAACTGCCATGCAAAGTCGACGGCGATAAAGTAAAAGCGACCCTCAAAGATGGCGTCCTTACTGTCTCGTTGCCGAAGCGGCTTAATGAATGACCAATAGCAGCAAGCACTCAGCGCTTGAAATTCAGTTCGGGCGTGCCGGAATGTTCTGGTGAGATGCCTTTGCCATACACGGCTCCATCACACCGCATGTGCTTCCCAATGTGTGCATCATGGGCATTTTGCAGCAATCACTTGCCTGATTGCCTGGGTGCTTTTGCGCTACGCCAACATCCAAATCAGACGACTGTAGCGCCCTACGAACTCATTGGTGCTGCTCTAGGTCTTTTGCTGGTTCTCCGAACCAACGGTGGCTATGAGCGTTGGTGGGAAGCGCGCAAATTGGCTGATTTTCTAGCCTGGATTGCCATACTTCCTTATTGCTGCATGGCAAAATTGCGCGGAGAAAAACCATCTGCGCCGATTTTTCGTTTACTCGGAGACGACGAAACCAATCGGCTGGCAACAACCGGGCATATGCCCATGGCTGTGGCTGCAAAACTCGGCATGACCATGCTGGTGGCATATCCACTTTTTGCGCTCGATCAGTTAGGCGTCGAGCTGCAAAATCCATTCGATAACGAAAATTTGAGCCTCCTTCCTTTAGAAGACATTTCTGCCGCCATCGAAAAAAATATAAGCCAAAATCCTAGCCCCCCAAAAGCCAATATCAGTGCAATAAAGTGTTCCCACGAGTAGGAATCCCACTGAAATCGACTGAGAGGAGTGCTTCAAGTCTTTAGCCTTACGGCCCACCAATAGCACTCGGCAATCCACTGGTGGGGCCATAAGGCGCAACCAGATCCGACACTCGTACAAAGGGCGATCCTTTGCCTGTGGCAGGGCTACCGAGAGCAGGCGAGAAGTTGGCGCTTGTTAATGTGCGTGGAATAAACTGAGATTTCGCCTGCATAGCAGACAGCGTTGCAGTATCAACAAAATTTGGATCCACCATACTTGGTGCCAGCGCCATGGTGTTTCCACTGACGGCAAATTGCACATTGCCACCACCTGTAATTACTTGTGTGGCCGGCACATCAACGAATCCGCCCCAAACAATTGAATCTTTAACTTTCAGTTTGGCATTAGCATTGACGCTAATCGTGTAGCCGGGCACTATAAATGCGCTCTGCTGGAGAGGATCTAAGCGTTTCTCGTACAGCGTGCAATTAACGGCAGTAACAGTTGCGGAAGAGCCCGCTGGCGGTGCCGCTTTAATATTAGAAACTCGCGCAGCGAGAAATAGGCTATTGCTCAGCCGTGTTGTGCCGTTGGCCACGTCGACGCCATAGTCAACATAAGGGCCAAAAACACACTTATTGGCAAAAATGGTTGTCGCAGGTCCACCAACTGTTTTGGCGCCGACAATGCCGGCTCCGCAATTGCCGAAGAAACCATAACCATTGGCACCAAATGTACAGTTATTGAATACTGTACTGTTAGCTACGCCTGGCAGCGGTCTCTCTACTGCACCAACTGTGCAGTCACGAAAATCACAGCCAATAAAATGATTATTGGCACCACCAAATGTGACACCACCGACACGGCCCCCAAGGTAAGGTGGGAAGCCCATGATGTAAGACATTTCTACATTACGAACTGAATTGTAGCTAGATTGAATATCCAGGCACTGAGCCCCGTAGCGCGTCAATTTGATACCTGCGCGCTTGTTGGCTACCAAATGAACATTGGAACCGACAAACTTTATGCCATATGGTACTGCTGATTGGCCGGTGAATCCAGTAAAAGTGACAGTGCCGTTATGTGCGGCCCCCGACGCTTGTCTGATGACAATATTGCTCACAGGAACTGTAAATGAAGTAGTGTAGGTGATACCAGCTGTGCCACCGTCAATCAAAATTTGATCTCCTGCTGCCACCACTTTCCAATCAATCTGAGCAGGGTCTTTCCATGCAGTCTTCCAATTCTGACCAGTTGTACCGTCTCCCGAAGGTGATACATACAGAGCGCGAGCGCTAGCGTCTGTCGGTAGCGCTAGACCAGCAGCAACGACTACAAAGAGTCCAAGTAAACTGCGTGTGAACATTTGCGCTGTTTGAATTTTGTTGAACACGATCATAACTCCATTGGTGTATGCAAATGGCCTGGAGGCATTCGTGCCTCGAACAATCTCAATGCCACAACTCTAATCACCCATCGTGAATTATTTGTGAGTCCAATGTGAAAACGTCGTGAAGTATGCAAAAGAGCGGTCAGGCTTTAGTTTTATATGTGCAAATGCGGCAGCCGGGTTTCTTTACAAAAGAAATGCAAAGCTCAAGCGTAAAAACTAAGAACCCAGAGGTCCATTTTTTGCTAGCAGCTGGGCAATCAGCGGATGGGTAGATTGAATCTGCTTCGCCCGCACCAAAAGGGTCTGCGCTTCGACCTCACGATTGAGAGCCATTAAAGCGCGAGCTTGCCCCACTAGGTAATCAGGATCGGCTGCTTCAAGTTCGGCACCGCGTTCAAATAAAGTTTCTGCCTCTTGTGCATTAGTGTCAAACAGATAAATTGCATAATCATAATAAGGTTCTGCTCGTTTAGGATGATTTGCCACCAGGCGGTTGAAGGCCGGAGCGATTTCATCGGCCCCTTCACCTGAAAGCCGCATGCAATTAAACAAAATTGCCTCGGCACTGAAATCATTTGCGTTCAATTTCAATGTATTGACTGCATAGGAATATGACTCGTCCAGCAGTGCTTTTTCGGTACCGTTAGTTTCAACAAAGGCATGCATCAAAACGCGTGCCATCAGACTATGACCGCGAAAATCATTAGGATACGAATTTATATGCGCTTCTGCGGCCGCCTCGACCACACCTCGCAGCTCCGACTTATCTATAAACAAAGCTGCCACTGAAACTAGGCAGAGAAGTTGTGGTGCTTCTCGTAAAGCTATCTTCAAAATTTTAGCGGTATTATCAAGGTCATGAGCGCGCAAACTTTCGGCCAGCGCAATTTCGATAGCTCGAGGAATCGCCTCAACGCCAGCCAGTACCATCGTCGGATTAGCTTCAGCATATTCTCCGGCACCACTCATGGTGAGTATTTGGTAGGCCGAACTACCGCTTGCCGGCGAACGAAACCATCTCACGACGATATCACTTTTTGAGGGCTTATCGAGGTGATGAAAATCAACCAGTGCGATTAGAGCAGTTTTACACTGACCACAGCGAATATCACGAGAAATCCAAGTGTGAGCCATTTTCAATGCATCTAAACACATCTGACTCACAGTGTTGTAAGTCATATTCTGAATGGCAAGAATATCGGCAGTGGAATTATCTGTGGAGCATACTTGACACCAGAGACTGACTTGCAGTGTATCAAGACAAGGTGCTTTAGCATCAGCAGTAATCATGCTTGCCCGTGCCGCACTCAACAGGAGGCTGGCAGGAAGAGGGGCGATATTGCAAAAACGCTCATAAACATCAAGCTCATGCGACGCCTTGATCAAACTCTCTAATTGCTCGGTGGCGATCATCAATGCTTCCTGTGACAACTCTCTCATTACGAAAGCAACCTTGCGGTTGATCAGTTATCGCACACTACAAGCCCCGTCGGTGATGCATAATTTCGGGGTGGAATTGACCGTAGATGGCAAAAGCTAAAATTGCGGCGCCAAGGAGAATATAAAATACTCTGGCGCCATTGCGGCCCATAATTTTAACCAGGAATGCCGCGCGTCGGCTGTTCATGTACCAGTTCCAGTTGAAGATTCCGCCAGCAATAGAAAAGCAGCCCATTAAGCCCAGAAATATTCCGGCGATCATTGGTTCATTCATGCAATTTCTCCTTGCTTCACCGCCGCACATCCACCATAAAAGGATAACATTATGCCTGTACCCAAACACCATTAATCAGTCGCGTTTTTTTTACCACCACATCCACAATTGCCACGAAAGACAATCTTCCATACATCATAATCTGGATAACTAGCTCCGCTCATAGGCACCAGGGCATCAATCTCGCGACCATCTTTGCTCCATATACCTACCGCTGGTGTAACTCCGGCTTTGTACGACTCAGAAAATCCTGGCGTATTAAAATGGGTAACCTGGCGAAAATCTGAGCCATCACGATTGATCAGCATAAACTCTGTTTTTAAACCAAAAATTTTATATGAATTAGGTTTGTCACGGTAGGCATGAGAACTCATTAGAAATAACTTTTCGCCATCGGGGGAGAAAACGCCGTGCTCATCCCACTCTTCCGAACACCGCCTTTGGTACCATTCCAATGGCTTCTGCCCACACTCCGCGCTGACCATCCGCGGTAAAGGCAACGCCAGTAAATCCGCCTTTAGGTGTAGCGAGTTTGCAGCAACGACTTCCGTCAGGTGTGACAGCATAAATATCCATCCAGATGCCGCATTCTAACCACCCCTGGCAAAGGCGCTTAGGCAGCCACATTTCAGGATAGTGTGAGCGCTCGCCGGCAAAAATAATCCACTTGCCTGATGGGTGCCAATTGACTTGCATTTTATTGCGATTAGCCGCAGGGCCGCCAGTCAAATTTTTGCGGGTTATGCATTGTGGTTCGGCATCACCACCGGTGCCCACATAAATTTGATAGTCGTTATTTTTATCTTTCTAATTGAGAATATAATTCTGCCCATCAGGTGACCAGATTTTAAGACCAGCCTGCGACAATTTGATAATTGAAAGTACTTCACACGGATCTTCCGGGGCTTGGGCCAGCACCGCACGGCCCACGGCAGGCAGCAGAGCAGCTAAGCAGACAGCTAGCACATTTGCATGACCCCTGGACAATTTTGCTCCTCTTTGAAAAGACGATAATTATCTTACCCCTTCACATTAAGTCGTCAGCTCTGGGCCCTGCAGCAATAAACAGACACGGCGGAGGTTAAAAAAGGCTTGTGATCTGCCATTAATAGTCCTAAATTCTAGGCTGCCGGTGTTTAATCAGGATAAGATTAAACGGTAGGGGTTCGAGGTGGTCATGTTCTTTGCCCGGAAAGTCAATATTCTCAGCCTCACCCTGATTTTTACGGTGGCTGCAGCACAGGCGCAGACTCTCGAACCAGGAACTGCCTCATCAGCGACGATTGCCAGCCCCGCGCCCCAAGCTGGGCCAACAGCTGTCACACCCTCGAACGATGCGACGCCAGGTGTTCCCGGTGCCAAGCCGATTCAAGGCTCTGTGACCGCCACGAAGAAAGAAGCCAAAGCGGCGGCAGACCTGGCTAAGAAGATGAAAGAGTGGGATAAACCAATCACCGGTTTTCACCCCATTAAAAGACTTACCCGCCCGGTTTGGAAGCTGCGAAAAGAAGCGTCTGACCTGCAAACCCAGATTGTAGCCCTGCAAAAGCCAATGAATAACCTTCAGCCGGCATTTGCCAGCATGGAAAAGCGTATGCAAGGCGTTGAAAGCAGCATCTTCAACATGTCTGGCGTGCTAAACGGCCTCAATGACAATTTGAGCAGGCTTTCTACAGATTTGAACAAAGTCAGTGAAATTTCGCCGGCAGTGGTAGGCATTCATACTCAACTGCAAGAAATATCGAAATTGCGTGTAGACCTGCAAAAGGTTTCAGGCATTCGCGATGATGTACGCTCAGTAACCATGCAAATGCAGCAGCTGCGAAAACCACTTGATGATTTGAAGGCTCCGATGATGGCTGTGGCTAAGCCACTTTCAGGCGTGGAAGATTCAGTTGCCAGTGTTACCGCCAAAATGACCACTGTAGAAGAAAAAGTCGTGCAAATGCACGATCAGCTCGACGAGCTCAGTGCCGAAATTAAGTCGCTTCATACGCCTATGAACGCTGTTTCAAAACCACTCAGCGCGGTGCGCGACGAACTTACAGTTCTCAACAAATTGCTGGTGGCAGTGGTGATAGTGACACTAGGTTCAATCTGCGCTGTAATCGTCAGCATTATTGTTGCCATCGCGTTAATTTACAGATTCAGACATACCTTCCTGGCAATGATTGCGCGCGAGAAGCACAACGCTATGGCCCACCAGGAAGCGAAAGAAAAAGAACGCATGCGCGTTTGATTACTTACTGCTTACCACCGTCAAGGCTGCGGTCACGCCCACGGAAAGGCGCGACATCGTATACATCATCGCCATCATCGGTTTTATGCTTCAGATCTTTAGCCGCTAATTCCTTCAAACCTTTGGCTTGATAAATTTTCGCTCTCAGCTCATAACTTTTCATCAAATTCGGCTTCAAACTAATTAAGCGATTACAGTCAGCAAGCGCTTTATCGTACTGTTTGGTTTCAAAATAGCAAATACTACGTGCACGAAGTAAGGCATCTGGCTTTCTATTGCGCTTGATGCAGATGGTGCTCTGATCAATTGCTTCTTGATAGCGCTTTAAGCCTATAAGCATTTCAATTAGCAAAGCATGATTACGGTCACCATCTTTGATCTTGATCAAATTGGTGGCGGCAACCAGGCCCTCTTTATATTTTTTCTGCTCTAAATAAATTGTGGTCAAAAATCTTGCTGGTTGCTCACCAGGCTCGAGCTTCATACATTTTTCCAGGTCGCGAGCCGCCGCATCACGACTGCCTTTAGACCAGAGCAAAAGAGCGCGTAAGTAATAAGCGCGCGAATATTTTGGATCGAGAGCTAAGACTCTACCGTAAACATCAAGCGCGTTTTCTGATTCATCTTGCTCACTAAAAGCCTCAGCTTGTCGCATTAATGACTCAACAGAAGCTTGCTTCGACTGCGCCAGCGCACTTTCAGAAATCAAAATATTTGCAAGCAACGGCACCAGCACTGTGCTGACAGCAAAGACAATATTTCTCTTGCATTTGACCATTGCGAATCTCAAGCGAGCAGGTTTGCGCAATAATAACATCCTTGATATGCTTATCAAGTTTCACTTTTAAAGAGGATACACAGTGCGTCCATTCTTGTATGCCTGCACCGCCACGGCCCTTTCACTGGTATCAATTTGTCTTGTCGCATGCGCTTCGCCAGGACAATCTCAAATAGATCAATCAAGCAGTGAAGATGACACCGTGAATTTAAAAGTGTCTGAAAAATTTGCCTCTAACTTCTTCAAACTTGCTGCCGCATCGCCTGAAACAAATGTGGTCATTTCTCCATACAGCGTCAGTACAGCGCTCTCTATGGTCTACAACGGCGCTGTGGGTAAAACCAAAACACAAATGCAAGAAGTATTAGGTTACGCCGGCATTACTGACGATGCTGTCAATGAACAAAATGCCAGTCTCTACAAGAGTTTGATGCATGTTAATCCGGTGAGCGAGCTGACTGTGGCGAATGCCTTGTTTGCCAATAAAGACTTCGCATTTGAAAAGTCGTTTACGAACACCAATCAAAAATATTTTGGTGCCAAACTTGAAACTCTTGATTTTGCAGATGCCACCACGCTCGATAAAATCAATAATTGGGTTAAAGACAACACTAAAGGGAAAATTCCCACAATTATCGATCAAGTTCCGCAAGCAGCCATTTTATATTTAGTCAATGCCGTGTATTTTAAGGGCATGTGGCTCGATGAATTTGTCAAAGATCAAACGCAAGCTGCGGAATTTACCGTTGCAGGTGGCGCTAAAAAACAAATTCAAATAATGAATCGCTCAGACAAGATGCATTATTTAAAAGGTAAAAATTTCCAGGCTGTGATGTTGCCTTACAAAGATAAGCGCCTGCAGATGTGCGTCTTTTTGCCTGATCAGAAGTCAGATATAAATGCTTTAGTAGCCAGCTTTACTGAAGAAAATCTGAAGAATTGGAGCGAACAGTTTGGCAAAAAAGAGGGACATCTCGGTCTACCGCGATTTAAAGTTGAATACAAAACCGAGTTAAGCAAAGTGCTCAAAGAAGCAGGCATGCCCTGCGCTTTTGAAGACTCCTGCGCCGACTTCAAAAACATGACCAAAGAGCCATCAGTAATTTCGCGCGTTTTGCATAAAACTTATCTGGAAGTCAACGAAAAAGGCACAGAAGCAGCCGCAGCCACTGCTGTAGAAATGAGCGTCACCAGCGCACCAGCCGAGCCTGAGCCACCATTCGAAATGGTTTGCGATCGTCCTTTTGTTGTAGCTATTCGCGACAGCAAAACAAATGCGATTTTATTCCTTGGCGCAATTGTTGATCCACCACCTGCTGACTGATTTGTTTATTGATTGCTGATTAACAGGCTATCTCCACTTTCCAAATCTGGGCTGAATACCGCGGCCAGATTCGACGCACGGTCACGAGCATTAGTCAGGGCGCGCAATTTAGCGGGAATCCAAAATTTATCGTCGTCCTTACTTAAGGCGCCGCCGCTTGATAGCTCTGCTTGACTTTGAAACATGCGAGATGGAACAGGGATACAATTGTGTTCAGCCATAAAAACCTCATTCTCAATGGAACGCAACTTTAGTCTATTTGCTAAAAATGACATAAGCGTGACATACCGTTCTCCCTGTCTGGCGCCTAAAAAAGATCAAGTTTCTAAAATAAAGCCCATTAAATTTGCACTGCTGATGTTCTTGACTATGAAGACAAACGAAGCTGTTGTAGAGTACGAAATTGCCGTATAATGCCTTGCGAGCACTCACAGCGAGGCCGAGCATTTGAATAAATCTGGCGTCTCACAATTTTTTCAATCAACTCTCTGGTGCCTGGGAATTTTTCTCATATTGGTTTGCGGCGGCTTAATCGTCACTTACACTGGTGAAATCATCGCCGGCAATCCAAAGTATGGTGTTGCGCATCACGTCGGTCTGATTACGTTTCTAGCCGGCCTGGTTTTTGTCGGTGTCAAACTAGTGCAAGTAAAGCTCAAAGAAAAGCGAGCGATACGTCAAATTAAACAAGAACAGCTGATTCTCAGTCGCGCAAAAATCGAGGGTGGCACACTAACTATTTCTGCTGCGGCCCTCGAATGCGGCATCGGTATTGCCGATACTAAGAGCGCATTTGAACGCCTTGCTCAAACCGGTGTCTGTCAAATTGACGTTAATGACCACGGCGAACTCTATTATCGGTTTCCTACTTTTTTAAATAAACAAATAGAATCACAAATTCATCCCGGCGAATTTTCCTGAGCTGCAGCCGGTGCAAATGAATGAACGAAGAATCGTTTGAAATTGGCTCGGTAATTGCCGAAACATACAAAATCTTAGAGTTCATTGGCCAGGGCGGAATGGGGCAGGTGTTCAAAGTCGAGCACATTGTGCTGGCAAAAATTCAAGCTATGAAAATTTTGCGCCAGGAGCAAGTATCGCCGGAAGTATCGCAAAGGTTTCGCACTGAGGCGCAAGCTATCGCCAGAGTCGACCATCCGAACATTATCAAAATATTTGACATGAGTCAGACCGCCAGCGGATTACCTTTCTACACCATGGAATTTTTGTCTGGCGAATCGCTGGCTGAGCGCCTTGACGACGTCGAACTGATTCCTGTACCCGAAGCTCTACTAATTTTCGAACAGGTCTGCAACGGCCTTGGCTACGCTCACGATCGCGGAATTATTCACCGCGACATCAAGCCTGGCAATATAATGATTTTGCATGGGGGCGACCCTAAGCGACCACAGGTAAAAATTGTCGACTTTGGTATTGCCAAATTATTGTCGTACGACACAAACGTCGGGCAAGGTTTAACACGTCCTGGAGAAGTATTTGGTAGCCCTCTATACATGAGTCCGGAACAGGCGGTTGGCCAGAAAGTCGACTACCGTACCGACATGTATTCGCTGGGCGTTACCATGTTTCAAATTTTGACGGGACGGCCTCCCCTGCTGGGTAAAAGCGCCATTGAAACGGTCGCGCTACATCAATCTGCGCCACCTCCTGCACTAAAAGACGTGGCTCCAGACATTGCTTTTCCACCCGACCTGGAATTGATTGTGCGGCGGCTTCTAAGTAAAGACCCAGAAGAGCGCTATCTATCATTTTACGATGTTGCTGAACAGTTGAAAACGCTGGCGCAGGGAAAGCGGCTGACCAAAGATGCTACCGCCATTAAAAAACCGGTGGAAGAAGATTTTGATACTACTGACGGTGATGAAAAAAAGCAGCACATATTTTTGTATATTCCACTTATATTGGTAAGTTTACTAACTTTAGCTGGAGCATACTGGTATTGGGATCAGCAAACAAACCACGTTGAAAAAGGTAGCAAGATAAAAGCGCTTTATGCAGAAGGTGTGCTTCTTCTCAAAGACCAAGATGATTTAGATGCGGCTGCAGCTAAAGTAGATAAGAAGGACGAAACATTAGCATACGACAAAAAGGATCCACTGCCTGAAGCGGAGAAAGTCGAAGAATACTTAGCAAAAAACAAAAAAATGTAAAGCACCAGATATAAGGCGAACGGTAAAGAATACAAGCACTTCGAATTTCCTAGTGACTTTACTCTAGGAAAGATTACCTATAACCTTGGTGACCGCAGGAGCGCAAAAGTCGTACCAGCCCAAGGAGTAGTTGAGGTGCCGGTTACAGCAAGGGTGCGACTAGACGCCAGCCCCGTAACTAAAGTCTACTATGACCTGCTGCGCTTCTTTCGTGCCAATGAATTGCAAGGGCTCGGCCTAAATAATGTCAGCGAAAATCGCGAGCAAATGGCTCAAAACCTTATAAGACTAACAGGCCTCCAAACCCTAGACTTGCATTACTCTCAGGTTACCGATGGTGACTTAAAATGGCTTGAGAAAATGCCGTCTCTCGAGAGGCTGTCTATAAGCAGAACGAATGTCACCGCTAACGGCCTGTCTGCAAGCAAGCTTTTGAGGAAACTGGCATTTTTAGAAATAGAACACATGCAAAACATTTCGCCAGTTTTAAAAGCGTTAAAAGAAAGTCAAAATATCGTAGTTCTCAATATTGCTTGCTGCGACCCAACTGCAGACGACTACAGGATGGTAGCAGAACTATCGCATCTCAAGCATCTGAACCTGCGTAAAAACAAAATGTCGAATCAAGACATTGTTGAACTAACAAAACTTGATCTGACCAAACTATGTCTTCGAGAAGTACGTGGCTTGAATACCAAAGTGCTGCCAGTGTTTCCGCGGTTCAAGAATATGAAGCGACTGGTTATTCCTCTTGAAAATTTTACACCTGAGCAAATAGCAAGATTGCAAAAAGCAATGCCCAAGACGTTTATTACTGAAGACGAAGAAGAGTTTTGAACCAAGTGCGGCCTAACTAAGGTCTCGTAGCTGCTTCTGGTCTACCTTCTGGTCTGCCTTCTGGTCTGGCGCCAGGACGGCCGCCACCGGCTGGTTCCAGCACATTGAGTGCCGGCACGGCAGTACCGTCTAAATATGTTGCCAGCTGATCGAGTGAGAACTGTACGCCCGAATAGAAATCGCCGAAGTCACCATATTTGGAGCTAGCTTCATCAAAGCGCATTTCGTAAATCAATTTTTTGAAGACCATCGGATCGTCAGCATAAAGATCTACGCCCCACTCGTTTTTGTCGAAACCGATAGAACCAGAGATCACTTGCGTTACAAGACCAGCATAAGTTCTACCGATTTTGCCGTGTTCAATCATCAACTTGCCGCGCTCTTCATAAGGAAGCGTGTACCAGTTAACTTGTTCGCCGCGCTTTTTATCCATTGGGTAAAAGCAAACATAACGACGTTGTGGAATGCGCGCCCAGAGGCGACCACCAAAATGAGGAATTTTCTCTTGCTCTGCAACTTTCTCGTCAAAGGCAGCAATCCACTCAGGCGAGTTCGCCTTGAGGCCTTGCTCAGCCAGAGTGGCATGTATTTTGCCTGTGGCTTCATAGAGACCTAATTCAAGAACTGAAACATACGATGAAACAGGAGTGAGAAAATTAGAGAGGCGCAGTTTATCTACAACAGTTTGTGCGTGAGCAAGGCCTTCATAATCTTTGCTGTAGTGCGTGAGCATCAAGTCAGCTCTGTGCCCAAGCATCTGAGCAAAGCCAATGTCAGTGTTCTCACCTTTCTGCAGGGTTGAAAGCGCAACGGTAGCCTCGCGAACGATTTCTTCGCGCTCTTCCTGCTCCAGCTCGTCCCAAAAAAGTCGGTCTACTGCAAACATACGGTGGAGTATCCACCAACCTTCCAAAGACTCGGGAACGTTGGGATGGCGCATGATCAATCTCCTTGCAACTAGCTGTTCTTAAAATCAGCAGGTTATATGCTAACGCGAATGGCTCGGCGGGCACTGAGATGCTAACTAAGTATTTGCATTCGCGGGCTCTTGACAGCAGCCTTAATCATTCCAAGCTAATAATTCCAAGGTTGAACAGTAGGCAGGGATAAATCTTTCATGTGCTTGAATTTCTTCAACAAGGCAGTTGATTTCACGCTGAGCTTATCGCAGCCAATGATGTTTAAGGTGCTTAGATCAAGACAAGTTAACTCGGCCAGACTTTTATCGTTTAGTGAGGTATTGCGCAAATACAAATTGGTCAGTTTTTTCATACGCGCAATTGTGGAAAAATCGGCTTGATCTAATATGCAACCACTCAGCGATAGCACTTCAATTTTGTTCGCCGAAACAAGTTCTTTAAGCACGGGGGCGACATTAGGGCTACCATCAATGCACAAAATTTTGAGCTGCTTCAAGTTGCTGAGTTTGGCCAGTTTCCTTCCATCCAGGCCCGAAAATCGCACATCCAACAATCTTAGATGTTCAAGCTTTTCGATGTAGGGTAAATCACTTTCAAGTAAATCGCAATTTCTAAGCTCAAGATACTGCAGTGATTTTATTTGAGAAAGACTTCTGGTGAGCTGTGTAGCAGACCGATTTAGGCCCTCAACCGAAAACCAATCTAAACTTGATGGCGCAAAATATTCCACCAGCTTTGGTTCTAGTAAGACAACAGGATTTGCATCCAATTTTGTTAAACCATAACGCGGTAAATGCATTTGGCCGCGAGCTTCGCGAATGAACGTGTTGGTAAATCCGTTCTGGGTACTGATATCGCCAAGTGAAAATGTTTCGGGAAAATTAAAAATACGTGCCGTCGCTGTTTGAGACTGCATATACGGTTTTGGCTTGGTAGCGATATACTGCCGCGCCAGAGCTAAATCAGTGCTTGATAATTCTTTGCCCGGAAGATATTTTTCGCCACCATTAACGGTGTCTATAATTTTTGTAGTGCGCGCAGGTTTCGTCGAAAACAAAGTTCCAGCCAGAATGCTTACTAATGCAATGCCAACAATTAAAAAAGAGAGCAGTAGCACAAACATTTTGCTGAAAATTTTGAAAGAGCGTGTTTGAGTTTGCGACTGTGTATTGCCAGAGGTCTCGCTCTTCACGGCAGCCGCTGTCACCATTCGACGAGCAGATTTTCTTGCAGGCATGTCGCTCACAGCAAGCAATGCATCTTCCACTTCAGCCATTGATGGGTAGCGATCTTCCGGAGCCTTCTCCAGCATTTTAGCGATAATATCTTCCAGCCCGGCTGGATATAACTGCTCACCCACAGTCTCGTTAAGCGAAAGCGGCACCGTGGTGTGGTGAAGCAGTGTAGTTTCTACAGCGTTACGACCAGACAAAGGCGGCTTACCGGTCAGAGCCTGAAAGAATGTCACTCCCAGCGAATAAACATCACTGCGCTGATCAAGGTGACTACCAGCACACTGCTCAGGGCTCATGTAAAATGGCGTGCCAAAAATCTCACCAGGTCTGGTTAAAGCAAGAGTGCTCAAATGAGTGCTGTCGGCAATTTTGACAATGCCAAAATCAACAATTTTTGCCGTGCATTGCGAAATCGGCAAGGAAGGCCGATCTTTAACAAGCATGATATTGCCGGGTTTGATATCACGGTGAATAATGCCAGAATCATGGGCACTTTGAAGGCCGCTGCATACTTGCCGAAATATTGGTAGGGCGTCGACTAGAGCAAAACGGCCATTGGCCGCCAGATAATCTCCCATAGAAAGTCCTGAGAGAAACTCCATTGTGTAATAAGCTTGACCATCTTCGGTCTTATTGAGGTCATAAATCTTGATTACATTAGGGTGCTCAATTCTGGCAATAGCTTTGCCCTCAAGCTGAAATCGCTTCCAGACACTTGAGGTGAGATTCTCAACGCGCAAAATTTTGAGTGCCAGCACTCGATTGAGAGCCTTATGTTCGACCTTGTAAACGGTGCCCATGGCACCCTGGCCCACAAATTCAAGCACGGTATACGTGCCATCTATGAGACCACCAACTTTTAACTGTGGGTTAGCCGCATCCAGCAAAAAACGACTCCAATTAAAAATACTGGCTTATACTGTTGAGGTTATTTTCGCATGAACACTGAAGCTCAGTACATAAAAAATGAATTCCCAGATGCCTGGCCAAAATAATGAAACATTTGAGATTGGAGCTATTGTCGCCGGCACTTACAAAATTTTGGGTCTTATCGGCCAGGGCGGCATGGGTAGGGTCTTCAAAGTCGAACATCTGATTCTGGCAAAAATTCTAGCCATGAAAGTGTTGCAGCAAGACCAGGTATCAGCGGAAGTATGGCAAAGATTTCGCACTGAAGCTCAGGCCATTGCCAGAGTCGATCACCTCAATATCATCAAAATTTACGATATGAGCCAGACGGCAGGCGGATTACCGTTCTATACCATGGATTATCTTCAGGGCGAATCACTGGCCGATCGACTTGATGAAAACGGTCGACTGTCAGTGGACGATGCTTTGCCCATTTTTGAGCAAATTTGTAATGGCCTTGGTTACGCTCATGACCGCGGCATTATTCATCGCGATATCAAGCCGGGCAACATCATGATTTTGTTTGGCACAGGCCAGGTCAAGCTTGTTGATTTCGGCATTGCCAAATTATTGTCGTACGATACCAATGTTCATCAGGGTTTAACCAAACCGGGTGAAGTCTTCGGCAGCCCACTTTACATGAGCCCCGAGCAATCGCTCGGTCAAAAAGTCGACTACCGAACCGACATGTATTCTGTGGGCGTCACCATGTTTCAAGCGCTCACCGGCAAACCGCCTTTACTCGGCAAAAGCGCTATCGAAACAGTTGCTTTGCACCAGTCGGTCATTCCTCCGTCTATGAGTGAGACAGCGATAAATACTTCATTTCCGCCCGCTCTCGAAGCCATAGTGGCAAACTTAATGAGCAAAGACCCAGAAGATCGTCCATCATCTCTTTATGATGTGGCAGAGCAATTGAAGAGCTTAAAAACAGGCAAAGAAAATAGCGTCCGCAAATCTACCAACCTTAAAATCGCTGAACCCACTACCGCAATTGACGAAACTCTAAAGGACGAGATTGATAAAAAAAAGCAACTAGTGATTGTTAGCATTCCCATCGCTGTAATTTTAATTGCAGCCCTAGCCTACGTTGCCTTCTATTTTGACCAAAAACATCAAGGCGAAATAGCCGCAAAAAATAGCCCTCCGCTGAAAACCGCCTTCACAGGCAATGGTTTGCCGCGTGACACTTCGGCAGATGCCATAGATGATAAAGCTGGTCTGCGGGAGATTGGTAAAGTCGGTGCTGGCCTTCTCGACAAAAGTCTATCACCCGAAATACACAAAATTTCCAAAACTGAGAGCGATCGGGTTAAACAATTTTTGGCGAAAAATAAAAAACCGTACAGTCATGCCATCACGGTAAGAGGACAAAATTTTCTCCAATTTGATTTTCCAGAAAATTTTTCACTCGGCACAATTTCATTTCAAAGAAGCGGTCAACGTGAGTTTCGAGGCCTTGCCCTGGGCAAAATGATCATTCCCAATGGCGCGTTCATTCGCCTTGACACAGGACTCTCCATTGCAAACTATCCTGAATTACTCAAATTTTTTCGACCAAACGAAATAAAGATTCTGTGCATCAGAGATCTGCCAAAGAACCACCCTCATGTCGGCGATTACATTTGCAAAATCCGAGGTTTAGAGCAACTCGATTTCAGGAAAGAAAAAGAGATACAGAATTCCGATTTAAAATGGATTGACAAAGTTCCAGATTTTGTTCAATTGAATCTTGCTGAGACTGCCATAACTGGTGATGCTCTGGCACCGCTCCAAATGTGGAGAAGAATAAAGGGTCTGGAACTTGATTCTAAACCACAGCTGACCAACCTGCTGAAGGCGCTGGTGGCGAAACAAAAGTTAAGGAGCCTGAGTGTTCCGATATGCGATATCGGTGAAAGTGACTATGAGCTGATATCTAAACTTAAAGAGCTGATGTTTCTCAACATCAGAGAGAATGAAATGACAGATAATCAGTTGAAAAAACTGACGAATCTAAAGGCACTAAATGAATTAGATATTCAACGCTGTCGAGGCTTAACACCAAAATCTCTACCTACGCTGGTGAATTTTAAAAACCTGAAAATCTTAACTGTCAATGACGAAGTCTTTCCGCCGGCGTTTTTGCAAACCCTGAAAGACCGCCGGTCTGACATGGATGTCAGGTCGCCTTATTAATGCAGAAACAAGGCAATCCAGGGTATCGAACGAGTAGTGCGATCTAGCACTAACAGCTGAGTATGGTCATTCCAGTCAAGGCGTCCGCCATCACCGTGCAAAAGATATTGAACATTTTGAGCAGTGGCCGCGGGAATCAATATTAGTGCCAGAAACACTAATAAGACAAATCTACCGGGCAGTTTGATTTTTGTAACTCTCAAACACGTAATCCGAGTATCAGTAACTATCAATCAATGCCGAAATATTCACACGAAACCTGTCAGACAGGCGTTTTGCTTGCTCCATGCTCAGTCGTCTATCTCCTTTGAGGAATTCTGACACTCGGCTGGCCGAACCAAATTCAGGCACCAGATCTTTTTGCGCCAGTCCATCCTGATCAATAAAATATTGAATCAATTGTCGCGGAGTCATCTCAGTTAACTCTTCATCAAAGCGTAATTCATATTTGACGATCAGATCGCTCAAGACTTCCAGATAATCTGATTCACTCTGGCTCAGAGTATTGAGGCGATCAGTGAGACTGTCGCAAACTTCTGCTGCCTGCATGTTTTGTTCATCATCACGAATGGGCCGCAATGGAAATCGCTTCACAAGCTTGTCGTAAATTTTATCGTTCATCTTTTCGTCAGCCATGACCATTTCCATTCTCGCTATTCCTATTGATAATCTGAGTAACTTGTTGGTGAGCGACCTACGACCTCGCGAATATACAGTTTGTCATTTCCAAAATCGGCGACGGCGGTCAGTCTGACTGGGTATCCCTTAAGGAGGAAAATTATTTTCCCGTTTAAGCATTGAGCAGAATCGAATGTACCGAGCAAGTCATCGAAGTCTTTCCATTGAGCGGCAAGTACAGCTGTGCGCCAACGTTGAAGGGCCTCTTCAGCTTTTTTGTCGATTTGTATACGTATAAAGTGATTGGCGCGTGCCCAGTGGATTATCTGCATAAATCCTCCTGCTCTAATTCTTCCCATTTCGGGAAATGCAAAACCTACCATATTCCCAAAATGGGAAATTTAATCTTGGTATAAAATACGCAGCCAGTAACGTCCTGGCTGCGCATGAAACTGTTGCTGTTGGATTTTACCGTTTGAGACCTCAGTGTTTGAGGGCTTTTCTAGCGCCAGCGCCAATCAATGCTCCTCCTCTAATCAGACCAGCCACGGCTGCAGCACCGCCCACATCGCCCAGGGTAGCGGCCCCACCCTTAATTTCTTTCACTTCTTGCACACCACCACGATGGGTAATGGAAAAGTCAGGCAGAAAAGAGCTTTTCGATTTTGAAAATTCGCCGCTTGAAACAAGATGATCTTTATCGGTGTCTAGTGCATGGAAGCGCACTCTGGCAACAAGTTCTGCAGCAGCTATTTCTCTTTTGAGATCTTGCTCAACAGATTTTTGACCATAAATTTTTACTTCAGCAGTGGTGAGTATGCCGTTATTATCGTGATCAATTTTTTAAAGGCTGCCCTCTTTTGCTCTTCAATATTGGCGCCGACATTGGCACCCCAGGGCTGTTTCTTAAACTCGTCATACGAGACCGTTCCGCTTTTATTGCCGTCAAGACCCATGGTGTAATTTGTTATACCATCGACTTTTTTAGCAAAATGTTCTTTAACGACCTGATCTGTTGCCCGGCTCATCTCACCTACAGTCAGAGCCTTGCTTTGATTCTGATCTACTTTCTTAAATTCACTTGCGGGGTTGTAAGCGTCTTTAGATAGATGTGCAATTGCATGACCGACTGCGTGAGCGCCGCCTTCAATAGCGCCTTGTCCAATTTGATCTCTCATGATTAATATCCTCCGGCCAATGCCACTTAATGGGAATGGGGAGGGGTGTAATTCAGTTATATTTTGCCAAAATGACACTGGTATAACAGCTTTTATTTGACAGCCAGCCTTCCTTTCAAATGAGCAATTGCTGCAATCAGCTGCGCATAACTGTCTAATTAACGAGATCAAGGGCACTACCATAGGTGCCAAAAGCTAAGGCTGATTTTGTAATTGTTTGCGCCGCATTTCTTTTCTGGCGTAGGCATACAAAACCCATTTAAAGTGCTGAAGGCGGAAACGGTGAAAACCATACTTTCGCATCTCTTTGTAGGCTTCCTTAAATGTCCAGCTTTGCCTCGATAGTCGATACATGGCTATCAGCAAACCAGTGCGATCTGAACCGTGATAGCAGTGAACAAAAATTGGCCGAGCGCTTTCGGTATCTAGAAGATTGAGAAATTCGTCGATTTCTTCAGTGGTAGGCAATCGCCAATAATAATGCGGCAAGCCAATATATGTCATGCCAGTGGCCTCGACCGCCTTTTGCTCCGCGTCACGAACCTTCTGACCCCAACGTAAGCAAACCACGGTCTTAATGCCCGCCTCTACAATTTCGGTAAACTGCGCCTCTGTGGGTTGACCACCACGGTAGAGCCAGGAATTGACCGCATGAAAATTTCGTATTCCTTTCAAGCGGGCCAAAATCAAATCTTCCATAGCTTTTATCTCTTTTTCAAATCATTGGAACCGAATTTGCAGAAACTGCGTCATTGCCTGCAATTATTCGTGCCATCAATGCCAAATTAACAGGTATCAATGAACAACCTTCAGAGCCCCGACAAAAAGACTCGCCTGCAACAATATATCAAAGAAACACGCAGTGCACGACTGATAGTTAATACTAATTCCCGTCGAGGTAGAGAGCTCTTTAAACACGCTAAAGTCGCATTAAAAGAGGCTGGTTTAACTCTTGAGCACTGTTACGATATAAAAGATCCGGGCCGCCTGCCTGAAGTGGTCGCCCATGCGAAAGATGCAGGCTGTAAATTGATAATCGTGGGCGGCGGCGATGGTACCTTGAGCAGCGTGGTCGACCTACTTGCATACCAAGATGTAGTTTTAGGAGTCTTGCCCCTCGGCACAGGCAACGGTTTTGCCCGTTCCCTTGGCGTGCCAATCTCATTGCAGGGTGCAATTGATACCATCGTCAATGGAAAGGTGGCTGACGTAGACCTAGCTACCGCCGATGGTGACTATTTTGCCAATATAATTTCATTTGGATTTAATGCACAAGTAGTTCATAACACACCCGACGGATTGAAGAAATATCTGGGTGTGCTCGCATATTTTCTCTCTGGCCTGAAAGAGTTTATTCACAATCAACCGTTTGGTTGCACGCTCACGTGTGACGGTGAGGTTCACAAACTACACACCAGACAAGTGATCATCGCCAACGGCTCATTTTATGGCATTAGCCGCATTACTGCCGATGCCCGGCTTGACGACCGCAGGTTAATTGTCTGCGTATTAAAAACCGAAAGCAAATGGGATATCGTTCACTTCTGGCTTTCACTGATTCGAGGCAAACTTCCTGCCGACCGTCATATAAAAATGATCAATGCGCGCAAAGTAGAATGTAGCACCGACGAGCAACAACCGGTTGATATCGACGGTGAACTAACATTAGAAACTCCCATATCAGTAAAGTTAACTCCCCGAGCGTTGCTGGTAATGGCACCATTAGAATTTATAGATAGTTAGGCAAATGCCCCCAAAATGGCAATTATGCATTTTTTGAAACTTTCGCACCTAACCTGCGTACAAGACTTTAAACGGGCATAACTAAAGAAATCAGCGAGTAGCAGGTCATGAAAAACAAAGCTCTAGTTTTAATCGGTTTAAGCGCCGCTCTAATTGCTGGCGCAACAATAGGTGCGCTGCCCCCCAAGGTCTCCGCCACATCTGTGACCGCCGTCCAGACAATTCATCAAGACTGGTCCGATACCAAAAGGTTAAGAACACTGCCCGTAAAAATCTATCTGCCGCAGTTTAAAGGCGCACCTTTTCCTGTAGTGATTTTCTCACACGGTCTGGGTGGCTCAAGAGAGGCAGCTGTTTACCTGGGCAATTATTGGGCAGAGCAGGGCTACCTGGCAGTCTTCATTCAACATCCCGGTAGTGACGAATCGTTCTGGAAACCAAATGCTGTTGCTGGTGTCACTACTCGAGAAACACTGATGCCCGAGTTTAAAAAGACTGTGGCGAATCCGGTGCATGCACTCAACCGTGCTCAAGATGTTCACTTTGTCATTGACAAATTAACCGAGTTAAACACCACCGATAAAGATTTGGCGGGCAAAATGAATATGAATGCTCTGGCTATTGCCGGGCACTCTTACGGCTCATGGACAGCTCTGACAGCCAGCGGTCAAAACTTGATCACGCCAGCTGGCAGAAGTTTATCCAGTCCAGATTCTCGCATTAAGGCCGCCATTTATTTGAGCCCAACTGCACCAAGAAAAAATCAAAATCCATCTGCTGTTTATAGCGATATAAAAATTCCAGGATTACATTTTACTGGTACAAAAGATACATCGCCAGTCAATGACACCACAGCTGGTGAACGCCGCATCGCCTACGACAATATTAGTAAATCAGATCAGTATCTGATCATTTTAGACGGTGCGGATCACATGGTATTTAACGGCGGCAGGCGGCTAACACCGAAAGCCATTGACCAGAAACATCACGAAATTATTGAAGTGGCTACCACTAAATTTCTCGACGCCTACCTGAAAAAAGACAGTACTGCCCTGGCCTGGTTGAAAGGAGCCGGAGCCAGAGACCAGCTCAAAGGCAACGGCACCTACGAGCTCAAAGCCGCTCAGTAATTTGTGTTAATTTGTGTCTAATAGACTGCTTTTGACCTTGATCATTTGAGGCAAGAAAGCCAAGATTGCTCACGGGTTACCGCCAGGCGCGGGCCCCTACACGGGCAGTCGAGGTTTTATGAAAAATAGTACGCCTTCTAAGGAAGCTCCCTGCAGCAAAACTGGGGCGGCTTTGCGACCCGGGGTGCACCTGGACCTGGTAGAGCATTTTGATATTGGCGAGAATCGCAGCGATGCAGAAAGATTGTCTGCCTTTCTCGATGAAGCGGTTTGCGGTGAAAGCAGTAGTGACCGAATAGATGCAGCCCAAAAGGCCCTAAAGGCCGCAACAAATGGATCGTGTGGCCTCGCCAGTATGGTTCTGGCACGCGAAACTGAAAATCTTGAAGCAGCTCTGGAGCATGGGCAAAAAGCCATGGAGGCGTTAAGACAGGAACTATTAGCCCAAGTCGAGAGCGAAGATGAAGACGAGAGTAAAGTTAAAAGCGACAGCAAAGACGCCAACGAACAATATGAAATCTCACCAGAACTCTACACTTTTGCCGTGGCTGACCTGGCGCAATTAAAATGGAATGCCGGCCTTAGAAAGGAAGCGGTTGAGTTGCTTACGGCTCACTTCAGCGCTCCATTGAACGAAATCGACAGCATGGAGCAAGAAATACTGCGAGATCTCGCCACCAGCTTTCTCATCCAAATGGGCGACTATAACTCCGCTCAAAATATTCTTCAGGCAAACTCTAATAACGAGGCCCAGTGGCATTATCTTAACGCCCTGGTTCACTTTGCCCTGACGGGTGATACGTTACTTTCGCGCAGTGCTCTGACTCATGGATTTGCTTCAGGCAGTTTGCTTATCGCAAACCGCTTAGTGGCCTCTGAAAACGATTCTTTCAAAGATCTTTTGACTGCCTTTGGCCTGGAAAGATACATCGAAGATACTGAACAGGCCTGGCACTCAACAGCAGGCGCAATTGAGTGGCTGGCAAAAGTAGGTGCGGAACCAGATAATTTTTCCAATCGTGAATTTCAAGCGATTGCCACCGCCAACGGTGACATAAAGCGCTGGCAGCGCTGGGAAGATTTACTGGAAAGCGCACACCACTTTTCTGAGCAAGGCAATCACAAAGAAGCAAGAACTGCGCTCAAAGCGGCTTTAAAAGAAGCCGAACGCATTGAATATTCTTTCTTACCGTTTCACGCCTCAATTTCCGAACTACTCGATTTGTATATTGAGACCAAAAGACCAGCTGATGATTTAATGGACACCATTGAAGCACGGGCTGCAAAATTTGAGAGTGCGCCGAATTCACCAACAAACGCTCTGCATCTTCACTCGCTGGGCTCACTTTTTGAGTTTTTCCACGAGTTTGAAAAAGCCGCAGACTATCATAAGAAAGCATTGCAATCAGCCGAAGAGCACGTTGAAGGTGGTCAAACTTTCCTTACTTTGTTTGACTTAGTTGATATGCGTAACGATCTGGCCTTCGTCTTGTTTAAACTAAAGCACCACAGCGAGGCGCTACCACTATTTCTCAAAAATGCAGAAACTCAAGAGCGCTTTTTGGGACCAACACATGGGGAAATATTAGAGTCACTCGAACTAGCCTATGAATGCTATATAGCGCTGGAAGAGCAAGCCAATGCTGACGCCGTGCTTGCGCGCATAAAGGCCATCGACAGTGAGTATGAGCTCGATCATCACGACGATGACGAATCGTGTGATTCTTGTGACCATGATCACCATTAACTGCCACTATTAACTGACAACAACTAATCGATTACCAAATTTATTTTGCCCTTGACACTACTTGCCGCGGCAAGCTATATTGGCAACACCTGCGTTGCGGGCAAATTTATAAAAAGGAGGCGCTAAATGGAAATTGTAATTGTGAAATTCGGATGCGATGCAGCTGTCCGTAGCGCCTCTCGAACTCGTTAAGAGTCTATTGAGCACCTGATTAGCGCACGTATCCTTCGCTAGCATCACTCTAGTATTGAAGGAATAATTCAATGTTGCCAAAAAATATTGCGGCTCTAGTGGAGTCGCCGTTCACATGCGCTCGCGTGGTATCACAAGATCGCGGTTCTTATCTGGTTGCGCCAGATGCAAACTTAGATTCAGATTTAAAAAACATGAGTCAGCCCGTGCGTGCAGAAATAAGTGGTGCCATGCGGCATGGGGCCTACGTCGCTGCTGATTTTCCCATCGCGGGAGATTTTGTCACCGTAAAAAATAGTAATGGTGCCACCATTATCGATCGCATACTTCCCCGCAAAAATCTATTTGCGCGGCGTGCTGTTGACGGCAGTAGTGAGTCTCAGCCTATTGCTGCAAATCTCGACACTTTGTTTATTACTGTGGCTGCCAACAAAGATTTTAATCTCAGACGGCTGGAACGTTATGTCATTACTGCAGTTAGTTGCAATATTCCATATGCGGTGGTTTTAACCAAATGTGATCTGATGGCTGACGCGAGCATTCTTATAGATGCAATTCGAACCATCGCTCATGGTCCTGTGCTCGCGCTTTCGGCCCAAAATGGCAGCGGCATGGAACTGCTTGCACCATTTTGTGGAGCAGATCAAACAATCGCCTTTGTTGGATCAAGCGGCGTCGGCAAATCGACCCTGATCAACTGTCTGCTGGCATCTGAAACGCTGGCTATAAATAAGATTCGGTCACAAGACGACCGCGGTCGTCATACAACCACCCGCAGATTTTTACAGCATCTGACTGACGGCACGGCCATTATTGATACTCCGGGTATGCGAGAATTGGCTCTGGCTGACGCAGAAGCTGGGGTCAGCGAAGTCTTTGCCGAGATTACTCAGCTGGCAGGCCGATGTCGCTTTCGTGATTGTTTGCATGGCAGCGAGCCTGGATGCGCTGTCAAAGAAACTGTGGCAGATTCAACTTATGAGAACTGGCGCAAGCTATCGAAGGAGGCGGCTTATGAATCGCGAAAGCACGATCGTGAGGCAGCGGCGGCGGAGAAAGCAAAATGGAAAGCAATCCACAAAAAAGCCAACCGAGAGCGTAATCGTTAAATTTGGCCTGCTAAATCTTTGATAGGCTAAGATGGAAAATGAATAGCTTGCAGGAGTAGGTAACACAAATGAACTGCGAAAAATGCCAGGCCGAATTGTTATCTACGTGGCTATTCTGCCCTGCGTGCAGTGCGGCCACAGGAAATACTGTCGGAATTGGTAAAGCTTTCAGCGACATAATCAACAAGTTGGTGGGCGCCGGCGCAAGGCTTCCGGCCTCGGTGGGCGGCGGCTACGGAGAGGGTGTACGTCGCCAGGTTTTCGAAGTAATTGTGCGCCAGGCAATGGTTGGTGCGCCGTGGCGAGAAATTTGCGCAGGGCCAATGCAAGTCAATTCAATCACAGCTGAAGAAATAGAAGAGGAATTGCGGCGCAGGCGCGGTGATCAACCACCCGATGCCGCTGTGCCGAAAAAACCGCATGCACCTCAAGGGGAAGGCAGCGTGTCATTAAGTCTGCCACCACTGCCTACTTCCATTAGCGACGAGCTAATCGTCCATCGTGATTTACTGCTGCATGCTGTAGAGAAAGAGCCTGAAGAAATGCGATCTCAAATTAAGGCGGCCGCGGAAGAATTGGCAAAACTAATTGGAAGCGTGCGCTCTTTAGAAATTGAGATGCGCCGCAACAAAAATGAATCAGCATTGCAAGGCGATCTTACTCGAGAGTTAAATCGCACCACGCAACCGCATAAACTAGGGGAAGACTTCGGCCCTCACCCCGCTAAATAATCAATAGTGTGACCAAAGAGCTATAATAAGCATCCTCAAAGGATGTTTCATGGCTGATCAGTCAAGTTATTGTGAAACTTGTGGCAAGCCTGCAGTGGCATTGAAAAAAATCAACGAGAAATCTCACTGTCTCTCGAGTGCAGAAAAAACAATTTGCTACTCCGATGAACAATACATCTTCAGCTGCTGCAATTGCACCAGCTGGCCCGGGCACCATGATCGGCAATACTTTTAAAATTCTCTGAGTTGATATATGAGCAAAGCTGGCTTAGCTGCCAGAAATTATTGAAGGCTAATTTTCCCGGGGTAAAACTCAATTAACGAAATAGAACGCGCATTGCAAATACAGGAGTATAAAAATGCTAATTAAAAGAACACTAACAGCGGTGGCAGTTGACTCGGCGCGCGATTATGTCAAAGAACGCTTGGCGGAGCTCAAGCAATTAGACTTAGACAAAGACGGTGTAAAAGACGTTGACCAAATAATGGCAGTAGTAAATAGGGTGGGTGAAAAGCTCAAAGACTCTATTGAGTCTACTGATTTTCCGAAATTAGCCACTGGTGTGGAACAGGTATTCACAGGTCTAGGTTTAATTGGAGAATCAGTGGATCGTAAAAAGCTTGCTGCCACTTGCGATGACCTGGCCATCGGTTTTACACAACTGGGTAAGTTGCTCAAACTGGGCGTTGCTGAGATGAAAAATCAAGAGAAATAATGAAAAATAGTTCCTCGAGTAGTCCGGATAAAAATGGAACTTTTGCCCAGGTGGTGCCGTCGCTTGCGCTGTAGTTTCAGGAAAATAATTGGAGATTTAAGGATCATGGGAAAAGCAGCAATACTTTGGTTTATGGGCGTGCCAACCGGCGTCGTAGCACTTCTATATTTCACCGGAATGCTCCATTAATTTGGCCGCTCGACATATTGAGCATTCGAAAGCTCACCAATAGCCATTTTACGGTCTTTTGGGCTGAAAAAGTGGCTTTTGAGTTTGGGTATATATGCAATGGAGATTACATAAAAAGTTGCGCAGTTGAACCAGAAAAACGAGATCAGTTCAGTCATTGTTATCATTACTCTAGTAGTAATATGGCTCACAGTGCGCTCAGCTGCTTATAGTCAATTTGCTCAATTGGCCCTGAGCCTCGACATTTTGCTCTCATGGTTTGCCCTGCCCAGTATTTTGCACCTGTTCAGCGTAATTCTTTTGACCATCGGTCTTCAGGCTTCAAGCACTGGGCAAAAGATTTCTTACACTCTGGGTTTATTTTTGGAATCGATTGCAGTGTTTGTGGACAAAATCAATTCAGTTTTGCCGCACACAGCCCTAACAGCAGGAGCTCCGGGCAGAAAAGTGATGGTGGCGGCATTTCTATCTGGTCTGGAGAGACGAGCTGAGGCGAAAAAGTATACTACCGCTATGGTTCAAGAGTTTCGGGCCAACAGTGATACCGTTCCGCTAGCCAATCTCAGCTCTGGTCTCACTTTTTTGGCTGAAATAGCGCATCAGGAAGGTAATTACGCCGAAGCGCGAAAATATGCAGAAGAAACACTAGCAATAATTGAATCAGGCCAATCTGATGCGGCTGTTAAAGCCGCGGCCATGATCGACATGTGCAGCACATTCGTCAAACAAGGTTTAATTGAAGAGTCGATAGAAACCGGTATCAGAGCAGTAAATACTTTGGACAGCGCAAACCCTTATCACAACCAGCTTCAGGCCATCGCCTACAACAATCTTTCTCTCGCCTATTCATATGCAGCAGACTACGAGCAGGCTTTACAATGTGCCAGGCGTTCCTTTAAATTGAAGTTGGCAGCCAGTGGTGGTAAAGAAACTAATTCTGTAGCCATTGCTCGCTCAAATATTGCCGACTACTTGATCTATCTCGGTCGCTATCATGAGGCTCTCGATGAAGCTAAAAAAGCATTGCTCAGCTTAGACAATCTCGGATTTCGCGATGGTCTTTTGAGGGCGACTACGCTGCAAAACCTGGGCTCGTCCGAACTCTCACTGGGTGAGGTGCAGTCGGCTAAAACCCATCTACTGGAAGCCCTGGTCGGCAAGACAAAACACATGACCGCTAAAGATCCGGAGTGGTCATCTGTTTACCTTGACTTAGGCTCGCTCTACGGCGCCTTAAAAGAGACCGGCACCGCAGATGGTTACTTTACTAAGTCGGTTGCCATTGCTAAGAACTGTCTGGGCGAACAGCATCCGCGCCTGGCGTTTATCTATTTAAGATACGCCACTTACCTTAAAAGCACCGACAGAGAACGCGAAGCCATCGACCTAGAAAAAGCAGCAGGCGTCATTAACGCACACTGGGATGAGCTGAAAAAAACGCGAAAAAGTCTGAACTAAAAGTCTAATATTCAGACTATTTTTTCTGTGAGCGAGCCCATGAATCTTTCAGCGTGACGATGCGATTGAAAACAGGCGCACCAGGATGGCAATCTTTTTCATCAGCAATAAAATATCCCTGGCGCTCAAACTGAAAACGCTCAGTAGGTTTTGCATCCGCCAGACTGCGCTCTAATTTGCAGCCGGTGAGCACCTGCAGTGCACTCGGGTTAACCACATTGAGAAACTCACTGTCTTTTCCTGTTGGTGGTGCTTCTTCTGAAAGCAGTCGATCGTACAGTCTAATTTCAGCGTCAACAGCATGGCGCGCGCTCACCCAGTGAATGGTGCCTTTGACCTTGCGACCGACAGGATTATCTCCCGGCTTGGTTTCAGTATCATAAGTGCAGCGAATTTCGGTAACGTTGCCATCTTGATCTTTAACTACTTCCTTGCAAGTAATCAAATGTGCGTAACGAAGACGCACTTCTTTTCCTGGTGCCAGACGGAAGTAATCTTTAGGCGGGTCAAGCATAAAGTCATCTTGCTCGATAAAAATTTCTTTGCAGAAAGGCACCTTGCGCGAACCTTCTTTAGGCACATCGTGCGGCCAGTAGGCAGCATCAAGCTCTTCTACCAGGTCGTCCGGATAATTTTCAATCACCACCTTTAGTGGCTTTAAAACTGCCAGCACACGCGGTGCCTTTTGGTTGAGGTCATCGCGAATCGAAAATTCAAGCTGCGCCATATCTACTGTACTGTTCGCTTTGGAGATACCAACGCTGGCACAGAATGCGCGAATGCTCTCAGGGGTGTAGCCTCGCCTTCTCAGGCCGGCGATGGTGGGCAACCGCGGGTCATCCCAACCACTGACATGCTTGCCTTCAACCAGCTCTTGCAAGCGGCGTTTGCTCAGCACTGTGTAGTTTAGAGACAACCTGGCAAATTCGTACTGATGAGGGCGGCTGGGGAATTTGGCATGTTCAATCAAATTATCGATTACCCAATCGTAAAGTTCGCGATTGTTTTCAAATTCAAGGGTGCAAATGCTGTGAGTAATTCCTTCAATAGCATCAGAAATAGGGTGAGCGTAATCGTACATGGGATAAATGCACCAGCTGTCGCCGGTCATGTGGTGCGCCGTGTGGCGAATGCGGTAGAGCATAGGATCGCGCATTTTCATGTTGGCATTAGCCATATCAATTTTGGCGCGCAAAACATGTTCGCCGTCTTTAAATTCACCACCGCGCATACGGCGGAAGAGATCTAAATTTTCCTCCACGCTGCGTTCACGATAGGGGCTATTCGTACCTGGTGTCTTCACGTCGCCGCGATGGGCCTTGGTCTCAGCATCGCTCAAACTGCAAACATAAGCTTTGCCAGCTGAAATCAGTTGCTCGCCGTACTGATACATTTTTTCGAAATAATCACTGGCGTGATAGAGCCCGTCCCATTCAAATCCAAGCCAGCGCACGTCGGCTTGAATGCCGTCTTCAAACAAAGTGTCTTCTTTAGCCGGATCGGTATCGTCGAAACGCAAATGGCAGCGGGTGCCACTCGCAGGAAGCTTGTCGCGATATTCCAGGGCCAGGCCGAAATTTAAACATATAGACTTGGCATGACCAATATGCAAAAAACCGTTTGGCTCAGGGGGAAAACGCGTAATTACTCTATCGTGTCGCTTTGCTTCCAGATCATCGTTAATGATGTCGCGAATGAAGTCGCTGGGTTTAGCCGGTGCGGTTACTGGAGAATTCACGATTAGTTGTCCCTGATTAAAAATATTATCTGCCTGATGAACTTGCTATTTTACTCCAAAAAAGCCAGGCCGACGGCCTCTACCTGCTGACTAGTAGCGAAACTTAGTCAAAGGCTGCGAAACTTAGCCAAAGCCTGCTCTTGCCAACCGTCGAAATTCAGGCCTCTAGCTTGTAGCCCACGCGGTGAACAGTCTTAATAATTGATTCAACGCCAGGGCTGTCAATCTTCGCTCGCAATTTAGTTACGTGCACTCGCACTGTGTCAGGTGAGGCTTCACTTTCTTTGGTCCAGACTTGATCAAGCAGATCGTTTTGACTGAAAGTACGATTAGGATTGCGCATGAGAAAATCAAGCAGCGCATATTCGCGCGGCATTAGCTGTAAAGGCACACCACCCTTGGTGACTGTATGAGTGGCAGAATCTAAAGCCAGATCGGCTATCTCCAGCCGTGCAGAAACGTTGGTGCGCGAGCGTCTTGTTATTGCCCGCAAACGCGCGCCCAGCTCCCGAATATGGAATGGCTTGGTCAGATAATCGTCGGCTCCGAGATCAAGGCCACGCTCTTTATCTGCCAGACTATTCTGTCCGGTGAGAAAAATTATCGGCGCACTGCCGCCCCGTTCACGATAGATGCGGCAAACTTCAAAGCCTGAAATTGCCGGCAAGCCAATATCGAGAATCAGCACGTCATAGTCCGCACTCTCGAGGCGCTTTAAGGCCACGGGCCCGCTGGTGGCGTGTTCAACTTGATAGCCTTCGGCTGAAAGATAGTCGATGACAAGGTCGGCTAGCTTTTGTTCGTCTTCGGCAAATAGAATTTTAATCATCGCTGGCTCGACGCTGGCTCGACTGGGCACAATGACATTATATTACAGGCATTTCTATCTTATTCAGGAACTCGCGTGCGACTTTCGGTGGCAAAAAAAGGTTTGCTTATGGCTGCAGTGCCGCTGGTGCTGGGCCTGATTTACCTTTTTGTTTTGGGCGTGATGCTGGAAAATGCGGAAGCGACAGCCAGTCGTGAGTCGCGCTCGCGAGCCATTATTGCCGAAGCTAATCACGCCCAACGAGATCTGTTCGACGCCGGTAGCGCCATTATAGCCTGGAATTATATGCGCACCGACGGCCTTGAAGAACGGCTGGATAAATCTCTTGCTGTCATTCCTGAAAGAGCGGCACGATTAAAAGAGCTAATGAAAGATGATGCCTCTCGTGCCGGCCAGCTCAAAGAAGTACAAGCTCAAGCTGCCAGAGTTGTAGAAGTAATGCTGTGGCACAAAAAGCGCATTAAAGAAACGCCGCAAGATGTCTATCATTTTCAGTTTGGAAAATTTCGCCAGCAAATTGAAGGGTCGTTCAAAACCTATGTAGACGAACTGCACACTCTAACTAATGAAGAAAGAAAAATTCAAGAGCACGTACCGCAAAACGAAGAATCTCGCAAACAAGAAATACGCCTCTATATTTTAGCGGGCGTACTTCTAAATCTTGCATTCTCAGTGGGCGTCGTGACATTCTTCAGTCGCGATATTGCGGCAAGGTTGCAAATTTTAAACGAAAACGCCAGTCGTTTCGTCGCCCGCAAATCACTATTGCCGCCTATCGCCGGTAATGACGAAGTGGCGGAAGTTGACGCTGCCTTTCGTAAAATGGCCGAAGAACTCAATGCGGCGGAAGAAACAAAACAAGCTTTCGTTGCAATGGTCAGCCACGATTTGCGCAGCCCGCTTTCGGCTATTCAAGGCGCTATTGAGCTGGTTGAGAGCGGCCTATACGGTGAGATCACAGACAAAGGTAAAGTTAGACTGGAAGCGGCACAAAGAGAATGTGATCGACTTTTATCTTTGATCAACGAATTGCTAGACATTGAAAAAATCGAAGCGGGCATGATGGAAATGAATTTACAAACCACCGATCTGGCGGAAGTAGCCATACACAGTGCGGACACACTGAAGGCGGTGGCAGACTTGAAGGGCATCAAGTTTGAAATATTTGGCGGCCACATTGAAGCATTCGTTGATAGAGAGCGCATGATGCAAGTGTTTATCAATTTGTTTTCTAATGCCATCAAATATTCCCCTCGTGGTGGCACGATCACAGTAACTTTAGCTCATGAGAAAAAGTTTGCCAGCATCAAAATCGAAGATCATGGCCGCGGTATTCCTCGCGAAGCTTTAGCTACGGTTTTCGATCGGTTTAAACAAGCTCACGGTGGTGGTGCCGGAACCAGTGGCCTCGGGCTGGCCATTTGCAAAGCTATTGTAGAAGCGCATCACGGAAAAATTGGTGTAGTAAGCGAAGTCGGCAGCGGCAGCCTTTTCTGGATGCAACTGCCTATTCACTAACCCCGACGAAGTAAAGCTATTTGTTGAATTTATACTTGCCACGATGCATGAGGCGTTTCGTTCGCGTTCTTACCTTCAACATTGACAATTACGTCTGCCCATCCATAACCAGTGCCAAAGCCTATGTCAATCAGCAATTTCTCGCCTTGAACATCTTTGACTTTATAGCCTTTAGATTCGAGGTACGGCACCTGGCTTTTAAGGAATTCCTCAGCACGGGCTTTCTGCCCCTCCCGTGGTTGAGTTTTCAGATCATGCTGCAGCCAGTCAGCTACCATGTGTCCGACAACATATTTAGGTGTATCGTGACCATTGTTCCACTTTTCAGGATCGAAGCCAGGAGGGCATGGTGCCTTTTCAAACACTTTTGGTGCTTCAACTCTGTCTTGTGTCGGTAAGCGATCATTTGCAGATGGTCGTCTTACAGCAGAGTCGGAGTTAGGCGTCCTGCCCTGGGCTTCCTGGTTTCTCATCAAAGAAGTGACGTTGATTAACTGCACTTCAGGTCGTCCGTTTAGATCACGTACAGTGTCTATCCACTGTGCACCGCGGCCGGTGCCAAAATCAATTTTAATTCTATCGCCGTCTATGGCATCGACTCTGGCTCCCTGACGCTCAAGGGCAGGCACCTGTCTTTCCAGCAAGTCACCAACAAATTGTCTGCGACCGGCTGCGTCAGGAATGTTGCGTAATTCGTCCATGCTACCGGCCAGGCCGCGAGCAATGGTATATTCGGGCGATTGATGGCCACCATACCATTTCTTTTGATCAAAGCCACGTGGGCAAGGGCTGACTATATCTGCAAGATCTGGATCAATTCTATTGATCATATTCATATATCTGTCGTTACCACCGCGATAGTTATTATCGCGACCGTTGTTCTGATTGCCAAATAGCGGGGTGATTTCGAGATGGTCCATCATGTCATTGGCCATTCGGCCAGGGGTATTGCCTCTGCTCTGACCGCGGAAGAAGTCGGTGGCGTCGTTGCTGGCTTGATGAGCCCAGTTATCAAAACGGTCATTGGTGGATTCCTGGAATCTGCTTACTTCTTGGGGTTGTCTGAATGTCATGGTCATCTCCGGAGCGTGGGGTATGCACTCTAGTAAAGATTGGGGTGGAAACAGGCAATTGCCGGTCGATGTATCCAATTTAGAGCCTAGCCAAGGGGAAGATGTTTCCGACTTGTTAACACCAAAAAGAGCCCGCGAGAACAAAATGGGCCAGGGCAGACGGCCAGACTGCTGCCGCCGGCAAGGCTGATCACCACTCTTAATATGCTATTTTAGTGGTCACGATTATTAGAAGTGCCACCCAGCGATGATTTGAGCTTGCATACAGAAGACCAGCCGCAGCCACCTACATCTATAGAGCTTTCGTCAATTCAAGCCACCCTGGCCTTAGACAGAACTTTGCTGGCCTGGGTGCGCACATCGCTCACCCTGATTGGTTTTGGTTTTACTCTAGCCCGCTTTGTTTACGATTTAATAGAAAAAGGTGTTTTACACGGAGTTCAGTCGACCTACCCGCGCGAAATTGGTTTTGGCCTGATGATTTTAGGAGTAGCCACTCTAATCGGTGGCGCCCTTGAATATGTGCGTTTCCGTAAAAAATTGCAAGGCAGCTCAAAGTCGTCAATCTGGTCGGTATCGCTGGTGGTGACAATTGTTCTGGCGCTTTTAGCCATGCTCTTAATGTGGGGTCTGGCGGCCGAATTGAAGCCTATTTAAATGGTTAAGTCATGCGCCAGGTAGAAATAATTGTAGCGCTTTTGACCGTTATCGGAATCGTAGGCGCATTTTCGCAAAAGTTGAAAATTGCCTTGCCTATTCTTCTAGTGGTAACGGGCATGCTGATTTCTCTTACACCGAATATTCCGCCTGTTCACCTCGAGCCGGATGCGGTGTTCTTCATTTTCTTGCCACCGCTTCTATATTTAGATGCGTATAACACTTCGTGGCGACAGTTAAAAGATGTAGCAGACGTGGTCACCCTGCAGGCCGTGGGCCTGGTACTTGCTACGGTGGCAGCAGTGGCGGTGGCTTTGCATTCAGTGGCAGGTCTGCCCTGGGCTGCGGCATTCGCCCTGGGTGCCATTGTGTCTCCTACTGACGCCGTGGCGGCTTCAGCTATATCTAAAGAAATTCACTTACCAAAAAGAGTGATGGACATTATCAAAGGCGAAAGTCTAGTCAATGACGCTACCGGACTGGTGGCCTATCAATTTGCTGTAGCAGCAGCAGTAACGGGGGCTTTTTCGTGGGCGCAAGCGGGTGAGCGCTTCGTCTTTGTATCACTGGGCGGCATTGCCGTGGGTCTTGCCATTGGTTTTGTTCTCGCGCGGCTGCGCACTAAACTGGAACATCGTCCGGTAGAAATTATCGTCTCCCTGCTCTCGCCGTTCATCGCTTACCTTGCCGCTGAGCATGTTCATGTCTCCAGTGTGCTATCGGTTGTCACCGCAGGGCTCTGCCTGGGATGGCACGGACCAAGAATGTCGAATTCTTCAACTCGTTTACAAGCCACGGCCAATTGGGAAACTCTGATCTACATATTGAACGGTTTTTCTTTCCTGCTTATGGGCCTGCAGCTTAGGCCAATTCTCGAAACAGTGAAAAAGTATCCTGTTGAGCAGATTATTATTTCCACCGTCGTTGCCGCACTGGCACCAATACTGGTGCGCTTTGCCTGGATATTTATGATAGCCCCAATACACGCCTGGCTGAAAAAGGAAAGAACGCCGAACTGGAAACATTTGTTTGTTCTATCGTGGTCAGGTATGCGTGGAGTGGTATCACTGGCTGCCGCCCTGGCACTGCCATTAACGTGCACCAACGGCGACTTGTTCCCTTACCGCGATTTGCTCATCTATCTGACCATCGCAGTAATATCATCTACTTTGCTAATGCAAGGTATCACATTGCCTTATTTAGTCAAAATTTTTGAATTCGAGCCAGATAACTATAACTCTGACGAAGCCGAGCGGAAACTTCGGCTAGCTCTTTCTCGCGAAGCGGTGCGTTCAATTGACGCCCTCGCCCGAGAACGGCAGCTGGAGTTAGACGACCCGCGCATGCAAAGATTGCTCAATCGCCACCTGGAAAAAGCCATTGCCAATATCGGGGCAGAGGCGCAAGACTCTGCTAACGAAGAGCTCTGGTCTAAACTGCGTATAGACATAATTGACGCCCAGAGAAAAAAGCTAATTGCCATGCGCGATGATAATGCCATTGAAGATCAGACTTTTCGTGTTTTACAAAACGAACTTGATTTAGAAGAAGCCCAAATTAAAATTGTTGAGCCGACTGAATGAGACATAAGCTGATCGAATATCTATCTAGAAATACACTTCTATTTAAATATACATTTCTGTCTAAAATTACACTCGTGGCAGCGATTCTACTCTCTATCGGCAAAGCACATGCGTTACCAGAGGCGCCACCGCATTTCAATTCTGTGGATGCAGTAATGGCAGCATATGGCCCAGGCGTGAGGGCAAAATTACAATCATTGTTCGCTCAACAAAATGTTACCTACCCGCCTGAGCAAATGACCTGGATTGCCTTAAAAGAAGAGCGATTGCTTTTAATTTTTGCTCGAGACCACAAAGGCGTGATGAAAAAAGTCTTGAGCTATCCAATAATTGGTGCCAGCGGAGTGGCCGGTCCTAAGCTAAAAGAAGGCGACAAGCAGATGCCGGAAGGTTTCTACACAATCGCCGCTTTTCGGCCGACTCTGGTGGCACACATCGGCCTTGAGGTAAACTATCCCAACAGTTTTGATCGTTATCATGCCAAAATCGAAAAAAGAAAAAATCCCGGTAGCGATATTTTAATTCATGGCAGCAAATGGTCTACTGGGTGCCTAGCCATGGGCAATGAACCAATTGAAGAAATGTTTGTGCTTGCTCACGACACTGGCAGCCGGAATATAAAGCTCATATTTGCCCCGTGCGATCTGCGGCTGCGCAAGCCGCAAGTCAACTTCAAAACCCAACCGCAATGGTTACCCAAGCTTTATGACGACATGGCAATACAGATGAAAAAGTTTGCCATCTAAAGTGTCGACTACTTCCAAATTTCCGGGTCTTTACGTAGTAAAAACGCTTCCACTCCGAAATAAATACAAACAGTGCCGGCAAAAAGTAAAACGCAGGCAGGCAAAAGGTCAATTAAGATATTGGCGCCAGGCTTGAAGAACATAAAAAGCGCCATGATCACCCAGCTTAAGCCGAGCAATGATTGCAAAATATACATTGCCTTTTTCAGGCCGTGACGCGTGAATTCCATAAAATCAGTACATCAAATAGCGGAGCGCGAATGCCGCTAGACACCCGCGCTCATTATATACTCTAATCCAAAATCAGGCCACTAACTAAGGGTTAGTGACTTGCTTTTCCGATTTGACGGTACTGGACGAACCATCAGCACCAACCGTAGTGCTGGAGTTAGCCTTTTTGTGAGCAGAACCATTGACGCCAACGGCGTGTGTTTCTTTTGTCTTATCAGCAGTAACACTGCCGTCGATGTTAGCGCGAACGCCTGTCTCTTCTTTTTCAACTTTGGCTCCGGCAATACCGGCTTCAGCACGGTATGAAGATGACTTAGCCTCACCAGGGGTTGCGCTCGATTGTTTAACACTTTTTACTGTACCGGCAGCGTCGGATTTTACTTTAACACTGCTGGAGGATGAACCTGCAGGAGTTTCAGTTTTGACACTGGCTGAGCTGACTTCATCAGCAAGCACGGCTGATGGTGTGAGCAAAAATGCAGCGCTCAGAACTAATGCAGCTGTTTTATTGATTCGGAACATAAGTAATCTCCTTAATATAGATTCTTCTTTTTCGCGATTGGCGATACCTTTGGTTTCTACATCTGTAGAACCACACAGCCCCATCGACGGCCGAGCCAGGGCAAAGTTCCGCGGCCAATATTAGCATCCTGTTAGCTTTCAAGCTCTTCTATAGAAACCTGAGCGGTGTGCTTCTCTTCTTCAGTCATGTGACCAAATTTGACTTACGATGAATTCGCATTGGGGAACTTTATATATGTTACTCAGTCAAATTTTCTACGCAGTAAAAGGCATAGGCATTAGACAGAGGGTTGGTAGGAATGCAAGAAAAGTTGGCACCAAGTTCGTACACGACGTCAAGCTTCCACAGAGCACGCTGGAATGTACTCGATCTAATTACGGTCTTTGCCGGTAGAACTATTCCTGCTTCAATTTTCTGCGATATCGACATGGAAGCAGCTGAACACCTGCGGCAGAGACTTTCTAACGATGAACAGAAAATCACGATTACTGCAGTGATATTAAAAGCAATTGCTATTGGCCAAAAATCGCATCCAACTAGTAGATCGTATCGCTTGGGTTTGGGCAAATTGATAACTACGCCTAAACCAGTAGCCGGATTTACCGTTGAACGCATGCTAAGCAAGAGTAACGAGTTTAGCCAGTCTGGAGACCAAGCAGCAGTGTTTTTTGGCGTCATCGATGACACACAGACGAAACCATTACGCCAAATTGCAGCAGAGCTGGCCGCTTACGGCAACGGTGATTATAAGCAGGTGCCCCAACTAGCGAAAGAACACTTTTTAAGCAATTTTCCCTGGATCTCAAGACAGATATATGTGGCCATGGGACTCAACATTCCCTATTTGCGCACCATTATCAATCGTGCCACCTTCGGCGTTACCTCACTAGGTAAGTATGGTGCCACTACCATTATCGCGCCCAATGTTTGTACTAGCATTTTCGGCGTGGGCACTGTGGAGCCGCAACCTGTAGTGATAGACGACAAAATTGAAATTCGCAAAACTATGACCCTTTGCTATTCTTTCGATTCGCTATTAGTAGACATCGGAAGTGCCGCTCATTTTGTCAGTACCATTCGCGACTTACTTGAAAGCGGTCTGGCCGGGCATCTTCATCAAAGCGATGCGGTCGAAACCGTGAGAATAATTCCCACTGTAAGCAGCGAGCCTGAGATCAAAAAGGCCGCTTAGCGCTTCATACTTAAGGCTATTCGTTTTCTATCTTTGTCGACCTGCAGTACAGTCACCATTACTTTCTGTTGCACGGTCACTACTTCACTGGCATCTTTGACAAATTTATTGGTCAATTCGCTTACGTGCACTAAGCCGTCTTGATGCACGCCAATATCAACAAACGCACCAAATGCGGTGACATTGGTAACAATACCTGGCAACTTCATGCCTTCATACAAATCAGAAATTGCATGCACGCCCTCGGCAAATTTCATGGGCTCTAGCTTGGCACGGGGGTCGCGGCCTGGCTTCTCGAGCTCTTGCATAATGTCTCGCAAAGTAGGCAAACCGATTTTGTCAGAAACATATTTGCCTAAATCAATACTTTTGCGTGCCTCAGCATCAGACATCAAAGTAGCGACGTCAAGGCCAAGATCTTTAGCCATTGTCTCTACTACCTTGTAGCTTTCGGGGTGAACGGCACTGGCATCAAGAGGATTTTTAGCAGCGCGAATGCGCAAGAATCCAGCACTCTGTTCGTAAGCTTTAGGCCCTAAGCGGGCTACTTTCTTGAGCTCAGCTCTTGATTTGAAAGGTCCATTTTCTTGCCGGTGGGCAACAATATTGGCGGCAATTTGTTTTCCCAAACCTGACACATACGAAAGCAATTGCTTGCTGGCCGTATTTAACTCCACGCCAACAGAGTTGACGCAGCTGACTACAGTATCATCAAGACTGCTCTGCAAAGCGGGCTGATCTACGTCGTGCTGATACTGGCCTACACCAATAGATTTAGGATCTAGCTTAACCAGCTCGGCCAGAGGATCCATCAAACGACGGCCAATCGAAACAGCACCACGTACAGTCAAATCATAATCAGGAAATTCTTCGCGAGCCACGTCAGAGGCCGAATATATTGAAGCACCACTTTCATTGACCATAACAATTTGGGGTTCTTCCAGTTGCACCGACGCCCAATCGATAGCGCGCATAAACTCTTCAGTCTCGCGACCGGCTGTGCCATTGCCGATGGCCACCGCCACAACGTTAAACTTTCTAGCAAGCTCAACCACTTTTTTAACAGCATTCAACTTAGATTGTTTAGCCCCATCGCCAGCGCCGTCCATATGTGGGTAAATCACATCATGGTGCAAAAGGTCTCCCTGCTTGCCCAGGCAAACTAATTTGCAGCCCGTTCTAAAACCAGGATCAAGAGCCATAAGAGCATGCTCACCAAGTGGTGGTGCCATCAGAAGCTCACGCAGATTGCGAGTAAAAACGCGGATTGCTTCTACGTCGGCACGCGTCTTTAACTCGGCGCGCAGCTCTGTTTCCATCGATGGTGCAAGCAAGCGATCGTGAGCGTCTTCTACTGTAATTTCGATTTGGTCGCTACATGGGCCCTTTTTGACAAAGTTCTGGTCCATGATAATCAAAGATTCTTCATCATCAGGCCTGATAGCGAGTTTGAGCATGCCTTCCGCTTCGCCGCGAAACATGGCGAGAATGCGGTGCGACGGAGCAGCGGTGACCTTCTCATTCCAATCAAAATAGTCTTTGAATTTTTGCCCTTCTTGCTCTTTGCCTTTGGCCACTTTTGAAGCAATGGTGCTGGCTTTTGACCAGTAGTTCCTCAGTTGCTTGCGCACGGTCGGATTTTCGCTCATCCACTCAGCCATAATGTCACGCGCACCGGCTAACGCCTGCTCGACTGATTCAACACCTTTTTCTTTGTTGATAAAGGCTTCGGCTGCTTTTTCGACATTCTGCAGTTTATTGGCAAAAATATCAGCAGCCAGCGGTTCTAAGCCTTTTTCGCGGGCCACACTGGCCTTAGTTTTGCGTTTCGGTTTAAAGGGCAGGTAAATATCTTCGAGGTCTGTTATGGAAACGGAGGCGCCCAGTTTTTCCAGCAGCTCATCAGTGAGAAGCTCGCGTTCGCGTAACGATTTGATCATGGCCTCGCGGCGTTTGTCGAGCTGGGCCAGGCGTTCGCGCATGTCTCGAATGTTGGTAATTTGCACTTCATCTAATGTGCCAGTGGCTTCTTTGCGGTAACGGGCAATAAAGGGCACAGTGCAGTCTTCATCAAGCAAAGCAATAGTTGCCTGAACTTGACTGACGCCCACCTGAAGCTCTTGAGCTATTTGCCGAGCATATTGCAGAGCAACATCATCCGGATTTTTGCTCACCGCAACGCTACTGACACCGCTGGTACTTGTGGTCATGGCCTTTCCTCAATGTGCAATCTATATTACTAGAGTTGATTCGACCAGAGTTAAATCAGGTGTTGCAAAATTTCACGTCAAAGCGCTTAATTACTTGCAGATGTTAGAATTCACTCAGTACTTTTAGCTTAATATTCGAGGACCGCCTAATGCTCAAGACTTTGATCAAAGGAAACCTGCCGTTATTGAAAACAATCTTCATTGCCGGTGCCGTAGTCGGCGTGGCAGCAGGTTCAGTAGTTTCACTGGGTGTTGGCTACGCATTAGGTAATTTGTTTGCTGCTAAATCAGGCAAAGAATTACGTGATGATATTGCTGAAAAAGCTGGTGAATTTGCAGGCGGCGTTAAAGAAAAGTTTTCACCAGATCACGCTGAAGACGAAGTTTAAATTTCGATACCTTTGCTTCGATACCTTTGCACCGAATGCGGTGCTAGACAAAAATGCAAAAGAGGACGCACATTTTGTGTACGTCCTCTTTTTATTGAACAAGTAAAGGCCCGGTCTAAATTAGACTGCTGCGCCTAATTTAGCGTTCAATGTAATTTTGGTGTTGAACAAGCGGGAAATTGGGCAACCAGCTTTAGCTTTTTCAGCACAATCATTGAATTTAGCTTGATCAGCGCCAGGAATATCAGCAATTAGATCAAGAACGATTTCAGTTACGGTGAAGCCAGCGTCGGTTTTCTCAAGGGTGACAGCTGCCTTAGTATCGATAGACTTAGCAGTCATGCCGGCTTCGCCAAGAATCATGGAAAGAGCCATAGAGAAACAACCAGCGTGAGCAGCTGCAATAAGCTCTTCAGGGTTGGTGCCTTTACCATCTTCAAAGCGTGTGCCGAAAGAATATTGTGTTTTGGAAAGTACGCCACTCTCTGTGGAAACTGTGCCTTTGCCGTCTTTTAGACCGCCTTCCCAGTGAGCTGATGCATTACGTTTCATAGAACCTCCAGATGTCAAACATTGAACCAAATTCAATGGCTCAGTATAGATCTCGACACCTATCGATATCTATTTGCACTGGATTTATTAATGCCAATAGCCCGTGTCCTGGCTGAAGACACGGGCTATTACTGAAAGGCGGCTTTTACAGCTGAGCTAGCGGCGGTCTCTGACGATCACACAATCATCCTTGGCAGACTCGTGACCATAAATTCCACCCACAACCGCTCCACCAGCAGCACCAATTGCCGCGTCCTTGCCTTTGCCGCCGAAGATATGCCCACCAATGGCCCCAATTACGGCGCCGACACCGGCGCTTTCAATCGTTTTTTGTTTAGCGTCAGCGCAAACTAATCTTTCACCTGGTCTCAGACCTGGTGTTTCGGCTCTATCGTCTCTATCGTCGCGATCTGGTCGGTTGGGCCTGTTGGGTCGGCGCTCTTCTTTTAATGTACCAACGGGAATTTCACCTCTGCCTGTGTCTATGATAATCAGGCCATTTTGGCGTACAACTTCAATATTGGCACCGTAAGCTTTGTCGTCGCGGGCAACAGTCCGGTTGACGAGTTTGTTGTAGTCTTGAGGGCTCATGTGCTTGAATTCATCACGCAGAATGTCTGCCACTTGCATGCCGTGTCCGGCGTCTAATTTCTTAGCCAGATCTCGTGCTTGATTTTCGATTCCAGGTCTTTCGTGGCCAGCCATGGTGATACCCTCCAAGAAAATTGCGAATTGCCGATTTCTGAACTATACAGTTCAATTGTGGCAATATATGGGCAAATGCCAAGTGGAGCAAAAAAGACCTCAAAGAGGCTGCGATTGCACCATTAGCGGTATCACTTACTCAGGCTGTATTGCTCTGGCAGCGCCCACTGGTTCAGGTTCTGGGCCGCGTTTAATGTCAAAGTCGAGTCGCACCTTAAAATCGTCGCTCACCATCAGATGGGCGTCGTAAGTACCGCTGCCGTCTTTTTTCTTGAATCCTTTAATCAATTCAGTGCGTTTTTTCAGCACCAGGTCTTTGATTTGCTCATCAGTCAATTCTTTGCCAAAGACGGTGCGCCAAATGGTGAAAGTGCAACCCTCACGCCAACGGCCGCAACCGGCCCCTTTCGGTGTCTGGCGCACAGTACCCGCCTGACACTGGGGGCACTGCCCCAAGGGGCCCATAGTTCCGGTTCCTTGCGCAGACGAGCCGGCCGTGCCCGACCCTGGGCTACCGGGTGGCAGTGAATTTTGATTAGCAGAATCTTTGTTCGCAACAGCAGACTCATTGCCACTGATGTCGTACTGGATTTTCCCTTCTTCATTTAAGAACAAACGGGCATCATATTTAGCACTGCCATCTTTCTTTTTAAAGCCTTTGATCACTTTAGTCTGGCCGTTAGCGACAAGCTCTTTCATTTGCGCATCAGACAATTCTTTGCCGCGCTGCTCTTTCCAGATCATAAAAGTACAGCCTTCTTTCCAGCGGTTGCAGCCGGCACCCTTAGCGGTGATGCGAACATACCCTTTTTTACAAAGCGGACAGGTGCCCAGGCTGCTGCCATCGCTGGGTGGAACAGAAAGACCTGAGCCACCATCGGCGGTGACATCGGGCAAAATGCGGCGTACCAGTTCGGCAATATCGTGGTCAAAAGATTCTGGCTTCAATTTGCCGTCTTGCATGTCTGCCAGGCGCTGTTCCCAGATGGCGGTCAGAGCAATATCTTTCAATTCGACGTGCACCTGACCAATTAGAGCTTTGCCCTTGTCGGTAGGTAATAGCGCCTTTTTATTGCGCTCCACGTAGCCTGTTTGCAAAAGTCTTTCGATAATTGACGCGCGCGTAGCCGGCGTGCCGAGGCCCTTCTGCTTCATATAGGCAGCCAGATCTTCGTCATCTAATTCCTGACCGGCGTTTTTCATGGCGGTGAGTAAACTAGAATCATCATAAGGTTTTGGCGCGCTGGTTTTACCTTCTTTCAATTCAACTTTGCGTTTGCCGACTTGCTGCCCTTTGACTAAAGGTGGCAGCTGTTGCGCATCTTCATCCTTGTCTTTAGCTTTTTTCTTGCCCGGCTTGTCGCTGTTTTCATTGTCTTCTTTTTCGTCTTCGTTACCAGACTTACTTGATAAAACAGTCCAGCCGATTTCTTTAATGATGAAACCTTTGGCGCGGAATAAATGATCAGCCATGGTGATAATAGCGGTAGTCTCATCACGCACTTCAGGGGGCAAGAAAATACTGAGAAAGCGCGTCGCTACTAGGTTATAGACATTGCGTTGTTTGTCGGGCAAATTGGCAGGCAAGCTATTGTGAGTAGGAATAATCGCATGGTGATCGGTGAGCTTACCGTCATCCACATAGCTCTTGGTCAATTTTGGTTTAATCAGAGCAGCTGTGATGCCACCAGGCACGATATTTTCTTGGGCAAAAGCTTGAAGCACTTCTTTCGTGGCAAGAGGCCCTTTTAAAATTCCCGATAAAATGCGCGGCAATTCACCAACCATGTCGGTAGAGAGATGTCGTGATTCAGTTCGAGGATAAGATAGTAGTTTGAATTCTTCGTACAAACTTTGAGCGATATTGAGCGTTTCTTGCGCCGTATAGCCAAAACGTTTGTTGGCATCTTTTTGCAGTGTCAACAAGTCATAGAGCGCTGGTGCCTTAGTTTTCTTCTCGGTAGTGATAACCGATTGAACGACGCCATGGGGCTCAGGCTCAACCGCTTTAACAATTGATTGCGCCAGGGCTTTATCGTGTAAACGTGTCTGCGGCTCAACTTCAGCAGTGGCAGGAGTAATATAACGGGCTAAAAAGCCCGGCTCAAAAGTAGATAGAATCTCGTAAAACTTGGCTGATTTGAAGGCATCAATTGCCGTTTGACGGTCGACAATCAGAGCTAGAGTCGGTGTTTGCACACGACCGATTGTGCACAATTGATTGTTAATGGTGGTGTAGGCGCGAGTAAAATTGAGACCAATTACCCAGTCTGCTTGAGAGCGAGCTGCTGCCGCGTCGGCCAAGCTGTCAAAATCTTTCGACGAACGCAGTTTACTCAGACCATCTTTAATTGCTTCGGCTGTGAGCGAGCTTATCCACAAACGTTCAACTGTTTTTTGCACTCCGGTCAATTGATAGATCAATCTGAATATATGTTCGCCTTCACGCCCCGCGTCTGTGGCGCAAATAATAGAAGTGGTGGCCGGGTTGAGGAAAAGCTTTTTAATTACATTAAACTGCTGCGCCGATTTCTCCACAACCCTATATTTCCACTCAACCGGAATCATGGGCAACTGCTTCAAGCGCCAGGGTTTACCCCAAGCGGCATTCATTTCTTCAGGCTCGGCCATGGTCACCAGGTGACCAAAAGCATATGTGACAGCGTAATCGTTGCCTTCGAAATAGCCATCTCGTTTAGTGGTGGCACCGACCACAGCAGCGATGTCTTTAGCTACAGACGGCTTTTCAGCAAGTATGACTTTCATGCTCGGCAATGCTCATAATCTAAACTGATAACTAAACAGCAATGTTATCGCTTTGGGCGCAGCGGTTCAATCTCTCTTTGACTGGCTAAGACATCGACGAATTTAACAGGCATATAGGCAAAACCATTCGACCGGTCTATTAGTGTTATACAATAGTGGAATGAATAATTTAACCAATACCGCATACTCAATACTTGATTTAGCGCCAGTGCGTGACGATCAGACACCTGGCGATGCTATGCATCACTCCCTTGACCTGGCCAGGCAAGCGGAAGGATGGGGTTATAAACGATTCTGGCTGGCAGAACACCACAATATGCCAGGCATCGCCAGCGCCGCTACAGCAGTGCTGATTGGCTACATCGCTGGCGGCACCAACACCATTCGCGTTGGCTCCGGCGGCATTATGTTGCCTAACCATGCTCCTCTGGTGATCGCTGAACAATTCGGCACTCTAGAATCGCTCTATCCGGGCCGCATAGACTTAGGGCTGGGCCGTGCCCCTGGCACAAATCCAGCCACTTCATTCGCACTTCGCCGTCATCTAGAAACCACTGGTCACGATTTTCCTGAACTATTAGCCGAACTGCAACGCTATCTCGGCCCTCCTACAGCAGATCAAAAAGTAAAGGCCTACCCGGGCAGCGGTTTAAATGTGCCAATCTGGCTCTTGGGCTCTAGTGATTTCAGCGCCAGACTGGCCGCCCAAGAGGGCTTGCCTTTTGCTTTTGCCAGCCATTTCGCCCCAGAAGAATTATTGCCCGCACTGAAAATTTATCGAGAGCGCTTCAAAGCCTCGACAAACTTAGCCAAACCTTACGTCATAGTCGGGGTGCCACTAGTAGCTGCGGCTGACGATGAGCAAGCGCAATATCTCGCTACCACTCCTATGCAACGAGGTCTCAATTTAATACGGGGGCACAACATGAAGTTGCGGCCGCCAGTAGAAAACATGGATTTGCTCTGGTCAAGTTATGAAAAAGCAGCAGTAGAAAGTAGAATGGCTGTTGCCATCATAGGTGGTGCCAATACCATACACGCCCGGCTTGAGCGCTTGAAAGAAGCAACTCAAGCCGATGAGTTTATGTTTGTTTCAGACCTTTATGATCATCAGGATCGCTTGCGCTCTTATGAAATTGCCGCTCAGGTGATGCGACAAAAAGGGTTTATTCTACTTTGAGGCTCTGCCGGCATTTCTCAAACAGAGGCTGAAACTTATCGTAGTAGGTTTTTTGCCCTGTAAAACTAAGGGCATAGACATAATTTTTACCCATGGCCATTGCAAACCACTGCCGCAGTTCTTGCCCTGTTCCGGCTCCTGCTCCGGCTCCTGAAACTGTCACTTCCGCTTCTTCTGCGGGCAGCACACTTAGATTTGACTTTTTTGGCTCTGTCACTACTGCCTTCAAACCTTTTGCTTCATACTCGCTTTTGATAGTGGTGACAAAATGTCCAAATTCATTACTTAAATCTGGTTGTTCACCTGTGGACGGTTTTGACAAATAGGTCAGTTCAATAACTGCGGCACCATCACTTTCTTTTTTCATTGCCCGCAAGCGACCACCACCAATTGCTCGGCCACTATATGGCTTGGGTGCTTTCAACTCGCTCACCTCCCAACCGTCGGGCAATTGCACAACATACGGACGAGCGTCAGGGTCAGGGGCATCATCGGCCAGCGCTGGTGCAGAGAAGTTCACTCCACACATTAAGCTGCAAGATATAAGAATGAACAGCTTCAGCATAATTCTAAACCTACACAACATGCCAACCTGGTTTTTGCAAATCGGCGCGATCTACACTTTGTTCTAAAAGACCGTCCATGGCCCAGGCCCTAAACCCACCGCGAAAGGCCGCGTGATTATGCCCCTTACGCATGCCATGTGAAAGTCCACTGGCTCTGGCGGCATTGCCACCACCAATAACGACATAATCGGCGCGAAATACACGAGTAAGATTCTCTGCAGTAGCATTAACTGCCGCATTCCACTTTTTCTTGCCCAGGCGCTCCAGGCCTTGCTGTCCCAGCATGTCACCGAGAGTGCGCTTCTTACTGTAGTGCAAACCACCTAGCTCCAGGGGCAATACCACGCGCGGGCCAATAAATGCCGCACCAATGCCGGTGCCAAAACCGAGAAACAGCATGCGGCCGCCTTCGTAGCTACCAAGCGCTTGCATCACAGCGTCGTTCAAGATTTTAACTGGCTTACCAAAAGCTTCCACAAAATTAAAACCGATCCAACCAGAGCCTAAATTGTGTGGCTCGCTCGACGGCCCCCCATGACCGACAGGTCCGGGTACGCCAATAGTAATACGGTCATAATGCCAATCTTCACTGAGAACTTTTACACGATCTACAAGCTCCATTGGTGTAAATCGCGTGCCGGTCTCGCCGCTACGAGGTTCAATCTCGCCACTAGCGAGCATTTTAAAGCTCATGCCACCGATATCTATGGCTAAAACCGGCCCGTGATCTTGTTTTGTGTCATCAAGTAGAGAATCAGAATCAGAATCAGAATTAAGATCAGAATCGATCAAAGTGGCACACCCCGGAACGGAAAACATTTTTTTGATTGACGTAGAAATGCTGGTAAAGTTGCACCACATTATAGTATTCACCTTTTCAGAGGGGAACCGGCAGGTCTCGGCCCCGTCAATCAAAAAACCAGGCATCCTAAAACCTGATAAAAACCTTTTGGGGAGCTTATATGCGGTACCTGGCCCTGGCAACTGATTATGACGGCACCCTGGCGACTAAAGGTCATGTACAGCCAGAAGTTATTGAGGCTCTGAAAGCTCTAAAAGCCTCAGGCAGAAAAGTGATTTTGGTAACCGGTCGAGAAATGAAAGACCTTTTTGATGCTTTTCCGCAGTATGCAATCTTCGACATGATTGTGGCCGAAAACGGAGCCGTTCTATATGACCCTAGCGTCAACAGCGAAACACCACTGACGGAGGCACCGTCTGAAACTTTTGTGGCGGCTATAACGGCCAGAGGTGTGCAACCAATTTCGGTTGGTCGCGGTATCGTCGCTACCTGGGAGCCACATGAAATGACAGTTTTGACCGCCATAAGAGAGCTTGGTTTAGAGCTGGAAATGATTTTCAATAAAGGAGCAATCATGATTTTGCCTTCCGGTGTCAATAAAAGTACCGGTCTCAAAGCAGCTCTCGAAATACTAAATTTGACATTCGAATCAGTTGTAGGCGTGGGTGACGCAGAAAACGATCACACATTTCTCAAAGCTTGCGGATTTGCAGTAGCAGTGCGCAATGCTATTCCTTCAATTAAAGAAACTGCCACCATGGTTACTGAAAGCGAAAGGGGTCTGGGAGTAATAGAACTGATCAAAGAGATAATCGAAAATGACCTGGCAATTGACATCAATCAAGAAAGGATAGCCCAACCCTGATAAAATGCCGTAAGGTGCGTTCTTAGAGCAAGTGAGCTAGCGATTGAAATATTGCCCCCGTTGCGAAAAAAAGTTTGAGACCCTGTGGTCAAAATGCCCTGACGACGGCCATGAGCTTGAGCATGAAAAAGTCGATCCCATGATCGGTCAAGTTTTTGCTGACCAATATGAGATTCTTTCTGTATTGGGCGCAGGAGGCATGAGCGTTGTTTATCGAGCCCGCCATCGGCTGATGGATCGCGTTGTCGCTATCAAACTGTTGCACGATGACTCGGACAAGTTGGCGATTGAACGTTTTAAGCATGAGGCAAAAGCCGCAAGCTCGCTCAAGCATCAAAATATCATCAGCATTTATGATTTCGGTATTGTCGGTGATCAGGCCTATCTGGTTATGGACTGCCTGGAAGGTCAAAATTTAAGCGAGATTTTGGAAGATATTCATCACCTAAGCGTTGATCGCGCAGTAAACATATTTCGGCAGACTTGCATGGGGCTTGAACATGCGCACAAAAACGGCATTTTGCATCGTGATATGAAGCCAAGCAATCTGGTGCTAGTGAAAGGTGAAGATGGTAGTGAGCTGGTCAAAATTGTTGACTTCGGCATAGCCAAACTTTTACCAAACGCCGGCCAGCAGCAAACGCGTCTAACTCAAACTGGAGACATTTTCGGCAGCCCTCTCTACATGAGCCCCGAACAATGCCAGGCCAAAGCTCTAGACAATCGCTCTGATATTTATTCTTTTGGTTGCGTCATGTACGAGACATTAACCGGTGTGCCACCACTACGCGGCGATACCGCCTACGACACCATGACCATGCATGTTAGCCAGACACCGCCTGCTTTTAATAAAGTGGCGCCTGAACTGAACATCAATAAAAATCTAGAAGCGCTAATTTTTCGTTGCCTGGAAAAAAAGCCTGAAGATCGCTATCAATCTGTTGCCGACTTGCTTCAAGAAATGCCCACCATTCAACCGGTTTCAGGTTCGGTCAAGGTCAAACCGGTGCAGCATCCTACCAGGCAAAGGCAAGAAGTCAAGTTCCTGCGCCAGGCATTCTGGTCGCTATTTGTTTTGGTGGCGGCTTTTATTGCTTATATGTCATGTGATAACGGGCCTGACCCAGATCACGGCACAGTACTAACTAAAACGATTTGGAACTCGCAGACTACAATCGCTCAAACTCTAATAGACAATCATTTATTTGACCAGGCTCGCTCGGTCTTGCTTAGCGTCGAAGACACCGCTCGAAAAAAATTTAGCAACCGCGGACGCCTGATGACTGCTCTGCGCATGCAACGCAATCTTTATACAGAAGCAAAAATGTTTGATGAGCTTGAGGCTACCAACGAAAAAATTGCCAGGCTTAATTCGCAGGTTTTACTCGATTCATATGATGGTCTAATCAAAGAATTAGACCAGCTGGCAAAGCCAGCCTCGCCATCGCAGACAAGTGTCAAGCGCATTTTAGCGCCGATAACTTTTACTACCATTGACCATGTTAGCCGCGGTCTGGCCGGCGCAGCCCTTGACAAGCATGCTGAGGCATTGCTCATTAGGGCTAGAGAAATTTACAAAAACCTGCTTGGGCCCAACGACGCGCAGGTCGCTGGTCTCAATATGTTGTTGGCCGAGTGTTACTCGAGACAACAGCGCTTGCCGCTAGCTCGGCCGCTGGTGACCGAATCTTTAGTCATTTACAAAAAACTTCCTGGCAAACAATATCAGCGCAAACAGCTCTTAGCGCTGATTAAAATGGGACAACTAGACCGTGATGAAAATCGATATGAGGCTGCCACTGCAGAGCTGAAGCAGGCAGTGCAAATTGCTGAGGCCGCTGTGCCTCAAGATAAATCGCTTTTGTATCAGGCCTTAAATAGTTATGCTTCTCTACTTTCGCAAAGTAATAAAACAGAAGAAGCGACAAAAGTATTTGCACGAGCAGAGGCAATTTCAGATGCTGAGCTGATGAACGAGTAGCACCACCAGCAGTATTGAAGTTTTCCCTCAATATTCCACAGACTGATAAGCGAAACTGCCTGAATCAGCCTGAGGCTTCCCTGCGCGTGTATTCAAGGCTTAGTAGAGACAATTTGATCACAAGTAAAATGTATGATGCTTTCACTCTAATCACTCACGCTGGAGAGAGAAAAAATGAGCAATCAATTCCATCAACAACAGCTAAATCAATTTAGAGACAGAGAAGCGGAGTGGTTTGCAAAAAGAATGACTATTACCACTAAAGCCGGAATGTTGCGGCAATATCAACTGGAAGAACAAACGCGCGGATATAAAATTCAGACACTAGAATTTAAATCTCCAGCTTATATTCTCAAAAATTTCATTTATACCGCCAGCCACGGGCCGCACCGTTCGCTGTCTGGGCTGCGCCGCTTGCAAGGGCGCAGCGGCATTGTTGCACTCGTGGGCGGCACCACTTATTTACTCACACAACTATTGCTTAAATTGACGCCGGCACCACAGGCGAGGCGCCTGGCTATAGCCTGTGCAGCAATGGCATTGCTTCTAGCCGCCGCTACCACGGCTCATCTAGGCCAAAATTTACTGGCTAAATCAGTCATAACTGGAGTTAACCAAAACCAGATTATCACCAGCAGCAAAGTTAAACATGCGCGGCCGTCAGACGCGCGTTCTGCACATGCTCTTTCGTCACTGCATCAGAAAAAATTCGCTCGAGAAATGCACGGTACGCTTTAACTTTCAAACTAGAGTTAGCCGACTTTTTTCATTTCGCGCCTGACTTTGCGCCAGGCATCAAGCTGTATTGCGGCCTCGATTTTTAGTTGGGCGGCCTTTTCGCTTTCACCTTGCTCTGCATATTTGCGCCCGAGCTTGCGAAATCTTCTGCCCATTTCAAAACAGCAATTGGAATAAATTAGAGTGGCTTCATTGGCCCTGTTTTCGTCAGCAGTCATAGCATCCTCCTAGATGACTCAATGGATACCATGCAAGGCTGAGCGAAGAAAAGCCTGGAGAAACCACTAGGGTTCTTCCTATTCTTTGCTTCAGAGCCGTCGCATTTGCAGCGAGTTATATGAATAATGAGATGCTCAAATATCAATTTAGGTTCCCGAGAGAAAAAATGCCTTTATATCTTGATACGATTTTGAACAATCAGTGCTGATTTTGCATGATCTACAATGACGATGACTTACGATGTCCCTCAAGGGTTTTAGGTTATAAGGTAGGGTAGGGTTCATATGTCCAGCAATGCTCCGCAAACAGGCCGCCTGCCGGTACTGGTCAATCTCCAAACCAACGAAACTTATACGCTCTCCGGCCCCACGGTTAATCTTGGCCGGGCACCCGAAAATGAAGTGATTTTGCCAGACGACGGCTATGCCTCGGCTGACCACGCCAAAATATACTGGGACCAGGGCCGCTGGTGGCTGGAAGATTTGATGAGCAGCAATGGCACAACAGTTAATGACCAGTTGATTTCTACCCCATGGCAACTGTCACCCAATGACATAATAAAGGTTGGCCGCACCACCTTCCGCATTGAATAGACTCAATACAGTCAAACTACCCTAAAATCTATGGTGATGGCGTTTCTCCAGCCTGTTTGAGCTGAGCACCGTTGGTCGGTTTTGGTACGGCAACATCTGTCACTGGCTGCGGATACTGCTGTTGCAGTTGTTGTGGCGCAAAGCTCGAATTTTGTGACTGTTGAGGTTGAACAGGCACGGGTGGCACCGGCTGAAGAGGCTGAACAGGTTGAACTGGCGGAGAAGAATTAGGCGGGCCGTCGTATTGCCAGAAGTCGCCATTTTCGTCGGCGTCGCTGGTTACAGCAGGTTGCTGCGGAGCAGGGAAAGTCACGGGGGCTGTCCCTGTTGTAGGATAAACGCGCTGGCCATTAACCATATGGAACGATCCATCATTCACAGCGGCACCGGTGGCAGCTGTGGTCGGATGTTTGCTTGAAGAATTAGTACCGCGGTTTTCGCCGGGACCGGTAAGCCCTGGTTCCACAGGATTCTGCACGGCCTGCGCCTGTGGCTCAGGTTTGGGCGGCTTCGGCATGTAAATCATGAAAGCCAGGGCACAGAGCACAAGCACTACACCACCGACCGAAAGCAAAATCGTGTCTCGCTTTCGCTTCACTTCCACTGGGCAATCGACAGTCATAAACTTGCCGTCTGGTCGCTTGAAGAGCGTGAATTTTTTCTTGTTTTCCCGCTGGAAAATAATTTCTTCAGCTTCAGGCATTTCTAAGCCGGCGAAATTATAGACCGCAGTTTTGCATAGAGCACAGTAGCGAAAACGTTCTCTGGTTTCGGTATCGTCCCATTTAAAGCCGCAGGCCAGGGCCTGCTTCTTGCACTCAATGGGAACCAACATTTTTACAGGTTCTGCGGCACGTTCAGCAATTTGTTCAGCGACTTTGACTTCCATTTTCGCTTCAAATTTAGAGACGGTGTCCCACAAAATGCTGTGGTCGAGCATAGTCTTGGCCACAAATTGCTGCCGCTCGCGTTTAAGAGGTTTGGCAGGTTTGGCAGGTTCGGCAGATTTATCAGCTTTGACAACATCGCCCTGCGCCTCAGTATCACTAGCAGTATCAGTAGCAACAGCAGCCTCCGCCGCTGGTGCTGAAATAGAAAAATCTATTTGCGGCGGCTCGTCGGCCTGGCTTAAATTCTCTTCGGCAAAATTGTCAAGATCGCTTTCCATCAAAGTCTTGGCAATCTTGCGAGTTCTCTTCGGCGCTCGAGGTGCAGGAATAACTTCGGCCACTGGTGTTACAGCTGGTTCCGGTTGCATCGCTAAATCTGGCGCACTTACTTCTGGAGCTGCCGGTGCTGTTGGTATTGCGGTTTCTGTGGGTACTGCGGCCGCCTTTTCATTGGCAGCCGCTGCGGCTTTGGCCTGCAGATCGCCTAAATTGGTGGAGCTAAATAAGAGTGTTTTAGCCACTCTTCTGGCTGCCCGCTTTTGCACTTGTGCGACTAGCTGCTGTTCATCAATTAAAGGAACAGCAGGCACGTCTGGCAAAGGCACGTCTGGCGAAGCGGCCTCTTGCACAACTTCCGGCACAGCCTCTGGCACAACTTGTTGCCCAGCCACCTGGCCAGATTCTTGGTCAGCCGCTTGCTTTACCGCCTCTTCGAGCTTAATTTGCGCGACACTTTTTTCTCCACCTTCAGGTGTATTAAAAAGCAGTGTCTTAGCCACTTTTCTAGGCTTCTTGCCGCGTGATTCTTCCGCACCGCCAGCTTGCTCGGCCGGTGGAACTGGCTCTGGCTCTTGCTTGCTTGCTTCGCCGCCTGAGTCACTCATCAATGCCCTACCAAGTAATAATCGTCTATCCCAACCATGTACATTCGCAACCGGTACCGACCATCATACCCTGAACAATTCTAATCTCGAAATTACCTCTAAAAGAAGCGCCAAATGCGTATATTAAACATGCCAATCACCGCAACAGCCGCCTGTTGAAAACGGGAGAAGAAAAAAAGATGCCTGAGCCGAGAACAATCAGAAAGCGCCGCAACGGCAGAGCCAACTCTATGGCCGAATTCGGCCCCGCTTTGATGATTTTGCTGATCTGTTTTTTCTTCCCGCTGCTCGATATGCTCAGCATGGGCGTCTCGTACGGCCTCTGCATGGTGCTCAATTACAATCAGGTGCATGAGGCATCACTGCTACCCATGGCCGACGCCGTCAGCGCCACCGGCGTGGTGCGCAAAGGCATCACAGACCAGTGGCTGGCTGGTATGGGGCACTTCGTCAAAACTCAGGGTTATCCGCAATGCGACGTCTCATATAGAGATGGGCAAACCGGTCCAGACAAAGTTACAGATCGTATTGTGATGGTGCGCACTAGCGTTACTTGCAGTCCGTTTCTTACCATTCCCCTGCCTGTAGTTAACGTTCCGGGCTTAAACGGCCCCATGCTTTTTCAAATTTCTTCAGAGCGCCCCATGGAAAATCCAGATAATGCCCCATAATTTTTGAGCCGGTTCAGTATGTACTGACACAGAGTTAATTGAAAATTTTGAAAAGGACAGTTTTAAGTAAATGACAAAGCCAATTCGCACCATTAAAAAAAGAGGCAACCGCGGCAGCGGTTTAATGGAATCTGTTATGGCTGCCATCATTCTGGTACCAATTGCCCTGGCCTTACTTGATTTGACAGTGATGGTAATTGCCAACTCCATGAATGATACTGCCGCTAAAAATGCCGCTCGTGCGGCGGCTAATCAGCCTGACGGCGAAGCGGCCCACGCGGCCGCAGAGCTTACTCTCAAAACTTTTCAAGCTTCAACTCTGGTCAAGTCGTTGAAGATAAAGGACTTTGAGTATCCCGGTAAAGGCCAGGGTTCAATCTCACTCACCACAGTAATGGAAGTGAAATTGCCGGTGCCCTTCCCGGGCTTCGCCGGTTATACATTCACGGCAAAAGATGTTGAGCCTATAGTAGGCAGCACAGTTCAAGAATAAACCCATTTTAGAATTTTTAATTCTGGAGGTTGAGCAAGCAAATGAAAACTAAGCGTGGCAAACGAGGGTCAGTGACAGCGTTTTCTGCAGTGCTTGCCCTGGCACTCCTGGTTCTCGGCATCGGTTTTCTGTTTATCGTGCTCTACATGGGAGCCCAGCGTGAGACAAAAAATGCCACCGATGCTGGTGCCCTCAACATTGGTAAAAAAGCACTAACAGATATTAGTGTACCGATCGGATTCTCTGATAACCAACGCTGTTTCGAAGATTGCGCCAGCGATTCTGTCGACAACAATAACATCAGAGACAATAAAATTACTCTATTAAGAATCAATCGAGTCTGGTCAAAAGCCATGCTGATCGCCATCAATGCAGAAGCGGCAGCTGCTGACGGGCAGGCCGGTTCAGGCAGCGGCAACGCCAGCCAGGCTGTGTCAGGCGCCGAAGAAATTAGTAATTCACTCGCCGCAAAATTGAAGACTGCGTCAAACCTTCACGATTTCTTTAACGAACTTTCGCAACAAAACTCGGTGCGCATGATCGGAGTGGGCTCAAGCACACAAGTGCTTCCAGGAGCAGGCTGGCAGACATCGCTAATGGACCGCGAAGCCGAGAGTAATATTGAACTTACCGGAAGCCCCAGTGATAATTTCTATTTGCCCCCCGGTTACTCTCTGCCTGGAGGAGCCAGCACTCAGTGCACACGCTCGCCGAAGCCAGACGGTGTAGGCAACAAGTACTTTCTTAAAGGCTATGTGCCAATTCAAATTGGCGGCAAAACTATCTGGCAGGTTCCTTTCAAATGGGATAACAAGCCCATGCTCGTAGCCAGCTCAAAATTTGATGCTGAAAAAGCCAGCACGAAAGCGCTTGAATGGTCTAACCCTGTGCCCAATGCTTTTTCGGCAGAAGGTCAGGCTCTCAAAGCTGGCGCCCCCGGCGAAAAAGCATTATCGTGGGTGCTTAGCAATCCGCGTAAACCGTTCAAACTATCGGCACCTCATTCATTCCTGAAGATCAAAGTAGATCAGCCGAAATGTCACTGGTATTTTTATCCCGTCCCTCCTTTTAAAGTTGAGTTCGGCGCTGCTCAAAATTATGACTTCACAACTCCCACCGGTATGTCAGGTACACCCATGCCGGGAGGTGGTGTACTTTGCGCGCTAGTTACACCACCTTCACAGATGGTCGGCCTCGATATTGCCGGCCGCTCACTGGATGAGGTGATTTTCAGTTTGCCCAACCTGCACGTTGCAGAAACGAAAAAAGTAGAAGCCCAGATGGTCAGTCGCGCTAATGAAATGATAAGCAAACCTGGTGTGGTAATCACACCGGCTAAACTGCACTCTTGCCTCGGCTCAGCCTTAACCAGAGCAGCTTTAATTGCCGGTGAAAGGAATTTTTATATGTTTAGCAAAGACGGCGAAACTTTAGAGTGCTTGCCTAAAATTGCAGCTGATGCTCTCGCCTTTACGTGGATGCCACTAATTTCTGGTAAAGACGCAGACGGCACAGAAAAGAAAATTATCGACGATGACTATATGCCCGGCGGCATTCCGCCGATTATTCCCCATGTGCCGACACCCGTTATATTCTGCTCACCCACACCTCTCCTTAACGTCAGTTGGTTGCTCTGGGACAAAGACGTTTACTGGAAGCCAGGCAGCGGTTACAACGGCAACCTGGGTGAAATCAGAGTTAAACGCTGGAGTGAAGTGCATACTGTTGGCGTTTGCAACCCGCTCTAATAATGGAGTAACAAATAAAGTGCATCTCGCAGTAAAACTCTCGACCCTGGCCTTCCTGGCCCTGGCAGCCGCTTTCAATCATGCTGCTCTAGCGCAGCAACCGCCGCAACCACAATCAGACCCCGCTACCAGAGAAAAAAATCTGCAGGAAGCGAGAGCGAAATATAATTCGGTTCTGACCACTGCACACATCAATATCGCCGAAAAAATTCCGATCAATTTTCCGGTGCCTTCATACAACAGCAATGTGACAAGCACAAGTTTCATCAATAGTACTAAAGGCTCGCCGACAGCCACAGCGGGCGTTGTTACTAAAGATTCGCCTGAAATGGTATTTAAATGGTATCAGGACAAATTGCGTAATGACGGTTGGTCTTCTCGCACTGCCGCTCCTAAACTTATGGATAAAATCGGCAAGGCCGGCACACTGTTTATGCTTGAGGCTCAAAAAGAAAAACAGGGCGTTAAAGTGACTTGTATGCTTGATCCCAGAACAAGTGGCACCAATGTCAGTGTCATCTGGGTAAAATACCGCCTGGGTAACTAACGGCAGATCGTATAATAGTTTTGGAAACATCAAGCTGTGTGTTGTGAGGCCCAGAATGAACAACGGCAAACAACTGCTGGGCGCCGTAATAGAAAAGCGCTTTAAGCTAGAAAGCGTGATTGGCCGGGGCGGCTTGAGCACCGTCTATCAAGGTCGCCATGAAAAAGCTGGTTTCCAAGTAGCTGTTAAAGTTTTACATCCAGATTATTCAGACACCGAAGAAAGTCGTGAGAGGTTCAAGCGTGAAGCGGCCATCATTAACAACCTCAATCACCCAAATATCGTTCACATGTATTCTTATGGTTTTCTCTCCGACTTAACGGAAGGGCTGGAAGCTAAGTATTCACCAGGGAAAGACCCATTGCCCTACCTGGTGTTGGAACATTTAGCCGGATACGGTCTCGATACGATTCTCGATGAGCGCACCAGACTGAACGAAAAACTGGCTTATCGCATTATTGCCGGCGTCATCGAAGGCCTGCAGTTTGCTCACGATATGGGCATAATTCACCGCGATATCAAACCCAGTAACGTGATGATCATCGATGAATTGAGTGACAGCGACAAATCGTATCCAGGGCCATTTTCGCAACATGTGAAATTGCTCGATTTTGGTATTGCTAAATGCAACAAATGCCATGACGAGAAGCCTGTTATGCAACTGACACAGCCCGGTTTTGTCTTTGGCAGCCCGCTCTACATGAGCCCTGAGCAATGCAAAGGCCTTGATGTCGATTATCGCTCTGACATTTACTCGCTGGGGTGCATGTATTATGAAATGCTTTGCGGTGACCCGCCATTTAAGGGTGAAAGCGCAGTTCATACTTTTGCCATGCACCTTTACGAAGTGCCGCTGCCACTGACGCAAACACAAACCGATGGCGCCGTTTCGACTGAATTAAACGACATCATTATGAAGTGCCTGGCTAAAGATCCTAATGAGAGATGGCGGTCTGTGAGCCAGCTGCGGCAGGCTTTGAAAGATCTTTACCCGCGTAATTAACAATGGCGATAATCTACAAATGAGCAGCAATGCCCTGGGCTTGTAATAAGCTCACCAGGTGCTCGCCCTCCACTAATTGAATTGGTTTGCCCGAGGCAAACTGCCAGGCATCGGGGCTCAATCTGCTGGTAGTGAAAAGAATGGCTTTGCTGGCTCCTTCATGCTGCATTGCACCATAAAGGTCACGCACTGCAGAAACCGAAACAGTGTGTTTATAACGCTTGGCCTGCACCACAATTTTGCCGCCGAGAATTGGCCTGGCGTCAGTTGCGATTATATCAATGCCACCATCGTGAGATGCCTGTGTCAGGCTGGCCTCAAGACCCATGCGTCTGAGCAAATCAGCTAATAAATGCTCAAATTGAATCGGATCCATGGACAATAAAGCAAGCGAATTGCCCCCCGAAGGCAAAGTTTTTGCACTGCCGGCTGTGCGCAAAGGTTGCACGGCGACGATATGAGCGGCGCTGCCTGTGGCCGTGCTGAGGCGAGCACCGAGTTTTCGCAGACAAGCGATTTTGTCTACTTTAGCCACATCGAGTTTGGCCAGCTCAGATTTAGTCAACCGCAAAGAAAGCAAACAACTCCGTACTGACTTGCCTGTCTCAGGCACCAAGACCGGTGCATAAGCGTTAAAGATAACACTTTCAAGTGCGCCGGCGCGGTCAGCTACAAGAGCATCAGCAGCCATACGCAAAGCCCAAGAAGCGAGAAACTCACGGTAACGATTTTGGCGAGATTGCTCTGTCAGTTCGACAAATTGCACTTTAGACGAAGATTTTATGTACTTCGCCGATTTGTGAGCCGGAAAAATATCCAGACCAGGTGCCTCGGCGTCTATTACTAACTCTTGCTCTTTTTTCATATAAGCGAAGGTTAAACTTTGTTCGAAAAGTTTGGCCAGCGCCGACTTAGTAAAATAAAGCTGGTAGTAGCGGCAAATGGCCGCCGGCTTGCCATTCATGTAATCAGCCCGCAGCCCAAGTGATGGCGCTTTGACAGAAGCAACAGAAAACGGAGAAAACTTGAAATTCTTGAAACTGAAATTAGGATGAGCAATGTTAGCCGTAGCCCTGCGTTTTTTCTCACCAAAAGGACCGCCCAGATAAAGATTCAAGCCGGTAGCAACAAAAGATGCCACTGCAAACGCAGTATGCACAGGGGCAAAAGCGGCCATAAGCAAATAGCAGAGCACCCATGCCGGCAGGCAGAAGAGAAAGGCCACGGAGTAACTGGAAATTTCATGAGCAGGGCGAGGCAATGAATTTTCTCTAGCGACAAAGACAATAAAGGCACTACACATGGCCGCCGAAAAGAGAGCCGCCAGCTCAATATGCCTGGCACCATAAAGCTCAAAAGCAGCAAACAACAAATAGAAAAATGCAGGCAGTGACACTATAAAAGCTATTAATGCTGTTCGCCAGTTAAATGTGTCGGCGGACGAAAAGCGCTTGCCACTATGCGCGGTATCAAACGCAGCAGCCGTCTGTGCATGCAGATTGCAAAGCAAATCAGCTGACTTTTGAACGGCCAAATTATATTGCTCCACTTCCTCAGGCGAAAGTGGCGGCTTCAAAGGAGCAACATTAGAATTACGCGAAGGCAAAACTCACTCTACTTTATTGACTACAGAGTTATTATGCCCGTAAAACTGAGATTCACTCAGCTTCTTCGCGTTTATGGTACGCCAAAATTATTACCAGACGCTGACAGCAAAAAAAACGTTGCTATTGCCGGTGGTGCTATTTCAATTCGCTGTTGAGAACATTTGCTAGCCGCTCACCCGCCAGCTCAACTTGCACACGCGCCAAATCATATGCTGTTTTTTTATAAGCCGGCGATAAGCGCTTGACATCAACACCCTTTTTAATTGGCGAGACATAGACTTTGCTTTTACTCAGTGAAAAGCTCTCTTCGATCCAATTGCGAGCGTTCCGGTCTGCTGCCGATTTCGAATCCGCGGGCGCAAGAGTAGCAATAAAAGGAATAACACTGGCAGGACTTCTTTCTGTTCCTAATACTTGGTCCCAAAAGGTGTGCAGCAATGTGGGCGGATCAGTATCGTAAATTTTCACGGCATTGCCGCCACTGTCGCCATAAGGCATTTTCTTGCTCACCCGAGTAACGCAATGCAAAGGCTGGTGCACATCTCCTACTAGATGTAAAAGCCAACACAGGTCGTATGACTTGAGCTCATCAGGGGCCGTTGAAGCAAGAGTCGTGCGGCATAGTGCCATCTCGGTCTCGGCATTCGGAGTAGGCACCGCGGGAAGCCTGGCCCCATCGGCGCTAATGGGCAAATCGACAAAATGCCAGTATTTATGCAAGAGCTTATCGCTATAGCCAACGTTTAAATTTGAAGTAATGCCATCAGGCCGGTAACCACCATCAAGGCCGTCTGACTGATAAGTGGCATCACCTTTTATAGAGTCTGGCCAGGTAGCGGCTTGCATGAAAGCATATAGATTTTTTTCGTCACTAGAAAGATGTCTCGGCATGTATTGCAGCCAGTTGCTGTAGCTCGGATTTAGCCTGACTAACCGATCTGCTCGCTCTCGAACAGCGGGATCAAGCTTTTTGTAAGCTATGCCCGCCACAGCCATATGGCCGAAATCATCCCAGGCGAAAGCCGGAGTTGCAGATAGAATCGCACTTAGCAGAACCAATAGACCCAGATGTATTCGTTTCAAAATTGTCACTGATGAGTTTAGCGACTCAAATTCTATCAGGAAGCAGGAGAGGAACAAATTACACCGTGCTCGGTCTAGTACTTCGCGCTCATCAAACAAGAGGACAGAGCAATGGGACAATTTATAATAGCCGGTTTATTGGGGCTACTGGGCGGTATCTTGCTTGCTCCAAAAAAGGGATGCGAATTGCGCCAATCTATTGGTGAGCGCACTGCAAGACTCTGGGACAAATTTTTCTGCGCGCTGGCCAGAAACATGGAGCCTGCCAAACCCCGCTCACCAGAAGCGACGACGCAACCCCTAGCTATGGGCGAAATTACAGACGAAAGCGAACTGGCTGCAGCTGAAACTTTAGACCGCATTAAGGCTGCATTAGACTCTGATAGAGCTAATCACGATCGAGCTGGCGAAAGCAAACTGGCCAGCTAACGGATCGACGTGTGAAGGTGACCTTACCGTTCGTGGTGATGAATTTGAAAAGGTTGAAGGGCAAGATGAAGAACAAGAAGCAGACGCAGTCAAATCGCAAATGCGAAGCGTAGAAAAAAAATAACGGTGACCATTGTGGCTTTAATTTTAGCGATTCTCGATGAACAAGACACTTCACATCACAGCATGTCAGAAATTATTGGCGAGAATAACGATCTGATCACCACTCACACTTTTCGCGGCGCTTTGAATACTTTGATCAATTCCAGGATTGATTTAGTCATCTGCGACATCGGACTATTTGAAAATCAATCCACCTTTACCTGCGGCTTCGACTTTCTCAGTTTTGTAAAACACGATGCCGAGCTCTCGCATATTCCTTTCGTTTGCTTCACCGTCAAAAGAATGATCAACGAATCATTTGTGAACGGTGTCAGAACAGCTGCCAAGGCTCTTGGGGCTGAGGCTTGCATAGCCATGGAACAGTTTGATAATACTGCTCTAGAAACGGAAGTTAAAAGACTTTTGCGGCGCTCAGATAGCGCAAGCTTTTTAGATTTTGCTTCATAGCAAAGCTAGTCTCTTGGGTTCTAGAGGGTTTGCAAACTAGAGCCTATACGTTTTGAGTTCCAGATAACTAAAACGTCTACGCTCTAGTTTCGAAAAGCAAAAGGGAGATGGTTGCATAACCACCCCCCTTGTTGTCTATGAGCCAGTTAACTAGGCGCTTTTAACAGCTTCTTCGCCGGAACGCATAATGTCTTTAGCGCCGCCGTTTTTGAAGATTTCTTCTACTGCTTTAGCTTGATCACCATTGTCAGTGTGTACTGAAAGAAGAATATTGCCGTCGCGCAATTTGCCTTCATATTGCTTGGCTTCGTACTCAGGCATGCCGAGCCCGATCAAACCACCAGCTACACCACCGGTTGCTGCGCCAATAGCGGCACCACTGAGAGCGGCCATAATCGGTCCGGCAGCTACGAACGGTCCAACGCCAGGAATAGCGAGGGCGCCGATACCAGCCAACCAACCCAAAGCGCCACCAAGCAAAGCACCGGTGCTAGCGCCGGCAGATGTGCCTTCCGGAGCCTTACTGTGCTTTTCGGTGCCAAGGTCGCGAATGCCTGTTCTGTCTGGCATCAATACTGAAATATCGGTATTGAGAAAACCAGAGGTTTTCAGTCTGTCCACGATATTTTCTGCTTCTACTTCACTAGGTACGATACAAATTACTGCTTGTTTAGCCATGATTTCTCCAATTTATAGGGTGTGTGCCTGAGCACCGAGTGTCTGTTATGGTGAGGTCTCTGAACGCATCAGAAATCTCTGCCGTTAGTGACTAGGCATTGCCTCGTAAGTTCCCCTAAATTCCCAAAGGTGTGGTTAGCAGAACTAAATATTTGTTTGCGCTGTGTTCAAAAGTCGCGCAAATTTTTTATTTGATGAAGATGGAAAAATTCGCAAATCTAATTTCAGAGGAAAGGACATCTGCTAATTTTATGTCGCACGATAGCGAGAATATCGTTTGGCAGTAGAGCACGCAGCAAACTGCCGGTGACACCCATTCTTTGCCCAGTTCGGTAGACGCAAAAATAGTTCTTCTCCCAGTGAGAGGGATGAAACTTCCCTTTAAAATGTTCAAGAGACTGGAAGTGATAAACGAAAGAAAGATACCTGTAGCACAATCGCAAAATTCCATTCAGAATCGGGTGACTTTCATCAAAATCAGGCATGCCTGCCAGAGGCGCGATTGCCAGGGTGGCCATATTGAAACCCTCGGCAGCCAGAGTAGCTAGTGCTTCAGTTACCAGCATCTCTGTGCAACCGTTAGGCGCATTGTGCTCGCGTACAAGATCTTCAAGATACCAGCCATTTCGGGCATAAATCGGTGAGCAAGCAAGAAAAGCCACCAGCTTTTCGCTTTCATCAACGGCGAGAAAGTACTTTTTGTAAGTATGCAATTCCAATGGTCTCAGCTGAAACAAAAATCCCATTGGTGGCAATTCGCTATCGTCAAGCCATTTGTGACAAAGCGATTCGATTTGAGAACGATATTTTGGATCGTAGCCAACGACTCTGAAACCTTTGCGTTTGGCCCGATTTGCCGCCAGACGAATAGATTTACTCACCTTTGGCAAATTATGCAAATCAAATATTGGTTCTTTACCAATATAAATTATGTCGAAACCGATTGACTCCATTAGCTGCATAGCCGATTCTGACACCGGAATCGCTCCAATGGAGCACTTTTTACTGCGGGCGAAGCCGGCCAGAGCCGATATCAAAACTTTTACCGATTTAACATCGCAAACCGGCTCGCCGCTAATCAAGATCAGATCGTGGGTGATGATCAGCGGTATATAACCTTCGACGCCAGGCACACTAAAATATTTCAAACCCCCATAGAGGCTTAAAAAAGAATGGGTGTTTCGACCCCACAATTTGAGCTCTGAGAGTCTCTGCTCAAAGCTGTCGTGCCATGACACGGGATTTTCTGCCAGCGGGGGATGTTCATTCACATTTCCAGCCACAGAGTCATTTGGCTTAAGTTTTTGAAAATTCCGCCCGTGCGCTGATATCATTTTTCTGCCAGTTGCTTCACCGACATGGTCGGCTGTAAATATGTAGGAAAAGTTAAGATCCCTTCAATAGATGACGCGTTGTCAGGACAGGTTGTTCCGTTTAGCACTTAAAAAGGACCAGATCAAAAACATGAGTATTCACCAACTAGCTGGTAAACCCGCACCGGCAGATGTCTTGATTAACGTAGCGAAGCTAGAACAGGCTTATTATGATTGTGCCCCTAACTACCAGGATCCGGCCCAGCGCGTTACTTTCGGCACTAGCGGTCACCGCGGCACCTCCACCAATGGCACTTTTACAGAAGCTCATATTCTGGCCATCACTCAAGCTGTCTGCGACTACCGACGCAAGCAAGGCTACGACGGGCCCGTTCTGTTCGGCAAAGACACCCACGCGCTCTCGTCATTAGTGGAACACACGGCACTCGAAGTGCTGGCCGCCAACAATATGGAAGTTTTGATTGCTGAAAAAGACGGCATTACAGCCGTGCCTGTAATTTCTCGGGCAGTTTTAAACTACAACCGTGGACGCAAAGATCATTTGGCCGATGCCTTAATTTCCACCCCGTCGCACAATCCTCCCGCTGATGGTGGATACAAATATAATCCACCCAATGGTGGCCCTGCCGACACCGAAGTCACCACCTGGATTCAGAATCGCGCCAATGAACTGCTGCAAAACGGCAATCAAGAGGTAAAGCGCATTCCCTACGAAAAAGCAGTTAAGGCAGCCACAACACACACCACCGATTTCATTACTCCTTATGTAAAAGATTTAGCGCAAGTAATCGACATGCAAGCAATTACAAACGCCAAGCTTAAACTTGGTGTCGATCCGCTTGGTGGTGCCTCGGTTGTTTTGTGGGAACCAATCAATGCCATGTACAACCTCGACATTGAAATCGTCAACAAAAAAATCGACCCCCAGTTTGCTTTCATGCCTCTTGATCACGACGGCAAAATTCGTATGGATTGCTCGAGCAAATTTGCCATGGCCAATCTGGTTAAATTAAAAGACAAGTATCAGGTCGCCTTTGGCAATGATCCAGACGCTGACCGTCATGGCATTGTGACACCATCGGCGGGGCTAATGGATCCTAACCATTATCTGGCTGTGGCCATTAGTTACTTGCTCTCTCACCGCCCCGACTGGTCGAATACCGCCGCCGTGGGCAAGACTCTTGTGAGCAGTTCAATGATCGATCGCGTAGTCAAAGATCTGCAAAGAATTTTGCGTGAAGTGCCAGTAGGCTTCAAGTGGTTTGCGCCAGGACTGTTTGACGGCAGCGTTTGTTTTGGCGGCGAAGAAAGTGCCGGAGCGTCGTTCTTGCAAAGAAACGGCCAGACCTGGACCACTGATAAAGACGGCCCGGCTATGGCACTACTGGCGGCCGAGATTCTGGCAATTACCGGTAAAGATCCGGGTGTGCACTACAGGGAGCTGACGGCAAAATATGGCACCTCCTACTACAAACGTGTAGACGCGCCGTCAACGATGGAAGAAAAAGCCGTGCTCTTAAAGCTCTCTCCAGATGCTGTCAAAGCGACTGAACTGGCCGGTGAAAAAATTGAAGCCAAACTCACACGCGCCCCTGGTAATGACGCTTCAATTGGTGGGTTAAAGGTAACGACTGCCAATGGTTGGTTTGCGGCAAGACCATCTGGTACAGAAAACATCTACAAAATTTATGCTGAAAGCATGAAAGATGAGGCGCATCTGGAAACCATCATCAAAGAAGCACAAGAAATAGTCAGCGCCACGCTGGCAGGAGAAGCCAAATGCTGCCCCTGATTTATCTGGTTCGCCACGGCGAAACTGAATGGTCTCTCAGCGGTCAGCACACCGGTTTAACCGATAAACTGCTTACATCAGATGGAGAGCAGCAAGCGCTAAAGTTGAAGCCTGCTTTAGCGGGGTTAAAATTTGATCGCGTTTACACAAGCCCCCTTTTACGAGCGAGAAAAACTTGCGAACTGGCCGGATTTGGTGAGCAAGCCGAGGTGCTTGAAGGACTCAGCGAGTGGCATTATGGCGATTATGAAGGCAAGACAACTGCTGAAATTAGAGCAGAGCGACCCAATTTTCAACCTTTCCGTGATGGTTTCCCTCAAGGCGAAGCGGTGGAAGAAATTGGTATTAGAGCCGAACTCGTAGTCAACAAACTGCGAAAGGCTGACTCGAGCGGCAATGTTTTGCTTTTTTCCCACGGTCATATGCTTCGCTTTGTAGCGGCACGCTGGCTAGGCCTACCGAGCTCAGATGCACGCGTTTTCAATCTTTCAACAGCTTCAATTAGCATACTTGGCTATGATCATAATTTAGCTGAACCAGTAATTAAATTGTGGAATGACGGCAACCATCTAAAGATTCGAGTTGAGCAACTGTCTTCCCCCAGCGCTGCACCAGTTGTTTAGCCACATCCACCATGCGCGGTTCAAAAGTGCTTATATATTCTCGATAAATACTGAGATTCGAGTCGTCTTTTAAGCGAGCAATAATGTGCTCGGAACTCATTTCACTGTTGAGCCAAGCAAGCAAGCGTTCTTGATACAAAGCCAGCGTCAGATCTTGTTCGAGACCTCCCGGCTGCAGCTGAGGGCGGGTAGTTTCAACCTGGTTTTCTCCCGCATAGCTAAGCTCTTGACGGCTATTCACCACTGTTTTCAAACGGTAAAAATCGTCTCTAAAAATTGAAGCGGCAGCGCCACCATTTATGGTGCCACCCAATCTCTCAAGAATCACTGATTCAACATTCGTGCATAACTTGAGTGCAAGAGCGAGTAGTTGGAAGAGTTCTTCAGGAACTTCATCATCGTGAGTGTCGCGGCGAATCGCCAGGTTTTTATACTCAGACCAGGAGCCGCCTGAGATGTGAATCTGTTTTACCAGCTCGAGCGGATAAGTTAAAAGCAATTGCTCAAAATCAATCTTAAAATTATGGGCCTGACAGTAAAGATTGTGAATATCTAGAACTAAAAAATTGCCAGGGCTGGTCAGTAGTTTTTTCAAAAAGGGCCCTTGAGCAAGTGCGTCTGACGCCGAGAAAGCAAAAGCCAGATTCTCCAAACCAAAGTTAATTTCAGGCACTGCCTGCGCCACCAGCTGCATACGGGCTAAACCTAAAGCCAGAGTCGATGCAGTGGAAGGCACGGGCAGTTGAGTGCTATCGACAAAAGATCCTGCTTGAGAAAATCCGTAGTGCTCTGAGATGTGCAAATATTTGTACTGTCGACACTCTTCCGACAAATTGCTAAGCCACTGCTCGTGCGCCAGGGCTTGACCGGAAAGCAATGAAAAGAAAACACCATGCCCAAGCAGTCTGCCTTGCGAAGCATAAAAATTAATCAGATCAGCTGCCCAGTCGGGCAGTACAGCGCCGTTCCAAACAGTGTCGAAGCTCCATTCAAGCAAATCGACTTGAGAGGCTTCGAATAAAGGATATGCGGCCGCCAGAAAATCGGCTGTCGGCATTAGTGCCAGGCCGCACAAGATGGTCATACAGTATCAGCCGCGACCGCAGGCAGGGCAGGGGTCTTTACCGGAAGGCGGAGCTTTGGCAGAAGGCGGAGCTTTAGCGGATGATTCTGGATCGGCTACCGGATCTTTAGACGGTTTAGTTTCAAATTTTGCACCGTCGGGCTTGAGTTCTCGGTTGCTGCCGTTTTTTTTCGCATTTTCTTTCGCTTGGTTGGCTTTGCCCGTCTCTTTTGTTTTAGCCTGCACTTCTTCAGCCGGCAAGCACATGCCACAGACAAGGGTTAGACCCAGAGCGGCACGCAACTTATCTTGAGTTGAAATTGGTATTTTCATAAGTTCTCCAATTCGATAGTTCTATTGTATGCGTACTGGCGACAATTTATTTGTCTTTTTCGAAATCAGTCAGCCAAACGGCGCTGGAGCGGTAACAATCAAGGTAACTCTGCCGCAAAATCATCACTTTGCCAAGTTCGCGGACGGCACCTGGCCGATCATTAGACCTCAGGTGACTGAGGGCAAAAGCAAAATGTAACTCACTTTTTTGATAATCGCGAGTAGTGGCAGCAAGCGCCTCTGCTTCGCTCAGCTCCCCCAGCAAATATTTGCAAAGGGCGCGCGGCCAGTGGTCACTGACAATTTTTTTATTCGTCTTCTCTTCATCATCCAATTTTCTTTGCACTAAAATTTTCCCCTCAGCCTCACGGCCGAGCGCCGACAAAATGTGAAAATAAATCAGGGTCTGATTAGGGTCGGTAGTTTTCTTACCGCTCAGTACATCGCCGTCGATAAAACTGGCTGCTTTGACATAATCAAATGTGTACACTGCGTGCATTGCTCTGGCAAACTGTGCAGCAAGCAGGCCTTGATCTAAAACATCTAAAAATTCTCGACTGTCGTAATAGCCAGTTGCGCGGCTAATATATTCTCCGCCTGGAAAAGCGACGATAAAACACGGTATGTAAGTAGCGTTATATTTTTCTTGCATCTCTCGAATAAAACTGGCCTGAGTTGTGGCTTGCTCATTGCTGGGAGTGTAAATGCGTATTGGTACATAGTTGCTTTTGATGCGGTCAATAACCTGGCGATTACAGAAAGTCGTTTTAGCCATTTTTCGGCATGGACCACACCAGTCGGCAGTAAATTCGATTAATAACAACTTACCGGCGGCCGCTTTTACATCTGCTATTGCGGCAGCATCGCCCCAGTGTAAGGCAGCCTGCGCTTGAGCCGTTATTTGCTCGTCTGCCACCTTAACTGCTACTCGCGCCATAAATAATATTGCCGCAAGAATGGTGAACCAGAGAGGAATATACAAGGTTGATGACTTGGGAGCTCTACTCGCTGGCATAGAAAAATTCTCGATGCGCAAGTACATAAGTGCCAAGGAAAAGATACGACGTAATATTTGATAAATAGACAACGATCGCCGTGTAATCGAAAGAAACACCTGAGGAAAGCTGGCCAACATTTAGAAAGGGAAAGAAAAAATCTCCAATCCAGAAATTGATATTGCGCATAATTTGAGCAAAATATTTGAGTATTTCAGGAATATCACTCGAAGCAGATGCGAGAAACATATCACCGGCACTCGAACAACCAGCCAGCATGAGAAAAGTAAAAACTCCCAGAACGCCTGGCAAACAGTGGAGAAAAACAACAAATGCCGAAGCGAGCATGCTGTTGAGAATGATCGAGGCCGCCAGACTGACATCAAAAACAGGCGGAAGGCCAATTAAAAAACTGACGCCATGCGCAAGCAGTGCTGCAGGCAATAAAAGAGCGGTCACTCCCAATGAAGCGGCCACGAATTTTGTCATTACATAGTCAAATCGAGTAATCGGTCGAGTAAACAACAGTGTCATCGCTGTGGAGTCGCCTGTAGGTCTTGAGCTGACAAAACCATCACTGACGAATATGTAGCTGTAAAACAGATAAACTGCAGGGTTTTCAAAATAGTGCCATATAGTGGTACCAGCAGCGATTCTCTCCGGTGTGCTCTGCACAGCGAGATAGAGCATATAGGCAGGCATAATGACAAAACCAAGCAGAGGCAGTTGCAATTTCCAATTAGAAAATTTATCTTGTAGAGTAAAATCAAAAATCGCTCTGTTCAATTGCTGTCCTCATAAAACATTTCAACCAGCTCGCGTTTTTCAAAAGTGGCCTGATAAATTTTGACACCACCACCGGTGAGGGCAACAATTAGATTGGCTGCCACGTCTTTGTCAGGGGCGGCAAAACGAGCCGAATCGCCATTGTTGTCGATTAAATTTGAACCTGCTTGCCTGGCGATTTTCTCTAATGTCGCGACATCCACTGATTTTTCACCTGTAGATGATTGCCATTCAACAACGAGCACCTGACTTAACTGTGCCAGTGATTCTACACTTTGAACAGATTCTATTTTTCCGCGGCGAATGAAAGCAATGCGGTCACAAACTTTTTCAACTTCTTGCAAGTGGTGCGAATTGAGCACCACCGTGATGCCTTCGGTCTTGCATTTCAGTAAAAGCTTGCGAATTAAGACAAAGCCCAGAGGATCCATGCCCGATGTGGGCTCATCTAAAAAACATAGCTGTGGCTTGCCAATTAATGCTTGAGCCAAACCGATACGCTGCAACATACCTCGCGACAATTCGCGAATGCGGCGTTTTTTGGGATCGACATCAAGTTCCACCAGTGCAAGCACTTCTTTAATCGCTTGCGGCAATTCTTCTTCCGGTCGCTTGGCAAGGCGATGCTGATATTTCAGAAATTGTTCGATAGTCATCCAGCGGTTGTAACAGGGCCGCTCCGGCAGGAAGCCTATTAACGGTTTAACAGCCAGGTCATATGGTGATTTGCCGCCGATAGACACTTTGCCCGACGTCGGCTCAATCAACGCCAGCAGGCAGCCAAGAATTGTTGTCTTGCCTGCACCATTTGGGCCAATTAAACCAAAAACTTCGCCCTGGCTGACAGTGAAAGAAGCGCCGTCAACAGCCTTGACTGTTCCGTTGCGGTAGCTCTTACAGAGATTGTCAACTGTGATTAAAGCGTCCAGTATTAGAACCTGTAACAGGGCAACCAATTATACCCCTTTAATTCGCAGGTGGTGGGGGCTAAATGGAATATACTTTGAACGTAGCAATTATGAAAGGCAAGCATGCGTAGCCGCGGCAAATTAGCAAATAAATTTAGTGCCCTGACTTGTGCAGTGATCAGTATCATCACTTCGCTGGTGCCGGCCTGGGCTGCCGATGCAAGCAAATCAGATTTGAAAGAAATGCAGGAAATTAAGCTGCGCTATGTGGCCGATGATATTGATCCTGAGTCATTTGCCGGCCAGCCGCGTTACTGTTATCGGGCCGGTGAGATATACGGCCGCATCGAAGAAGCGCTCGACAGCAAGCTAGGATTGCACGGTCTAATTGTCATTTCTTGCCCTGACGTCTGGATTATCAATTTGGCTGACAAAACCGGTAAACACCTTCTTGATCAAGCGAAGGTCTCTACTGTGCATATGCCAATATTAGCTTCCCGGCAGCAGCCCTTTGTCGATCTGGAGTTCGGCCGCGAACTGCAGTTTTTCAAAAGCCGTAATATTGCAGGTCTTCCCGGCCCCACCATTGGTGGTGGCAAAACGACTTCTTATAAATTTGACGGCGGTCCAATTCAGCTGGAGCTGCTCGTCAATTCTGACTCTAATACGCCGCTCCAAATGCTGATTACAAGCCCGAAAGGCAAACGTACTTTAGAATATTTGTCATATAAAACTCTGCCCTTTTCTGCCGCCAAATTTATCAAGCCAGAAGAGATTGCTTATTCAGAAGCAGCGACTGCGAATTCGAGCACTTCCGCCAAACAGAGTCGGGTCATTACCGAAAGCGAAAGCAGTGACAACGAAGAAAGCGCATTATCAGATAGTTTATTCGCTGCTGGGGCTTCGAAAAAAGAGTTTAATACCCTGGGCACCAAGGGCAGTGACGAACCGCTCAGCGAACCCACAGCTGCCCTGACCGCCCTCAACAACGGTAAAGACCTCTGGCAGTGGATGACTTACTATTACCTCTTCCCCACCCCTGACCTGCTGCCCGCAGGCGTGCATTTGTTAGAGAAAGAAGGAGCACTAGACAAAGAAAGCGCCATCGCCCCCAGTGCCTCGTTTTTGAGCCGTCTGTTTGTGCAACATCCAGACCGCATGCAAAAATGGCTGCTAGATATCAAAGATCTGACAACCGAGCACAAAAGCGCGTTGCTGCCTCTAGCTTTGCGTTTGACTCGCACACCTGAAGCCCTGGCCGAAGCAGAACTGGTGGAAAAAAATTTCTCAGCCAAAGATCGAATTATTACTCACGCCAATCTGGCAGCAGACAAACTGGATACTTTCTTTATTTCGGCACCAAGCGATCTTGATATGCTGTGGGGTTGTTTCTTTGCCACCGGCGATAAACGCTACGTCAAAAAAATTATCTCCACCGTATCTTGGTCAAAAAAACTATCCGGCAACATCAATAAAATTTCTATTGGTGCAGCGGCCGTCTGGTCACTGACCTCCAACGCCGAACAGCACAAACTGGTTATGCAAATCCTTCAAGAGGAAAGCAAAAGCCAGCCTGAGCTGAGAGCCGATCTCGATAAAATTATGGAAAAAGCAAAGGCCGAAACCAGTACTTAAGTTACCGGTTTGGGCGCCGCTTAAACCACAAAGTGCAAAATTTCATCGTACCTTGCCGCTACTGCTGTGATCAATTCTTGCGGCAATGTGCGGTGGAAACGATCTTGAATTGGCGGCTTGAGCGAACGATTGACCATTTCTTCATACTCAGCAGGCAAGCTGGTGCCATAGTGAGCCCAGATGAATGGAATGCCACGTGAGGCAGCGACCATGCCATCTTTTGCCAGACTATCGCCTACGAAAAGACACTCTTGAGGAAAGACTTCAAAATCTTGAAGAATACGATCAAGGCCAGAAGCGCACGGTTTTTCATAAGACTGCGGCAGAATGTGCAAAGCTGTTTTTAAGTTTGCAGTTGATTGGCGCAGCTGTTTAACGCGCTCACGGCCATGCTCAAGCGATATCGGATGGAAGATATCGTCTTTTTCAGGCTCAACGGTTTCAAGAGAATAGACAGCATCGAGCAAACCATCAAATACTTGTTGGTTACGCACTCTCGCCATATATTCTGGAGCGTCGCTCAGAGCTACGATTTTTACACCGCGACTTTTGAGTTCGGCTAAAGTCTCAAGCACTCGCGGATAAGCATGAAGATATTTCGAGCGGTTGTGGTCGAGGGCTTCCCAAAATGGTTTTACATAATCTCTGGTAAAAGTCTCCGGATCTTTCTCGAAATAAGACCAGGCAAAACTGGTTTCTTCCAGTAACCATGGGTATTCATGGCTGCCGCGTCTTTCGATGATATGTCCAATGTCTTGAGCCAATTCATGCACGGGCTTGTTGCTGCTGCTACTCAAATCTCTAAGAAAATCGCGCATAGCAGGCACGAAATAGTCCCAGAAAGAGGCCAGCGTGCCGTCTACATCGGTGATCACCAGTTTGGTTTTCACTGAATTATATTTCGGCTGATTGATTGATTGGCTGGTTTTTGTTTCGTACATAATAGATGTCTCCCTGTGGAGTGAGCATCACCAAAAGGTTCTCGTGTATTACGCTACTAACGATGAACGATAGAACTGATAGCGATCATTGAGGATGTCCTCTCCACAAGCCTAAGCGCCAATCAGGTGTCTGACAAGCTTTTGTTACAGAAACAAAAAGGTTCCCGTGTCACTTCATCAAATTCACAATGCCGAAAACCCTGTTATAGCAAACGTATGCAGACGCGCACTGCTGACGGTGCAGCAACTTTTTTAGCAAAGATCAGTGAACTTATGTAAGTTTTGCTTGCGTGAGCTGCTGCGTCGATGGCTGTATTAGCGCTCTTTGACAGCACCAGACTGATCGAGGTCGGCATTACCAGCAATACGCTCTATGCGCTGGCGCTGAGCAAGAGGTGTTACTCTCTCGGCTTCGGCAATTTCATTGATCTTCGGTTCGGCAGCAGAACGCTCTTTCTCAGACGAGGGCAAATGTTGTTTGTCAGCCACGGCTGCAGATTGATCTACATCGGCATTACCAGCAATACGCTCTATGCGCTGGCGCTGAGCAAGAGGTGT